>NZ_JBWKVU010000013.1:112791-199891 GCF_059421865.1 Pseudomonas sp. GW821-FHT02B10 | reverse complement strand
ATCGCGGCCTGGCGCGCGGGGTTCTGCCCGGCGCCGGCGGTGAGCACCTGGCCCATGATCACTTCATCGACCTGGGCACCGTCCAGGCCGGTCTGGGCCAGCAACTGGCGGATCACCGCGGCCCCCAGGTCGACCGCGGGAATGGTTGCCAGCGAACCCTGGAAACTGCCGACCGCGGTGCGGGTGGCGGCAACGATTACGACGTCTTGCATGGTCTGGTTGCTCCTCAGGCGAACTGCATTTCAGGCACGTGGGCCGGCACGATCAGCTTGCCGGCGGTCTTGCCGACGATTTCCTCGACGCTCACGCCCGGGGCGCGCTCCTTGAGGATGAACGCGCCGTTCTCGATCTCCAGGTAAGCCAGGTCGGTCAGCACGCGCTTGATGCAGTTGGCGCCGGTCAGCGGCAGGCTGCAGCGCGACAGCAGTTTCGACTCGCCGTCTTTCGAGGCGTGGGTCATGGTGACGATGATGTTGTCCGCGCCGGCCACCAGGTCCATGGCGCCGCCCATGCCCTTGACCAGCTTGCCGGGGATCATCCACGAGGCGATGTTGCCCTGCACGTCGACCTCGAAGGCGCCGAGCACGGTGAGGTCGATATGGCCGCCACGGATCATCGCGAAGGATTCGGCGGAAGAGAAAATCGACGCGCCGATGCGCGCGGTGACGGTCTGCTTGCCGGCGTTGATCATGTCCGCGTCGACTTCGTCGTCGGTGGGGAAGGCGCCCATGCCGAGCAGGCCGTTTTCCGATTGCAGCATCACTTCCATGCCGTCGGGGATGTAGTTGGCCACCAGGGTCGGGATGCCGATGCCGAGGTTCACGTAGAAGCCGTCCTGCAGTTCGCGGGCGACGCGTTGAGCCATTTGTTCGCGGGTAAGAGCCATTTTTTATTCTCCGTCAGTCGTTGGGCGGGCGATTACTTGCGCACGGTGCGCTGTTCGATGCGTTTTTCGAACGTGCCGCAAATGATCCGGTCGACGTAGATGCCGGGGGTGTGGATCTGCGTCGGGTCCAGCTCGCCCGGCTCGACGATCTCTTCGACCTCGACCACGGTGATCTTGCCGGCGGTGGCGGCCAGCGGGTTGAAGTTCTGCGCGGTGTGGCGGTAGACCACGTTGCCGAAGTGGTCGGCTTTCCAGCCTTTGACGATGGCGAAGTCGCCGGTGATGGACTCTTCCATCAGGTAGGCGCGGCCATTGAATTCACGGGTTTCCTTGCCGTCGGCGACCGGGGTGCCGACGCCGGTGGCGGTGAAGAAGGCCGGGATGCCGGCGCCACCGGCGCGCATTTTCTCGGCCAGGGTGCCTTGCGGGGTCAGCACCACTTCGATTTCGCCGCTCAGCAGTTGCTTCTCGAACAGGGCGTTTTCACCGACGTAGGAGGCCACCACCTTGCTGATCTGCCGGTCTTCCAGGAGCACGCCGAGGCCGAAGCCGTCGACGCCGCAGTTGTTGGAGACCACGGTCAGGTCGCGGGTGCCGCGACGCTTGATCTCGGCGATCAGGTTTTCCGGAATGCCGCACAGGCCGAAGCCGCCGGAGATCACGGTCATGCCGTCCTTGAGACCTTCGAGGGCTTCCTCGTAGGACGCTACGCGCTTGTCGAAACCTGCCATCTGCACATCCTCTTGTTATTGGTGTTTGCGTTGCCAGCCGGCTGGCTGGCCGTATGAAGAGAGTGAGCCGCAGTGTTGCGCCAGGGGATTGATTTGTTAAGTTGATTTTTAAGGTTGATTGATAGATAAAACTCAACAGTCGATCCCGAGGGCAGAGCATGACCGTCAAACAGATCCGCGCCTTCCTGGCGGTGGCCCAGAGCCTGAGTTTCGCCGTGGCCTGCGAGCGCCTGCACCTGTCGCAGTCGGCCCTGAGCCTGACCATCAAGGCTCTGGAGGACGGCCTCGGCGGGCGCCTGTTCAGCCGCAATACACGCAATGTCGCCCTGACCCCGGAAGGCGAGGCGCTGGTGCCCCTGGCGCGGCGTCTGATCGCCGACTGGGACAACGCCGAGGACGAACTGCGTCAGCGCTTCACCCTGCAGCGCGGGCGGGTGACCCTGGCGGCCATGCCGTCCTTTGCCGGCAACCTGCTGCCGCCGATTCTCAAGACCTTTCGCGCGCGTTACCCGCAGGTCAACGTCACGGTCAACGACGTGATCAACGAGCAGGTACTGGAGATGGTCCGCGACCGCCAGGTGGAATTGGGGGTGGCCTTCGAGCCGCAGCAAAGTGCGTCGCTGCAATTCACCCCGCTGTACATCGACCGCTTCGTCGCCGTGGTGCCCAGCGATTCCCCCCTGGCCGACCTGAAGGACATCGACTGGCAATCGCTGCTGGAACAGCCCTTCATTACCCTGCAACGGCCGTCCACGGTGCGGGTGATGCTTGAAGAGCACCTGCGGGCACGGGAGATGAAACTGCCGGTGGAATTCGAAAGCCATCAACTGGCGACGGTGGGGCGCATGGTCGCCAGCGGCCTCGGTGTGAGCGCGGTGCCGGCCCTGTGCGCCGGACAGATGCGCGAGCTGGGCGCGCGCTGCATCACCCTGCGCGACCCGGTGGTGGAACGCGCCATCGGCGTGCTGACCAACCCCGGGCATGAACTGTCCAGCGCGGCCCAGGCGCTGTTCGACATTCTGCGCGGGGCCGGTCTGGCCGAGCGCCTGTCGGGGGTTGCCTAGGAGGTCAGGCGCTCGGCCAGCAGCGGCAACAGTTGCTCGCAGGAGGCGGCGATCTTCAGGTCCAGCAGCTCGTCGGCGCGGGTCTTGCCGAAGTTGATGGCGATCAGCGGCTTGCCCTGGTCGGCCATGACCTTGCACAGGCGAAAGGCCGAATAGGCCATCAGCGACGAGCCCACCACCAGCAGGCCGGCGGCCTGCTCGATGCTGTGCAGGGCCTTGGCCGCGGTGGCCTGGGCCATGTTTTCGCCGAAGAACACCACATCCGGTTTCAGCCGCTCGCCAGCGCAATGAGGGCAGCGGGGCACCTGGAAACGTTCTTCGAACACCGGGTCGAGCAGGGTGTCGCCGTCGGGCGCCTGCACCGCGTCGACGCCGGCCAGGTAGGGATTGTGCAGTTCCAGCAATTGCTGGATCGCCTGTCGATCGCTGCGTTGGCGGCAATCCAGGCAGACCACCCGGTGCAGGTTGCCGTGCAGTTCGATCACGTCGCGGCTGCCGGCCTGGTCGTGCAGGGTGTCGACGTTCTGGGTGATCAAGCCGGCGATTTTCTGCCGCGCCTGTAAATGCGCCAGGGCCTCGTGGGCCGCGTTCGGCCGGGCCTGGCGGATCCGCGGCCAGCCGAGCATGGCCCGCGCCCAGTAGCGGCGCCGGGCCTTGGGTTCGGCCAGGAACTCCTGGTACATCATCGGTTGCTGGCCGCGCCGCACGCCGTCGTTGTCGCGGTAGTCGGGAATCCCCGAAGGGGTGCTGATGCCGGCGCCCGTGAGGACCATGAAGGGGCGCTCGGCCATCAGTCGCTGCAGCTGCTCCAGAGGGGTGTCCAGGGTGTCGGTCATGTGCGTCCTCGTACTCCGGCGGTGGCGCTGCGGACCGCAGCGAGGCCATACCTTGTGCCTGACCAGGAGTTTAGACAAGGGCGCGGGAACTGGACGGTCGTGCTGCCGCCCAGCGTCCCGGGGAGGCGACTCAGGAGGCGTGCGGGTTGTCGTCCTGGGGTTCTTCGCTGTCTTGCTCTTGCCCCGGCAGTTCGGTGATCACGCTGAAGTCACTGACTTCCACCGCGCCCAGGCCGTAGCCCAGCAGGTGGAAGGAGAAGGCCTTGCGCGATTCCGGGTTGGCGAAGCTGAAGTCCATTTCCAGCGGCTGGTCGGGGGTGACCAGCATCTCTTCCGGCAGGCCCAGGGCCACGTCCTGCTCGCGCTCCTTGCCCTTGAGCAGGATGTAGGCGTTCTGCTGTGGGTCGGCCGAGCGCACGGTGAAGCGCACGCGGGTCAGCGAGCCCTTGGGCATTTCCAGGTACTGCGCGCCGATCAGGTTGTCGGCCCAGTCATCCTTGATCTGCGCCTGCAGCGGGATGATCGCCGGGCTGCCGAACTGGTAGCGCAGGTTCAGCGGCGATTGCAGCAGGGTGCGGTCCAGGCCTTCAGCCCGGGCGCTGATCTGGCGCGCCCGCAGGCCGCCGTACTGGCCCTTGAAGGTGGCGCTGTCGGCGATGAAGCCGGTGCTTGAGTAGTAGCGGCAGCGCTGCTGGAAATCGCACTCGGTCAGGGTGCCCTGGCCATCGTGATAACGCAGCTTGCCGTTGGTGTAGGACATGATCTCCCGGCCCAGGGCGTAGTCGCGAAATAGCGAGCGACCGCTGAGGCTCTCCGGCACCTGGAAGCCGAAGTAGTCGAGCACCGAGGCGCTCAGGTCGACATGGCCGTAGGTCCCGGACTTGAGTTTGGGCAACTGCGCCTGCTCCGGGGCGAGCATCAGGTTGAAACCCCAGGACGAGGCCAGGCGTACGCCATCGATGCCGTGGGACTCGTCCGAGGTGATCACCACCAGGGTGTCCTTGAGCACGCCCTGGCGCTCCAGCTGGTCCATGAACTCACCGATGGCATCGTCCAGGTAGGCCACCGCGGCCTGCTTGGGTGTGTCGAAGCGGTTGAGGTAGTCCTCCGGCGCGGAGTAGGGCTGGTGGGTGCCGACGGTCAGCAGGGTGAGCATCCACGGCTGCTTCTGTTTTTTCAGCTGGCCGACATAGTCCAGCGCGCCTTCGAAGAAAGCCTTGTCGTCCTTGCCCCAGGGGAAGTCCAGGTAGTTGGCGTTGCTGAACCACTCCAGGCCGTGGGTCGAGTCGAAGCCGATGTGCGGCATGATCTTGTCTTTGGCCATGAAGCGCAGGCCGGCGCCTTGCAGGTAATGGGTGTTGAAACCCTGCTTGCGCAACTGCGCCGGCAGGCAGGCCTGGTTACGCTGGCTCTGGGTCAGCAGCTCGATGCCCTTGGGCGTACCGTTGTCGAGTTTGTCGTAGTCGCCGCAGAGCATGGCGTACAGGCCGCGGATGGTCTGGTGGCTGTGCAATACGTAGTCCGGGGTGTTCATGCCGCGTTCGGCCCAGGCGCTGAGCTTGGGCATCAGGTTGTCCTGGTAGCGGCTGTGCAGGGCCTCGCGGTTGGTCTTGATATAGGCCCCGGGTATGCCTTCCAGGGTGATCACCAGCACGTTGCGCGCCTGGCCCGGGGCGGCCAGCAGCGGCTCGCCGTCGAGGTCGAGCTGGGTCAGGCCGGCCATCTGCACCGGCAGCTCGGGCACATCGCCTTCCAGCCATTGTTCCAGCTGCACCTGGCCCTGGCCGGCGGCGGCCGCGAGCAACTGGTGCGGCAGGTTGAACAGGCGCCATTGATCGGCTTCGCTGGGGTTCAGGTATTGCACGCCGCCATGGGCCAGCCACAGCAGCGCCGGGGCGGTCCAGGCATGGCGCGGCAAGCGCGGGGCGCGGGTGCCGCGGGCCGCCCATTGCACGCCCAGCCACAACGCCAGCCCGGACAGCAGCGCCGCCGCCAGCCAGGGATGAGCCAGGCCGCCACCGGTGGAGTTGCCGACGAACTGCGGGTCGAACAGGTAATGCAGGTCGGAGGCATTGGGCAGGCGGCCCACGGCGCTGACCAGCTCGGCGCTGGCAATGCTCAGCAGGCTCCACACCAGCAGCACCGGCAGGGCCAGCCACCAGGGCCGGCGGTACAGCAGCAGGGTCAACAGGCCCGCGGTGCCCAGGTCGGAGAGATAGCCCAGGGGATCGGACCAGCCGAGCAGCGCGCGCGCCACCAGGGGCACGAGCAGCACCAGGCTCAGCAGTGCGCCGAGGGGGGCCAGGGGATGATGGAAAACACGCCGGATGAAATTCACGAAAAACCTGCCAGTCATTAAATCTTCACGCAAATGTGCGCCATGGTAACAACAGCCGGCGGCAAGACGTTTCTTATTCGAGAAGGAAATAAGCTCCCGGGTCGCTGGCGAAACGGCCCGGGGTGCTGCAGGACGGTGGCTTGAAGCCCGTATTCAGGCGCCTGGCGGCGGAGCCAGGGAAGGGCGGATAGCGCTTGGATTTACTATTTCAGAGTGTTTAAAGACGCGCGGCTCCAGGTTCAGCGCGACCACTTGATGATCAGCCGGGCGAAAAAAGCGCCGCTGACGATCACCGCGAACAGCCGCAGGGTCTGCATGGCCAGCACCAGGCCGACGTCGGAGTGGGTGTCCACCGCGATGATCGTCATGGCGTCCAGGCCGCCGGGGCTGGTGGCGAGGTAGACCGAGAGGAAATCCTTGTCCAGCCAGTGCGCCAGCAGCCAGGCCGACAGCGCGCAGAGGGCGATCAGCAGCACCGCGCCGAAGATCATCGCCGGCAGGCGGGTCCAGACGTAGCGCACGGTCGGCCGGTCGAAGCGCAGGCCGATGTAGCAGCCGATGGCGCCATAGGCCAGGGCCAGCAGCCAGCCGGGCAGGGTGATGTGCAGCAGCCCGGAGATCTGCAAGGCGCCGCCGATCAGCAGCGGTACCAGCAGGGCCCCGGCCGGCACCCGTGAGCCGAGCAGCACGCCGAGCACGATGGTGCCCAGGGTCAGGCCGAGGTTGAGCAGGGTGAAGGTCTGCAGGACCACCTCGGTGCTGTGGGCCTGGCTGCCGCCGGCCGGGACGCCGATCCAGTGGCCGGCCAGGGCGCCGATCATCACCACGCAGACCACTCGCACGTACTGCATGGTGGCCACCACCCGCGAGTCGGCGCCGAAGTCGTCGGCCATCGCGACCATGGCCGAGGCCGCCCCCGGCGCGGTGCCCCAGGCCGCAGTGCTGGGTGGCAGGCCGCCGAGGCGTACCAGCGCCAGGCCGACCAGGGCACTGAGGCAGACGGTGAGCACGGTGGCGAACAGCATCACATGCCAGGACTGGGCCATCGAGGCCAGCACGGCCATGGTCATGGAGTGGGCGGCCAGGACCCCGACCGAACCCTGGCCGAGGCGAAAGGCCTGGCGCGGCACGCGGATGCTGGCACCGCTGACGCCGAAACCGATGGCCACCAGCATCGGCCCGAGAAACTGCCCGGCGGGCACCTCGAAGTGGTTCAGCAACTGCCCGGCGCTGCCGGCGAGGATCAGCAGCGCCAGCCATTGCAGGACAAGGGGCCAGGCGGACAGGGACAAAGGCGAGGGACGAGGCAAGGGCATTCTCCAGCGCGCTGGCCGTTCCTGTTGCGGGACCGTTGCTACCAGCGCTTCGGAGCAAATTATTGATAGCGCAATTGATCAAGTCCAGTTTCTAATTGTGATCAACCAATAACTCTGGTTTATCGATTATGGACCTGCGCGACCTGACCTATTTCGAAACCATCGCCGAGCTCGGCCACCTCGGGCGCGCGGCGCAGAAGCTCAATCGCAGCCAGCCGGCGCTGACCAAGAGCATTCAGCGCCTGGAGGAGTCCTTTGGCACCAAGCTGTTCGAGCGTGACGGGCGGCGGATCAAGCTGACGGCGGTGGGCCAGTTGCTGCAACAGCGCGCTCGGCAGTTGCAGCAGAACATCGCCGAGACCCATCGCGAGGTGCGCGATTTTGCCAGTGGCGTGCTCGGCAATATCCGCCTGGGCTGTGCCGCCAGCATGGCCGAGCACTTGCTGCCGCAGATGACCGCAACGTTGCTGGAACGCGCCCCGGGCATCACTCTGAACCTGGTGATCGGCCAGGACGACGTGCTCCGCGAATCCCTGCGTTCGGGGCGCCTGGATATGGTGATCTGCCCGCTGTCCGAGGGTGACCCGCACCTGAGCCATCACACCCTGTTCGAAGACCAGGCCGTGGTGGTGGCCAGCCGCGACCATCCGGTGTTCGACACGCCGATGCGCCTGCAAGACCTGTGCGACTACCGTTGGGTACTGCCGGGAACCGGGGTCTCGGCCCGCCGCTGGATCGACAATGTGTTCCAGAGCCACCAGCTGCCACTACCGGCGGTGCAGATCGAGACCAACACCATTTCCCTGCTGCCGCGGCTGATCGCCAAGACCGGGCTGCTGAGCTTCCTGGCCCGGGAAACCCTGGACGACTTCAAGGGCATCGCCCACCTGCGGGAAGTGCCGCTGGCGCAAACCCGCATGCACCGCAGCATCGTGGTACTGGTGCGGACCGAAGGTTACCTGTCGCCGGCGGCCCAGCTGCTTTTGGATTTGCTCAAGCGCGATGGGCGGCAGTTCTTCACCGCGGGGTAAACGGCGCCTGGTAAGGGGCTACGCATGGCGTGCCTCCGTAGGAGCAGCCGGTCGACGCTCGATTGCTCGCGATAGCCGGCAAAGCCGGCGTAATTGAATGCTGCTGGTCGATCAGTGTGCGGGGCTTTGCGTCAGCGAGGCGGGAATGTCCCGCATGGCATGCAGGACGCGCCACGCGTCAATGGGGTCGTCGTGCCGGGCGTAGAACACCAGATAGGGATAGTGACTCAATGGCCAGTAGAGAAGCCCTGGCAAATCGAGCTCATGGGGGTAGCGAGAAAGGCCTGAGGCCGGATGCCGGGCGATATGCGCATAGGCGGCTTGCAGGTCGTCGATGAAGCCCAAGGTCGCCTGCTCGGCCTGTTGAGCCAGGTAGTCATCGATAGCATCTTCTACATCCTGATTGGCCAGGGTCTCGGAATGTCCTGCTGTGTCTTCATTCCTTGCGGACCCTGGCGCGTAGAGCGTCGAAGTAACAATCGCCCACAGGAGCGCCAGGCGCCGATTCAGCTCCTGCGAGCAGCAGGCCGCGCAGGTACTGTCGATCCTGATCCTTGCGGATCAGCTCCCGGACGTACTCGCTGCTGGTGCTGTAGCCCCGCTGGCTGACCTGATCGTCGACAAAGGCCTTGAGGGCTTCCGGCATGGAAATGTTCATGGTGCTCATGGTTTTGTCCACGCTTGGCAAAAATTGCCAAAGGTTACGCCTCCAGCCTCACCTTGCCAGCGAGGAACATCAGGGACATGCCGCCGATCCACGGCGCCACGCTGGGCTCCCACCGCAAGGGCCAACCACCAAGCTCGCGGCCAACCGATGCGGTCGTTAGCGTGCCGTTCGTAGTGCCGGTACATGAGTTTCATCGGGGCAACAGACACCGGCTTCAGCGGGTCTCGATCTGCGCCTGCAACTGTCCGCCCATGATAGACACTTCCCGCAACTGCGCGCCGTCGCGGATCACGAACAAGGCATCCATGCCGCGCTCCTGGGCCAACCGCGGTCCCTCGACTTCGCCGAGCACCAGCAGCGCGGTGGCCCAGGCATCGGCCAGCATGCAGTTGGCGGCCACCACACTGACCGAGGCCAGGCGGTTGTCCAGGGGCGCGCCGGTGGCCGGGTCGAGGGTATGGGCATAGGACTGCCCGGCGATCTCCACCCAGCGCCGGTAGTCGCCGGAGGTGGCAATGGCCGCATTGCCCAGCTCCATCACCCCCATGACTTGGCGTACCCCACGCAGGGGTTTCTCCAAGGCCACGGTCCAGGGTTGTCCGGCGGGCTTGCTGCCCCTGGCGCGCATTTCGCCGTCGATCCCTACCAGGTAGTCACGGATGCCCGAAGCTTCCAGGGCGCGGGCCAGTTCATCGACGCCAAAACCCTTGGCAATGCCATTGAGGTCCAGGCGCAGCTTGGCCCGCTTGCGCAAGCGGTGGCGCCGGGGTTGCAGCTCCAGGCCGTAGCTGGCGGGGGCGAGGCGCTGCCGGCCCAGCTCGGCCAGCGCCGGTTGATCCAGTGTCCGGGCCGTGGGGCCGAAGCCCCAGCCCTGGACCAGTTCGCCCACGGCAATCTCGAAGGCCCCGGCGGATTGCTCGCTGACCTGCAGCGCCGTGGTGATGACGTTCATCAGTTCCCTGGGCACGCTGACCCAGTGGTGCCTGGGCGCCGAGTTGAGTCGGTTGAGATCGGACGTGGGGTTCCAGCTCGACATCTGTTGTTCAACCCGTTCTACCGCCTGGGCCAGGCGGTCCGCGATGTCTCGGGTAGCGAATCCCGGGGCGGCATAGAACAGCGCGGTGTAGCGGCTGCCCATGGTCGGGCCGTTGAGGCTGTAGCGTTGCAGTCCGGCGGTTTCAGTAGATGTCTTCACGGTAACGTCCTTGGGCCTTGAGGGTCAGTACGCTGAGGTTGAGCGGCGCCAGCACTTCGTCCAGGGCCTGGATCACCCCCTTGGCCATGTCCCGGCTGCCGCAGACCAGCACCTGGGCGCCTTTTTCCACCAGCCGGCGTAGCGCCAGGGCATCGGCGAGCAGCCGGTCCTGCACGTAGCCGCGCGCCGGGACCCGGGAGAAGGCCGCGTGCAGGGCGGTCAGGCGTCGGTCGGCCAGATAGCCCTTGAGTTCCGGCTCGTAGAGGAAGTCCGAGGCCGGGTGGCGCCCGCCCCAGTACAGGTGCATCGGTTGCCGGGCCCGGTTGCCGCGGATAAAGCCCGCCAGGGGGCCGATCCCGGTGCCGGCGCCGATCAGGATCACCGGTTGCGGGCCCTGGACCGGACGAAATTGCGGGTTGGGCTGGATAAAGCCCTGGATCCGCGCTCCCGCTTGCAGGTCATGGAGAAAGCCTGAGCACAGGCCACCAGGGTGCTTGCGCACGCAGATCTCCAGGACCCCGTCGGCACTGCTGCTGGCCAGGGAGTAGAAACGCGGCTGCGCAGTGCCGGGGGGCAGGATGCCCACCAGGTCGCCGGCCTGGAATTCGGGCAAGCCTTGGCCGCTGCCGTCGGCCGGGGCCTTGAAGCGCAGGATCCGGGTCGGTGCCTGGACCTGGGCGCCATAGGCCACGGACTCGACCAGCTCCAGGTCATGGCTGGGCGGGGTTTGGCTGTGGTGCTGCAAGTCCAGCCCCAGCCCCAGGGCCGCTCCCAGCGCCTGGCCCCAGCGCTGGAACTCCTGGGCGCACTGGCGATGGATGCAGTCCAGGGGCAGCAGGGGGCGCGCACCGCTGGCGGCCAGGGCGTTCTGCACTTGTTCGGCGAAGCCGCAGAAGCGTGGGAACTGACGGTCGCCAAAACCCAGCACGGCAAATGGCAGCCCGGGCCCCGGCGGGTTTTGCCCCAGGCGCGCGAGAAAAGCCGTGGCCGAGGCCGGGGCATCGCCATCGCCGTGAGTGGCCGTGAGGATCAGCAGGTGGCGCGCCTTGGGGTAATCGCTTTGCAACTGGTTCATCGGCGCGCTGTGGACCTTGATCCCGGCCATCACCAGCGCCTGGTGCAAGGTGTGGGCAAAGCCCCAGGTGCTGTTGTTCTCGCTGCCCACCAGAATCACGCAGTCAGCGTTGGCGGCCGTGCTGTTGTCGTGGATCGGCGTGGCGCCTTGGCGCCGACGCCACCACAGCCACAGGCCGGTGACGCTCATCAGCGGCACGCCCAGGGCGCAGGTCCCCAGCAGCAGGCCCAGCCACCACAGGCCTTCGCCAGTGTGCAGCCGGTAGATGAGCTCATAGGCCTGATGCGCGCCGGCGTAGGGCTGGAAGGACAGCAGGGCGCCGCTGGCCTGGTCGACATAGCCCTCGCCGGCGGTGGTGCGCAGGCTGTACAGGTCCTGGGGGTTGCCAGGGCTGGGGTAGACCAGCTCGCGCAGGTCATTCAGGTCCAGGGCCTGCAACGCCGGCAGGCTGGCCACCGGCAAGGCCGGGCCGGCGCTGAGCAGGGTGGGGACGGCCGGGTCGGCCTGGCTGCCGTCGGCAATCAAGCCGAAGGTGCCGGCCGACAGGTACAACCCGCTCAGGGCCGACAGCAGCAGGCCCAGGGTGGTCAGGCGTCCGAGCTCGGCGTGCCAGCGCTGGCTGAAGCTGCCCCGCAAGGGCCGCAGCAGGTTGCCCCAGCCGCCGACGCGGCGGGCCAGCAACACGGCACCGGAGCACGCCAGCAAAAGCATCGCCAGGGCGCCCAGGGCCGATACGGCGTGGCCCGTTGTGTCGAGAAACAGCGAGCGGTGCAGTTCCTTGACCCAACGGGCAAACGCCGAGGGGGAGTAGGGCGCGAGCACCGAGCCGGTCAGCGGGTCGACCGTGCTGGCCAGCGCCTGGCCGTCCTGGCTGTGGTAGACGATCACCGAACCCGAGGGCGTGCGCCGGATCTGCTCGATCCCGCTCAGATGGCTGGCAATGCGTCCGGCCAGTTGCCCGACCGAGACTTGCGCCGCAGCCGGTTGGGGGGTATGCAGGCGTTCCAGCGCCGGGTTCAGTGCCAGGGTTGCGCCGCTGATGGCCAGCAGCATCACCAGCAGGGCGGCGATCAGCCCGGGAATCGAGTGCAACGAGCGCAACATGGTTGTGCCTCCTGACGGCGTGGGCATTACAGGTCGTAGCGCAGGGATTGCACGTAGGTGCTGCCGCTGGCCGGCTGGCCTGCGCCCTGGAGTGTCAGGGGCAGGACCACGTCGGCGCGGACATCGCGCTGGTCCTCCACGGCGCTGTCGATGCGGATCTGATACCCGGCGTCGATCAGGCTGTCCGCCAGCTCGGCGCTGACGGTCAGGGTCTCGCCGCTGCCGACGCTGGCACCGCTGATGCCGTCGTACTGGGCGGCGGCCATGCGGCTGCCCCGGGCCCAGTCCGGCAGGTGCTTGTAGTACTTGGCCTTCTTGCCGGCGACCCACAGGGTCTGCTGGTAGGTGCCATTGGCGTCGGTGAGGTAGATCGCCAGGTAAGCGTTATTGCCGCTGTAGTCCTTCAGGCGGGTGGTCAGGGTCACTTCACGGGCCTGGGCCAGCCCAGGCAAGGCCAGAACCGCGGCGAGGCAACTGGCGACGACAAGCTTGTTCATGAGGGTGTCCTTTTCAAGTGATGTGGCTGCAGCCTGAGCCGCTTAGCTGACAGCAACCTGAAGGACGTTGAAAAAGCTTCGAGGCCGGGCGAATGGGCTTTTCATGATCTGGCTCCGGCTGTCGGGGGGCGCGTGTGGCTACCCTGATGAGGATTTTGATGGCCAGCTGAATCTTCAGGTTGGCGTCAGGTTCGGCGGTTAAGGTGCGTCACCACACAGATCAGGGGAGGGCGTCATGCGGGTGTTATTGGTCGAGGACGCGGCGGTACTCGGGGAAGCGGTGCGCGAGCAGATTGCCGACGATGGCCACGCCGTGGATTGGGTGCAGCGCCTGGAGCAGGCCCGGGCCAGTGTCGCCAGCACAGCCTACGACCTGATCCTGCTGGACCTGATGCTGCCCGACGGGCGCGGCCTGGAATTTCTGCGCCAGCGCCGCGGTGCCGGAGACGTGACGCCGGTGATCATCCTCACCGCCCAGGACCAGATTTCCGAGCGCATCGCCGGGCTCAACGCCGGTGCCGATGATTACCTGGTCAAGCCCTTCGACTTGTTTGAGCTCTCGGCGCGGGTCGCGGCGGTGGCCCGGCGCTACAGCGGCAATCCCAACCCGCAGATCCGCCTCGGCGAGCTGCAGGTGAACATCAGCGCCCGCACCGTGCAGCGCGGTGGCGCCATCATCGATCTCACCGCCCGTGAGTGGGCGGTGTTCGAAGCCTTTGTCCAGCGCCCCAGCGCCTTGCTCTCCAAGTCCCAGCTGGAGGAGCGGCTGTATGCCTTCGGCGCGGAAATCGAGAGCAACACCATCGAGGTCTACGTCAGCCGGCTGCGCAAGAAACTCGGGCGCGAACTGATCGAAACCGTGCGCGGCATGGGCTACCGGCTGATGCCCGCATGAAGCGTCCGACCAGCCTGCAAAAGCGCCTGAGCCTGGGGCTGACCCTGGGCATGACCCTACTCTGGCTGGGGGCCACCGCCGGCACCTGGCTGGCGGTCCAGCATGAGTTGGAAGAAACCTTCGACAGCGCCCTGGAAGCCACGGCCCAGCGCATCCTGCCCCTGGCCGCGCTGGAAATCGGCAACCGTTCCGGGCCGCGCCGAGCCCGACATGTGGCGACCCTGAAGATGGACAGCGAATACCTGACCTACGTGGTGCGCGACGCCGAGGGGCAGATTCTGATGCGCTCCCACGACGCCAAGCTGAAGATCTTCAGCCACCGGCCCAGCCCGGGGTTTACCACCCGGGGCAAATACCGCTTGTACAGCGCCAGCGCCGAGAACGACTCGATCGTCATCGAGATCGCCGAGCCCCTGGCCCAGCGCCGCGAAGCTTCCCGGGAGGCGCTGTTCGCCTTGCTGGTGCCCTTGCTCGGGTTGATTCCCATCAGCCTGCTGGGCACCTGGCTGTTCGTGCGCATCAGCCTGCGCAGCGTCTTGGCCTACCGGCGAGCAGTGGAGGCCCGCGGTGTGGGCGACCTGTCACCAATCAAGGTGGCGCGCCTGCCGGCGGAAATCGATCCCCTGGCCGAAGCGGTCAACCATCTGCTGGAGCGCCTGCGCAAAGCCCTGGAAACCGAGCGCAGCTTTACCGCCAACAGCGCCCATGAATTGCGCACGCCCCTGGCGGCGACCCTGGCGCAGATCCAGCGCCTGCGCCATGAAGCCCCGGAGGGGCCGTTGCAGCTACGGGCGGCGAAGATCGAGAACGCCCTGCGGGAGCTGGCCCGGCTCTCGGAAAAACTCATGCAGCTGGCCAAGGCCGAGGGCGGCGGGCTGTTGTCCGAAACCCCCGAGGACTTGATTCCGCTGCTGGCCCACGGTGTGGAGGAGTGGAATCGCGGCGCTGCGCCGCGCATCCGGCTGCAGTTGCCGGAGACGGCCCGGGTGTGTACTGCCATCGACCCGGACGCCTTTGGCATCCTGCTGCGCAACTTGATCGAAAACGCCCTGAAGTACGGCGATCCGTTGCAGCCGGTAGACGTCAGCCTTGGCGCCGATGGTTGCCTGCGGGTGGTCAATGGCGGGCCGGTGGTGCCGCCGCCAGTGCTGCAACGCCTGACCGAGCGTTTTGTCCGCGGCAACAGCGAGGCCAGCGGCTCCGGCCTGGGGCTGGCGATTGCCCAGAGCATCGTTCACGGCGTGGGCGGCGAACTGCACCTGGCATCACCGGCCAGTGGCCGTTGCGATGGGTTCGAGGTGCGCGTGCAATTTCCCGTGTAGGGCCGGCGTGCGAAGGCGCCGCCGGCTCCAGGGGGTTGGGTCGTGGGGGCGGGCTTACTCGCCGCGAATGTACTGTTCCAGCTGGCGGATCAGGTCGGCCTGTTCGGCGATGGCTTCCTTGACCAGGTCGCCGATCGACAGCAGGCCCAGCAACTGGCCGTCTTCCACCACCGGCAGGTGCCGCAGGTGGCTGTCGGTCATGATGCCCATGCAGGTTTCCACGCTCTGGTGCGAGTCCACGGTGATCACCGGCGAGCTCATGATCGCGCTGACCGGCGTGCCCACCGAGGAGCGGCCGTGCAGCACCAGTTTGCGCGCGTAGTCGCGTTCGCTGATGACCCCGACCACTTCGCCGTTCTGCATCACGGGCAGGGCGCCGACGTTCTTCTCGGCCATCAGCATCAGCGCCTCGAGCACCATCTGGTGGGGCGCGATGGTGTGCACTTGCTGGTTGTGCTTGGCCTTCAACTTCAGTACTTCAGCGACGCTCTTCATGGGGCGCTCCTGTTGTTTTGCCTGGGACGGCCTGGCGCCGCCCCGCGGGGGTCTCTACAGAATCGTAGAGAGTGAACGAAGGGGCAAGGTTGAAAGCGGCACCCACAGAAGGAAAAACGCCACTGAATCGTTTCTGCCTGGAAAGCGCCCCATCCAAGAGCGCGCCCTGTAGCCGCTGCCGAGCCTGCGAGGCTGCGACAAGGCCCGCAGGGCCTTCATGGGTCTTGAGATCGCAGCGTCCCTTCGGGCCGATCGCAGCCTGCGGCAGCGGCTACATGAAACCTGGCAGCGCCCTTGTAGCCGCTGCCGAGCCTGCGAGGCTGCGATAAGGCCCGCAGGGCCTTCATGGGTCTTGAGATCGCCACGTCCCTGCGGGCCGATCGCAGCCTGCGGCAGCGGCTACATGAAACCTGGCAGCGGCCCTGTAGCCGCTGCCGAGCCCGCGAGGCTGCGATAAGGCCCGCAGGGCCTTCATGGGGCTTGAGATCCTTGCGTCCCTTCGGGCCGATCGCAGCCTGCGGCAGCGGCTACATGAAGCCATGCCCCGATCCTGTAGCCGCTGCCGAGCCTGCGAGGCTGCGATAAGGCCCGTAGGGCCTTCAGGGGTCTTGAGATCGCCGCGCCCCTTCGGGCCGATCGCAGCCTGCGGCAGCGGCTACAGAAAAAAGGCGCCCGAGGAGGGCGCCAGGGAGTCACCTGAACCGAGGGAGCCAGGCGAGCCCGTTCGCAGGGGTGTCGCGGTGGTAAGGCGCGACTGAACGGAAGAGGGCTGCGGCGCCCGCCGCGATGGCGGGCGCGGGGTGTCATTTGCCGAGCTTGATCCGCGTCCAGCCGCGGTTCATCACGCGCTGGATGGCGATCGGCTGGTCGGGTACCGCGTACAGGGTGGCGAGCACGGCCTGCTGCGGGTACGAGGCCGGGTCGTTGCGGATGGCTTCGTCCACCAGCGGCGTGGCGGCGGCGTTGGCGTTGCTGTAGCCGAGGCTGTTGGTGACCTCGGCGATGATGTCCGGGCGCATCAGGAAGTTCATGAACAGGTAGGCGTTGTCGACGTTGGCCGCGTCCTTGGGCATGGCCATCATGTCGTAGAAGCTGCCGGCGCCTTCCTTGGGAATGCTGAAGGCGACCTTTTCCTTGTTGCCGGCCTCTGCGGCGCGCGAGCGGGCCTGCAGCACGTCGCCGGAGTAACCCACGGCCACGCAGATATTGCCGTTGGCCAGGTCGGAGATGTACTTGGAGGAATGGAAGTAGGTCACCGAAGGACGGATCTTCATGAACAGCGCCTCGGCCTCGAGGATCTGCGCCTTGTCCTTGCTGGTCACCGGGTAGCCCAGGTAGTGCAGGGCGGCGGGGAGCATTTCCGTCGGCGAGTCGAGGAAGCTGATGCCGCAAGCCTTGAGCTTCTCGGCGTTCTCCGGCTTGAACAGCAGGTCCCAGGAGTTGGTCGGCGCGTCGCTACCGAGCACCGCCTTGACCTTGTCCGGGTTGTAGCCGATGCCGATCGAGCCCCACATGTACGGGAAGGCGTGGGCGTTGTCCGGGTCGCTGGCGGCGACGTTCTGCAGCAGCACCGGGTTGAGGTTCTTCCAGTTCGGCAGCCGCGACTTGTCCAGTGCCTGGTAGACCCCGGCCTTGATCTGCTTGGCCATAAAGCTGTTGGACGGAACCACGATGTCATAGCCGGACTTGCCGGTGAGCAGGCGCGCTTCCAGGGTTTCGTTGCTGTCGAAGACATCGTAGATGACATGGATGCCGGTCTCGGCCTCGAACTTCTTCAGGGTGTCCGGGGCGATATAGTCCGACCAGTTGTAGACACGCAGCTCCTTGTCGCTGGCTTGAGCGCCGGTCACCATCGTGCCCATCAAGGACAGGGTCAGCATGGTTTTGGCGAACAGTGTCCTGCCAAGCATTTTCATCACTACAACTCCATTTCTTATTGTGCAGAATTGCTGCATTCGCAATGCGGTGTGTCAGGGTGGGCGCCATCGCCAGCGAGCTGGCTCCTACAGGGACGGTGCATGTCTGTAGGAGCGAGCGTGCTGGCGATCCAGGCGCCGCCGTGTGTCGTGAACGCGATGGCCTAGGCCGTCGCAGGCGCTGGTGCAGCGGGTTTGCTGGCGGCCGCTGGCTGCCAGGATTCGTTGGCGGTGTAGTCCATGGCTTCCTGGATCGCCCGCTTGCGGGCCGCTTCGGCGCGCCGGCCGAAGTACCAGACCAGGAAGGTCACCAGCGACACCGCCAGCAAGATCAGGCTGGCCACGGCGTTGATTTCCGGTTTCACCCCGAGGCGCACCGCCGAGAACACTTCCATCGGCAAGGTGGTGGAACCCGGGCCGGAGACGAAGCTCGCCAGCACCAGGTCGTCCAGGGACAGGGCGAAGGACATCATGCCGCCGGCCGCCAGCGACGGGGCGATCATCGGGATGGTGATCAGGAAAAACACCTTCCACGGCCGCGCACCCAGGTCCATGGCCGCCTCTTCGATGGACAGGTCCAGCTCACGCAAGCGCGCGGAGACTACCACGGCCACATAGGCGGCGCAGAATGTGGTGTGGGCGATCCAGATGGTGACGATGCCACGCTCCTGCGGCCAGCCGATCATCTGCGCCATGGCCACGAACAGCAGCAACAGCGACAGGCCGGTGATCACCTCTGGCATCACCAGCGGCGCGGTGACCAGGCCGCCGAACAGGGTGCGGCCCTTGAAGCGGGTGACCCGGGTCAGCACGAAGGCCGCCAGGGTGCCCAGGGCCACCGCGGCGATCGCGGTGTAGCAGGCGATCTCCAGGGAGCGCACCACCGAGCCCATCAACTGCTGGTTATCCAGCAGGCCGACGTACCATTTCACCGACCAGCCGCCCCAGACCGTCACCAGCTTGGAAGCGTTGAACGAGTAGATCACCAGGATCAGCATCGGCAGGTAAATGAACACCAGGCCGAGCACCAGCATCAGGCTGGAAAATCCGAAACGTTTCATGCCCGTCCCTCCATCTCTTTGGCCTGGCTGCGGTTGAACAGCAGGATCGGAATAATCAGGATCGCCAGCATCACCACCGCCAGGGCGGAGGCCACCGGCCAGTCACGGTTGTTGAAGAACTCCTGCCACAGCACGCGGCCGATCATCAGGGTTTCCGGGCCGCCCAGCAGCTCGGGAATCACGAACTCGCCGACCACCGGAATGAACACCAACATGCAACCGGCAATGATGCCGTTCTTGGCCAGGGGCACGGTGATTTTCCAGAAGTTGTTGAAGTTGCTCGAACCCAGGTCCGACGCGGCCTCCAGCAGGCTCTGGTCGTGCTTGACCAGGTTGGCGTACAGCGGCAGCACCATGAACGGCAGGTAGGCGTAGACCACGCCGATATAGACCGCGGTGTTGGTGTTGAGGATCTCGATCGGCTCCGAGGTCAGGCCGCTCCACATCAGGAAACCGTTGAGCAAACCGTTGTTGCTGAGGATGCCCATCCAGGCGTAGACGCGGATCAGGATCGCGGTCCAGGTCGGCATCATGATCAGCAGCAGCAAGACGTTCTGGGTTTCCTTGCTGGCCTTGGTGATCGCGTAGGCCATGGGGAAGCCGATCACCAGACACATCAGGGTGCTGAGCAGGGCGACTTTCAGCGAGCCGAGGTAGGCCGAGATGTACAGCTCGTCACCCACCAGCAACGCGTAGTTGCCGACGTTGAGCAGCAGCTGGAATTTCTGTTCGGCGAAGCTGTATATCTCCGAGTAGGGCGGAATGGCCAGGGCCGCTTCCGAGAAGCTGATCTTCATCACCAGGAAAAACGGCAGCATGAAGAACAGGAACAGCCAGAGGAAGGGAATGCCGATCACCAGCTTGCGACCGCTGGGCAGCACACGGGACAAACGCTGATTGAGAGTCATGCTGGAGGTATTCATGCGCGCAGTACCACGCCGCTGTCGTCTTCCCACCACACGTACACCTGGTCGTCCCAGGTCGGCCGCGCGCCGCGGCGTTCGGCGTTGGCCATGAACGACTGGACGATCTTGCCGCCGGGTAGTTCGACGTAGAACACCGAATGCCCGCCGAGGTAGGCGATGTCATGCACCTTGCCCCGGGACCAGTTGTAGCGGTGCTCGGGTTGGTTGGTGCTGACCAGCATCTTTTCCGGGCGGATGGCGTAGGTCACCGACTTGTCCTGCACCGAGGTGCTGACGCCGTGGCCGACGTAGATCTGCTGTTCCAGCTCCGGGCAGTGGATCACCGCGTGACCTTCCAGGTCTTCGATGACGGTGCCGTCGAAGGCGTTCACGTTGCCGATGAACTCGCAGACCATGCGGCTGACCGGGGCTTCGTAGATGTCGATCGGGCTGCCGATCTGGGCGATCCAGCCCAGGTGCATGATGGCGATGCGCTGGGCCATGGTCATGGCTTCTTCCTGGTCGTGGGTCACCATCACGCAGGTCACGCCGACGCGCTCGATGATCTCCACCAGTTCCAGCTGCATTTGCGAGCGCAGCTTTTTATCCAGGGCGCCCATGGGTTCATCAAGCAGCAGCAGCTTCGGCCGCTTGGCCAGGGAGCGGGCCAGGGCCACGCGCTGGCGCTGGCCGCCGGACAGCTGGTGCGGCTTGCGCCTGGCGTACTGGGTCATGTGCACCAGGCGCAGCATCTCTTCCACCCGCGCGTCGATTTCGCTGGCCGGCAGGCGGTCCTGCTTGAGGCCGAAGGCGATGTTCTGCGCCACGGTCATGTGCGGGAACAGCGCGTAGGACTGGAACATCATGTTGATCGGCCGCTCATAGGGCGGCATGTCGGTGATGTCCACGCCGTCCAGGTAGATACGCCCCTCCGTCGGCCGCTCGAAGCCCGCCAGCATGCGCAGCAGGGTGGACTTGCCGGAACCCGAGCCACCGAGCAGGGCGAAGATCTCGCCCTGGTGAATGTCCAGGGACACATCGTCCACGGCCACGGTTTCATCGAACTTCTTGGTCACGCGGTCGACTCTCACCAGCACCTTCTGCGGTTGCGGGTGACCTTCCAGAGCCTTTCTGTACGTGCTGGAGGCGTTTGCCATGTGGAACTCCCAACAGATGTCAGTCGTCGGGCCAAAGCGGCCCGGCTTAATAGATGGATGACAAACCCGCGGTGGCGGGTTTATTCGGCGCTGCCGTCCTGGCGGCCTGACGCTGGTTCTTGTTGTTAAAAGCAGGTTCTCGTAGTGCTGGGTGTGGCTTGAACCGCCCCACGGCCCGGGGCGGGCGCACAAAGGCGCGCCGCCGCCGGCCGGGGGCGTGGCAGTCAATTTCGTGGGTGAAGCTTTTGATCAGTAGCCGTTGCGCTGCGCCGCCCGTTGCCGGCAGGCATCGCCGAAGGCCTGGAAGATCCGCAGGTAGACCGGGTTCGACAGCACCTGCCATTCCGGATGCCACTGCACGCCCAAGGCAAAGGCCGTGCTGTGTTGCACCGACACGGCTTCGATCAGCCCGTCCGGTGCCAGCGCCTCGGCGCGCAGGCCGGGGGCCAGGCGGTCGATGCCTTGGCTGTGGATCGAGTTGACCTGGAATTCCTGGGGCAGGTCCAGGGCCTGGAACACGCCGCTCGCTTGCACCCTGACGGCATGGGCGGGGGCATATTGCACGGCCAGGTCCGGGTGGTCGGCCTCGCGGTGATCGAGGTAGCCCGGCAACTCATGCACCTTCTGGTGCAGGCTGCCGCCGAAGGCCACGTTCATTTCCTGGAAGCCGCGGCAGATGCCCAGCACCGGCACGCCGGCGGCAATCGCCGCGCGCAGCAGGGGCAGGGTGGTGGCATCGCGCTGGGGATCGTGGGCGGTGCCCGGTTCGCTGTCCGGGCCCTGATAGTGGAAGGGCTCCACATTCGACGGCGAGCCGGTGAACAGCAGGCCGTCCAGGTTCTGCAGCAGAGCCTCGGTATCGATGAGGTCCGCCAGGGAAGGAATGATCAGGGGCAGGCCCTCGGCCGCGCTGCTGACAGCACGCAAGTACTTGTCGCCGCTGACGTGGTAGGGGTGCAGCCCGATCTCTTTGACGCACGCAGTAACGCCGATCAATGGCTTGAATGCCATTTTTATCACCTCGAAATTCACGCTGGAACGAGTTTTTCCAGAGCTTATCCTCGTTGATTTTAATTAACAACTTTCGTGTAAAAAATTCTAAACGCAGCTCGTCGGATATTCGGTATCTGTGGGTCTATTGCCTGCTTGTGCGGCCATATAGGGCAAAATATTTAACGCTGTGGGCCCCGTGTTCGCTATTGACTTCACTTTTCCTTTCGGATTGACTGCTGCCACGAAACCGCTTTGAACATAATAATTAACACATAGGTGCATCATGTCGGTCCCACTGCGTGCCGTTCAGCTCAACGAAGCCAACGCCTTCCTGAAGAACCATCCCGAGATCCTCTACGTCGACCTGCTGATTGCAGACATGAACGGCGTGGTGCGCGGCAAGCGCATCGAACGTACCGCCCTGCACAAGGTGTACGAGAAGGGCATCAACCTGCCGGCCTCGCTGTTCGCCCTGGATATCAACGGCTCCACCGTGGAAAGCACCGGCCTGGGCCTGGACATCGGCGACGCCGACCGCATCTGCTACCCGATCCCCGGCACCCTCAGCGTCGAGCCCTGGCAGAAGCGCCCGACCGCGCAACTGCTGATGACCATGCACGAAATCGAAGGCCAGCCGTTCTTCGCCGACCCGCGGGAAGTGCTGCGCCAGGTCGTTGCCAAGTTCGACGAGCTGGGCCTGACCATCTGCGCGGCCTTCGAGCTGGAGTTCTACCTGATCGACCAGGACAACGTGAACGGTCGCCCGCAGTCGCCACGTTCGCCGATTTCCGGCAAGCGTCCGCAGTCGACCCAGGTCTACCTGATCGACGACCTCGACGAATATGTCGACTGCCTGCAAGACATCCTCGAAGGCGCGAAAGAGCAGGGTATCCCCGCCGACGCCATCGTCAAGGAAAGCGCCCCGGCGCAGTTCGAAGTCAACCTGCACCACGTCTCCGACCCGATCAAAGCCTGCGACTACGCGGTGCTGCTCAAGCGCCTGGTGAAAAACATCGCCTACGACCATGAGATGGACACCACCTTCATGGCCAAGCCGTACCCGGGCCAGGCCGGCAACGGCCTGCACGTGCACATCTCGATTCTCGACAAGCAAGGCAACAACATCTTCGCCAGTGACGACCCGGAAACCAACGACGCCCTGCGCCACGCCATTGGCGGCGTGCTGGAAACCCTGCCGGCGCAGATGGCGTTCCTCTGCCCGAACGTCAACTCCTACCGCCGTTTCGGCGCGCAGTTCTATGTGCCTAACTCGCCGAGCTGGGGCATCGACAACCGCACCGTGGCCGTGCGCGTGCCGACCGGTTCTTCCGATGCCGTACGCATCGAACACCGTGTCGCCGGCGCCGACGCCAACCCCTACCTGCTGATGGCTTCGGTACTGGCCGGTATTCACCACGGCCTGACCAACCAGATCGAGCCCGGCGCGCCGGTGGAAGGCAACTCCTACGAGCAGAACGAGCAGAGCCTGCCGAGCAACCTGCGCGACGCCCTGCGCGTGCTGGACGACAGCGAGGTGATGGCCAAGTACATCGACCCGATGTACATCGACGTGTTCGTCGCCTGTAAGGAAAGCGAGCTGGCCGAGTTCGAAAACTCGATCTCCGATCTCGAATACAACTGGTACCTGCACACGGTCTGATGGCCGTTCCTTTTCCTGCGTTGAGTATTTGCCATGACTAAATCCCGCAGCGACTGGGAGCAGCGCTTCCAGTCCTTGACCCTCGAAGGTCGCGCCTTTATCGACGGCCAGTATTGCCATGCCGCCAGCGCGGC
Source organism: Pseudomonas sp. GW821-FHT02B10 (assembly GCF_059421865.1). Lineage (NCBI taxonomy): Bacteria > Pseudomonadati > Pseudomonadota > Gammaproteobacteria > Pseudomonadales > Pseudomonadaceae > Pseudomonas > Pseudomonas sp. GW821-FHT02B10. The sequence goes on along the minus strand of NZ_JBWKVU010000013.1, from coordinate 176,613 downwards.
CACTTTCGAGTGCATCAGCCCGGTGGACGGGCGCTTTTTGGCCAACGTCGCCAGCACCGACGAGGCCGACGCCAACCGGGCGGTGCAGGTGGCACGCCAGGCGTTCGAGTCCGGCGTGTGGTCGCGTAAGGCCCCGGCCGAGCGCAAGCGCGTGCTGATCCGCTTCGCCGATTTGATCCTCGAGCACCAGGAAGAACTGGCGCTCCTGGAAACCCTGGACATGGGCAAGCCCATCGGCGATTCCCTGAGCATCGACGTGCCGGCCACCGCCAACGCGATCCGCTGGAGCGCCGAGGCCATCGACAAAATCTACGACGAAGTCGCGGCCACGCCCCACGATCAACTGGGCCTGGTGACTCGCGAAGCCTCCGGCGTGGTGGCGGCCATCGTGCCGTGGAACTTCCCGCTGATCATGGCCAGCTGGAAATTCGCCCCGGCCCTGGCGGCGGGCAACTCGTTCATCCTCAAGCCTTCGGAAAAGTCGCCGCTGACCGCGATCCGCATCGCCCAGCTGGCGCTGGATGCCGGCATCCCCAAGGGTGTGTTCAACGTGCTGCCGGGCTACGGCCACACCGTGGGCAAGGCCCTGGCCCTGCATATGGACGTGGACGTGCTGGCGTTCACCGGCTCCACCGCGGTGGGCAAGCAACTGCTGGTGTATTCCGGGCAGAGCAACATGAAGCGCGTGTGGCTGGAGGCGGGCGGCAAGAGCCCCAACGTGGTGTTCGCCGACGCGCCGGACCTGCGTGCCGCGGCAGAAGCGGCGGCCAGCGCCATCGCCTTCAACCAGGGCGAAGTCTGCACCGCCGGTTCGCGCCTGTTGCTGGAACGCTCGATCCGCGAGCAATTCATTCCGCTGCTGGTGGAGGCCATCAAGGCCTGGAAACCCGGCCATGCCTTGGACCCGGATACCCGCGTCGGCGCGCTGGTGGATCAGCGTCAGCTGGAGAACGTGCTGCGTTACATCGGCATCGGCAAGGAGCAGGGCGGTCAACTGCTGGCCGGCGGCGCGCGGACGTTGGAAAGCACCGGCGGCCTGTATGTCGAGCCGACGATTTTCGACGGCGTGACCAACGCCATGACCATCGCCCGCGAAGAGATCTTCGGCCCGGTGCTGTCGGTCATCAGTTTCGACACGGAAGAAGAAGCCCTGGCGATCGCCAACGACAGCATCTTCGGCCTGGCGGCCGGGGTCTGGACCAGCAACCTCAGCCGCGCCCACCGCTTCGCCCGCGGCCTGCGCGCCGGCAGCGTGTGGGTCAACCAGTACGACGGCGGCGACATGACCGCGCCGTTCGGCGGCTTCAAACAGTCGGGTAATGGTCGCGACAAATCGCTGCACGCCTTCGACAAGTACACCGAGCTGAAAGCGACCTGGATCAAGCTCTAACCCTAACAACAACAGCGGGGCCGGCCTTGGGCGGCACCCGCTGGGGACTCTGATGATGCAAACCTACGTAAACAGCTACTACGCCGCGACCCGCAACCCGACCGCCGATTTCCCGGTGCTGGAAGAACTGGTGGAATGTGACGTCTGTGTGATCGGCGCCGGCTACACCGGCCTGTCCTCGGCGCTGTTCCTCGCCGAGGCGGGCTACAGCGTCACCGTGCTCGAAGCGGCCAAGGTCGGCTTCGGCGCCAGCGGGCGCAACGGCGGGCAACTGGTCAACTCCTACAGCCGCGACGTCGACGTGATCGAGTCGCGCTACGGCGAAAAAAGCGCCGAAGTGCTGGGCAGCATGATCTTCGAAGGCGCCGACATCATTCGCCAGCGCATCCAGCACTACGACATCCAGTGCGACTACCGCCCGGGTGGCATCTTCGCCGCCATGAACAAGAAGCAGCTCAAGGGCCTGGCCGAACAGAAGGCCAGCTGGGAGCGCTACGGCAACAACAACCTGAAGCTGCTGGACCAGGCGCAGATCGCCCGGGAAGTCGGTTCCGACGCCTACGTCGGCGGCCTGCTGGACATGCAGGGCGGGCACATTCACCCGCTGAACCTGGCCCTGGGCGAAGCCAGCGCCATCATCGGCCTGGGCGGCAAGATCTTCGAGCAGTCGGCGGCGCTGGAAATCACCTACGGTGAACCGAATATCGTGCGCACCGCCAAGGGCGTGGTGCGCGCCAAGTACCTGTTGATCGCCGGCAACGCCTACCTGCAGCAGGACCTCGACCCACGGGTGACCCGCAAGAGCATGCCGTGCGGCTCGCAGATCGTGGTCACCGAACCGCTGTCGGAAAAAGTGGCCCGCAGCCTGATCCGCAACAACTACTGCGTCGAAGACTGCAACTACCTGCTGGACTACTACCGCCTCACCGCCGACAACCGCCTGCTGTACGGTGGTGGCGTGGTCTACGGTGCCCGCGAGCCGAACGACATCGAGCAACTGATCCGGCCGAAGATCCTCAAGACCTTCCCCCAGCTCAAGGACGTGAAGATCGATTACCGCTGGACCGGCAACTTCCTGCTGACCATGTCGCGCATGCCGCAATTCGGCCGCATCGAAAAGAACGCCTACTACATGCAGGGCTACAGCGGCCACGGCGTCACCTGCTCGCACCTGGCCGGCAAACTGATCGCGGAAATGATCCGTGGCGACGCCGAACGCTTCGACGCCTTCGCGTCGCTGCCGCACATGCCGATGATCGGCGGCCGCACCTTCCAGGCCCCGCTGACCGCCATGGGCGCCGCGTACTACGCGCTGCGCGACCGCTTCGGTATCTAAGCGACAGGGCACATGGGCATGGCGCCCCGCGTTCCTGCTCTTGTAGGAGCGCAGCTTGCTCGCGATGAACGATAACGCGGAGCGCCAGACACTCCGCGTCTCCAGGTTTGGCGCCCGCTGCGTCGGAATGCCGCCCAGGTCGTACGCAGCCTCGCTAACGCTCGACAGCGGCTACAGACCCCAGACGGCCTCAGCACCGGGCCAACCTCGGCTCAACGCCGACCTGTAGCCGCTGCCGAGCCCCAGCGAGGCTGCGCCGAGGTCCGCAGGACCTCCCAAGGCCCGCAAACCCACCGTAAAATCCCCGTAAACCCCTCATCGCCAGCCCTTACAGCAGCGCCGTCAAACATGTTTAAATAGCCGCCTTTCAGGCTCCAGAGGCACCCAAATCGCGACAATCGCGACCCAAGCGCCGAATACCCTTAAGTTCCTCTCGCATAAGGCTGTTATGGACACGGGCACCCGACTCAAACTCGTTCGCGAAAGCTACAAACTGTCCCAGCGCGAGCTGGCCCGGCGCAGCGGCGTGACCAACGCCACCATCTCCCTGATCGAACAGAACCGCGTCAGCCCCTCCGTCAGCTCCCTGAAAAAGCTGCTCGAAGGCATCCCCATGTCCCTGGCCGACTTCTTCACCTTCGACCAGCCCCCGCGCGAACACCAATACGTCTTCCGCGCCAACGAACAACCCGACCTCGGCCGCGACGGCGCCCGCCTGCTGCTGATCGGCGCCGCCCTGCCAACCCGCCAGATGCGCTTCCTGCGCGAACAATACGCCCCCGGCGCGAGCTCCGGCGACGAACCCATCGTGCATGCGGAAGGGGAGGAGTGCGGCCTCGTCACCCGTGGCACCGTGGAACTGACGGTGGACGGGCAGGTGAGCGTGTTGAATCCGGGGGATGGGTATTATTTTCCGACCACCTTGCCGCATAAGTTTCGCAATATTGGACAGGATGAGGCGGAGATTATTAGTGCGAATACGCCGGCGAACTTCTGAAGCACTCTCTTAATCTTGAACGGCTATTGATAGCTGCTTACCCTCATCACTGCTGTGATTTACGGGGCACTCTTGAGCTATTTCTCGGTTCTTGAATGCTGATGAGTAATGTAGATATCTGATTGGTTGAGGAGCGTTCGCTGCCGGCCGATTCTGTTGAAAAAGTCGGCCATGGTTTGCGCATCAGAAAAGTACGCGTCCGAGATTGAAATCTTTACTTTTGGCAGGGCTTCCCGGACTCGGATTTCACGTAGCAGCGTGCAAAAAAGGCGTTTTCACCAGTCAATGATCAGGCAGTTTGGGCAGACCGACTTTTTCAACAGAATCGGCCAATAGCAGACGTTCATGAGCGACCGTTTGCGACCATACCTGTTAGGCAATCTGAGGACGTGAGTCGGAGGATATGTGCCAAGGCGCTGCAGACGTTATGGACATGTTTCTGCGTTTGAGTCCGGAACGGGCTGTAGAGCGTGCCGCCCGCTGGAAAATGTGCTTAGAACCTCGTCAAGGCTGATTGAACAGGCCTACGGATCACCCGAAAAGTAGGCTTGACAAAAGCTCGTGCCCTAATAAGATGGCGTCCTCTTTACGCGTTTTAGGAGCTTTCGAGCTCTAGTCCGGTGTATAGCCAGACTCTAATTTATTGAACGGTATTAGTTGCGACGAAGGCTCGCGTGGGCTTCACTCGTCGCACTCGTACCTCGCACTCCTCGCAAAGCCCACGCGAGCCTTCGCCGCTATATCTTGGTAAAGAGAACCTCCTGGAGACGCAAACAAATGCCATGGACTAGGGTTGACTAAAGTGACTTTGAAGTTCGACGATAAAAGGCTCGAGTCGCTAGCGCATATTTCTCTCGAAAATTCCCGTATCGTCCTGACTCATCCAATCCTTTTTCTCTGCGGCGGCCAGGTCGACATTAAATCGCCTGCGCCGATCTCTGTTAGAGGGGCGCTTGTTGAGTATTTGCATAAAGCCCAATGTCATCTCGCGGACAGTATTACTCTTGCTGAAGACTTTAAAGACTGGATTCATGATGCTGTTTATAAAGATCTCTTGGCCTTTGAGAGTGACATTGCTCACATATCGTCCCTGATAGTTATAATTCTCGAAAGTCCAGGTGCGCTAGCTGAGCTGGGGCTGTTCGTGAAAAACAAAGCGCTCAAAAATAAAATACTAGTTTTTGTAAGACAGGATCATTATGAGGAAAGCTCCTTCATAAGGCTTGGGCCGTTAAGATATCTACAAGGCGTAAAGGAAAGTAGCGTCTGCTCATATCCATGGGATAACGATGATCTGGCAGGAAGCCTTTCTACCTCATTGAAAGAAATGAGAGAGGATATTTTAGGTGCGATATCAAACCGAGATGGTTCAGAGGCGTTCAATATAGATAATGAGGGACATATCGCCTTTGTAATCTATGAGGTTGTGAAAGTTTTCAGGGCTTTAAAGTTCATGGAGATTGAAGCTTATCTTCAGGCTATCGATATTAATATTTCAAGAGATAAGCTCAAAAGGCTTCTTTTTCTTCTTGGTAAGTTCAACTTGATTGACAGTTCAAAGCGAGGGCATGTCGAGTATTATTATGTTACTCTCGATGTAGTTATGGTGGAGTTTGCGGGTAAATTTGAACCGACTAAGGTGAAGCTTGCAGCCCAGCAGTATTATGCAACTAATGATGGCGAGACAAAAAGAATGCATGTTATTCAGTCGGCCTACGCTAAAGCTGCTCCCGAGCCAGTCATCTTACCAGCGGGGGCGGATTGATGCTGATTTTAGAAGAGCTGGCAAGCAAGCTACTGATTAGCACAGCGGAATTAGTAACCTTTGTGAATACGGCGCCTTATCGATATAAGGTATATACAATCCCTAAAAGGAGCGGTCGAGGGGTAAGAATTATTGCGCAGCCTACAGAGGTGCTAAAAGTGATGCAGCGCATGGTTCTCGATAGCTACTTGAAAGGGCTTCCTGTCCATGATTGCGCCACAGCATATAGAGATGGAGTAAGTATCAAGGAGAATGCTACCGCGCACCTAGATAGCAAATATCTTTTAAAAATGGATTTTTCAGACTTTTTCCCTTCTATAAGCCCGAGCGACCTTATTTCGCACATAAAGAGACATAGAGGAAGTGTTTCTCGAGAAGATGCATATGCAGTAAAAAAGATCTTTTTCTGGGCTAGAAAGAAAGATCCTTTGCACAGACTTAGTATTGGGGCACCATCATCACCTTTTATATCGAACACCTTGATGTATGAATTTGACTGTAAGGTTTTCGATGAATGTGCTCGCATAGGTGTTAGATATACTCGGTATGCGGATGATCTTACATTTACTACTAATACTCAAGGCGTGTTGTTTGGGCTTCTCGATATAGTTAATAAGATCTGCGCCGAGCTCGCTTACCCAACTTTAAGAATAAATTCAGACAAGACTGTTTTTTCATCAAAAGGAAATAACCGTCATATCACTGGGCTTGTGCTGACAAATGACAACAAAGTATCGCTAGGTCGGGAGAGGAAAAGATACTTCAGGTCATTGATTCATAAGTACTCACTTGGCGAATTGTCTGGTGAAGATATCTATGCACTCAAAGGGCGGCTGGCATTCGCGAAGCATGTGGAACCAACATTTTATAGTGCCGTGATTCAGAAGTACGGTGCCGAACTCATCGCCTCAATTATGGTATTTCAAATCTTAGAGTAGGGCATTTGTCCCAGATTTTGACTTGTCCACAAATAATCCTTAGTTACAATTCTCAATCGCTAAAACTTAATGTGATAGGTCGCAGCAGAGCTGCGTTAGCGTGAAGCTGGGATCATTGCCTGCGGGTCGATTGCGGTCTGATGCTGCCGATTGAATCCACAATCCATAGAGTTGGTCGCTAATGTAGTGATTGGCCTATGGCTTCTTAGACTGAAACCAAGCGGTTATATAGTTCGCGCCGATTGCCCCAACTATAGCTGGGAACATTACGGTCCACAGTGAATTATTACGTTGGGCGTGCTCAATCATTTCTTCTGTCATTGTCCCTCTGTCTTTAAGAAAGCTAAATATCGAAGAAAATTCCGTCATCATACCTAAAACTAAAGTGGCCTCAACAATCAAGATGATACCTGTTAAAAGCGAGGTGAGTCTCCAAGGCTCATGCCCTTTAACCAGCGTAAGTATAAGGAATGCTGGGGCCACACCCATTACCACGCCAAAAATTAGCGGAAAATCTTCCATCTCAAACCTCAATTAAATCTAAGTCTGCGTAATTATATCATCAAGGATAAGTTCGAGGAGTATTCACTACCTCATATCTTTCGGCTAGTAGGCAGTGTCTAGTGAGAGTCTGCTTCTGGCCGACCCCTGCCGGTGTTGACAGGCTGGAGTCGGCCAGAGCGGAAGCTCACGAGTGGCTAGCCCCAATCAAAAAGTCGATAAGGAGGCCTATGAAGCTAAGGGTCGAAGCAACTGAACAAACACGTAAAATTAAGCCGCATACGGTAACCAGCGCAGACCAAAAAATTAAAACATACCAGCTTTAATAAGTGCCTTAATTAACTCCTTAAGCACTTCCAGCGATAGAAATTTTGCACCACTTGCAACCCAGCCAATTGCCTTTACTTCTGGAGTCTGACTATTTAAAAACGACTCAATCACCCCGTAGAGCTCATGAAAGCCATGAATCAAATCTGCGCTGTCTAAATTAGCAACAGAAATATCAGAAAGCCCTTCCTGAGTCGCCTTACAGAATACAACGCACGGTTTGCGAGCCGCTTCAGCGCCTAAGGCAGCGAGCAATACAGAATTAAAACTTGAAAGCACCTGATCATTTCCTGAGTGCAAATAGAAAATACTTAGGTCTTTCCCAGAAAGTCTATCCAGCTGAGTAAACACCCCTTCACTTTTTAAAACTCTCTTAAAATCGCGATCCTGAAAGTCATAAAAAATGAAAGCGATAGACTTCGCTCTGCCTTTTTCGACATGATTAATAGCGATTTTTTCAAATTCGGCTAAAAAAGTTTTAATGCTATGGCCAATACCGTTGCCAGACCCCTGCTCATAAATTGGTATCATAAATCCGTCCCTACGTGGTTTTTATCTATTCCGTATTTTACTAGTTCAGCTTCCGCACACCAATGGGTGCAGTTTTATGAATAACATGAAAAGAAGATTTCTTGAATGCCTATGATGATTTTTCCGACTGCAGCTACCAGAAACGATGACCAGGCCTATGTCTCCACTTTCGTCTCAGGTGTAGTCTTGGTGTTTTTTTAACAAAATTAATCGCTCTTGGATTCATAGGCGTCTTCGAATGATCGATTTTGGCCGAAAGTAGCCATTCACAAGCTGATCACGGCATATTTTTGAAACGATAAACCGAACAATCTTCCACCTAAAAACTGTCCTCAAGCGAATACCGCTTCTATAGTTCAGCACGTCATTGCTGACTGATGACTGGTCATCGCGGGCCAAAAACTATGTGCATAGCGCCTCATCCATCAACTGACTCCCTGCTTGGTTGCGGGGTGGGGCAGGGCTTAAATACTCATGGAGATTCACCAATGACCCGCACAGAAATTTGCAACCTCGTTCCACTCACCCGCAACGACACCGACCACCCCGTCCTCTACCTGGATGGCAACGCCTCACTCTCCGATCTCTACACCTGCGCCCAACAACGTATCGGCGCTGCCCGCAATCTGCTGGAAATCCTCGACTGTGCTTCCGGCACTCAAGATGTCGCCCAGATCCGCTTTGCCATCGGCCTGCTGCTCAGCGACGGTTGCGATCTGCTGCGTACTTTGGGCGATAAGTCTCAGGCGCTGAACGCTTAATCTCGACAACCAACGGCCGGGCAGCGCAAGCCCGGTCGTTTATCCAGGCGGCGCAAACCAGCAGAGCCCAGCCGGCGCGCAGGGCCCTTTCTCGGTTTATCGGTAGGCGATGCGCACTGTCCGGTTCAGGCAATCAACTCGACTTTACCGGTGGCAAGGCGGTAGATGCCGCCTACGATTTTCAGCCTGCCTTTGTCGAGCGCATCGGTGAGCAGTGGCGTGGCCTGTTTAAGGCTGTCGACCGAGTCCTTGATGTTTTGCGCCGTGGCATTTTCCATAAGAACCCCGGGTTGCTTGAGCACTTTCTCGATAGAGGGTTTGAGTGCATCGGTCAGTTTCTGGATATGCCCAGGAAAAACGGCGTGGTCTTTTACGGCTTTTATGCCGGCCTCGATGGCGCCGCAGCTCTCATGCCCCAGTACGAGAATAAGCGGGGCGCCGAGTACCGCAACGGCATATTCGAGGCTGGCCAGGCCTTCGCCGGTTACGAAGTTGCCCGCAACGCGTATGGCGAAAAGATCGCCTCGTGCTGTGTCGAAAGCGTATTCGGGAGCGATCCGCGAGTCGGAGCAACTGAGCACCGCCACGAACGGGTTCTGCCCGGAAACCAGGGCTTCGCGCTCGTCCTTGAAGTCGTGGGTCTTTGAGTTTCCGCTGACATAACGCTCATTACCTTCGATCAGCCTTTGCAGTGCCTGGTCGGGGCTGATGGCGTTTTGTGGTTTGGGCGGCGCGGCGGTTTTTTCGGCGGCATGGACCAGCCTGTCTGGCAGTACGCCGGCTATCAGCAGGGCGCCTGCCCCCAGTCCGGCGAAGCGAAGAAAACGACGACGATCGTGGGTGTTTGCGGCGGGGTTTGAATCACATGATTCACACATGATTTTGTGTACTCGGGTCGACTCGGTGGGAATGACTGCCGTTGGGGGCCAGGAACCTTCGGCCCTGGAATACTGGAGTCTAGACGGTCTGTAACACGATGTTTTCCGCGGCCTCGAAGGGTTGCAAAGAGTGACCTTCGGACGCTGCGTGACTCACTGAACGCTTTTGCAAGCACCCATGAGGCGGAGGAGAGAAGAGCGGAATTGTTTTGAGGGCAACGGGTTCAGTCATCAGCCCCCGGCACCGCCGGGGCATCTTGAAGCTGGGCCCGATAGGTTTTGTAGAGCTGCTGGACTTCCGGGTTATCCAGGCTCTCGTAGGTGATGTCTTCTTTGTCGAGTCCATCCAGGCTGTGAATGCCACCGATCATCTGTGGCCACTCGTCACGGCTTGTTATGGCAGTTACGAAAGGTTTCAGGTAGTTGTCGAGGTGCCCTTGGAAAGGCGCTCGAATTTCGTCGCTCAGTGCTCGCAGGTAGTCATCTTTGTTCGTTCTGGACCAATTGATCGCAAATCTGGCCCGGTAGCAGAGTTCCATGAAAACCAGTAGGAGGGTGCGTCCGTTGCCATCCAGGAAGGGGTGGGCGAATGCCAACTGGCCCATGACCTCTCCTGGTCTTTCTTGGAACTTTTTCTTGTCTGCCGCCAGCTTGAGCGCATAGTCGACGGACCTCTTGATGAAGTCAGGGCGCTCGAAAATGGTGCTGTGCGGGTCGTTGTATGCGCCTTTGAATATGGCGAGATGCGGGACTAGCTCATTTCGATCTTTGCCCGCCCAAGGATAAAACCCGCCAAACAGGATCTTGTGAACCTCAAGGATGGCTTTGTAGTCAGGTCGCCTCTTTCGAGCCAAGTGTGAAAGCGCCTCCTCGATACTCAGTTCGAAGACAAAGTGTTCGGATTCTTTGACTTCGACAGGGTCTTTGAGGCGTTGATGATTTCGAAGATAGCCGGCCGTTTCGAAATCACCGAAAGGATCGAAACTCATGCGCTAAGTTTCTTTTTGGCCTGCCTTTTTTCCTGGAGATAGCGCTCCTGAAATGCAAGGGTTTGGCTCTTGCTCAGCACGCCTTTCTTTTTGAGATTGACCAGTAATCGCTCAATGCTATCCAGCTCGACCGAGTCACCGGCAAGGCGGGTGATGGTGGCAGCCATGCGACTCATGCTGTCAGGCTCAGTGGTGACCTTGTGAGCCTTGGCAAGCTTGCGAACTTCACTGGCAACGCCAGAAACGGCGGTTTTGCTCATCGAATAACCCTCCATTAGCTGTCAAATCATAGCATCAACGCCTGCTTGTTTATGTCGGTGCCAAGCTTCTGATCGCCTCGATTTGTTACGCACTTAAGAGACGCTATAGAGGGGGAGCCGAGCGGGCTTATATGGAGGCCCTGGCGGCGCGGCTGGCGGGGTTGTCGCCGCGCAATTGGTTCCGAGATCAGGCTACGTGAAACCCTGGCAATCTACTGCTCGCTCAAAACAAAAAGGCCCCGACAAGTCGGGGCCTTTTGCTTCAAGCCGCTGCCACCCGCTCAGTTAGTACAAGTAAGCCGTGAATACTTCGGCGGATCGAGCAGGATCCCCGGGGTCATGAAGGTCGAGCAGTTGAAGACGCGGCCTTTGGCGGTGGTGGCCTTGAAGGTCAGTTCCGAGCCGCCGAGGAAGTCTTCCTTGCCTTTGGTGACGGGGCCCATGGTGAGTTCGTCGGTGGAGGCCAGGCCAATGGTTTCCGCGGTGACTTTGTGTATTTGCAAGACATTGGGATTGGTCGAGCAACCGGCCAAGGTAGCCGCCAGAAGCAGTAACGCGGGGGCAAAGAGGTAGTTTTTGTTCATGGCATATCTTCCTTAATAGTGTTTCGCCCTGGTTATCAGCGATCCTCAACGGGGCACGTCAGAAAACGTGGAGTCAGGGAATCTGGCACGGCCGGCCCCTGTTAAATCTGACTCAATAGGGGGATTTATTTCAGCATGGCGTTGGAGGGGGGCATATAGGGCAAATGTGCTATGCCGAGGGCATTTCAGGGCTCTGCTAAAACCCGAGCCATTTCCTCGGTGCTGTACAACGCCTGTCGCCAAACTCTAAAATGAGAAGCATTATCATTAATGCGGATCTGACATGCACGACGACAGCTTTGCCTCGCCCGTCGCCCGGTTGTATGCGAACCATCACGGCTGGCTTCGCGGCTGGTTGCATCGGCGGTTGGGGCACAGTGCCGATGCCGAGGACCTGGCCCACGACACCTTTGTCCGGGTGATGCGCTCGCAGGAGGATGTACGTGAGCTGCGCCAGCCCATGGCGTTTCTCGCGACCATTGCCAATGGCTTGCTGATCAATCGCTGGCGGCGCCAGGCGATCGAGCGGGCTTATCTGGAAGCGCTGGCGGCGCGGCCGGTGGCCGAGGAGCCTTCGCCGGAAGAGCGGCACTTGATGATCGAAACCCTGTTGCAGCTGGATTCGCTGCTGGTGGGGCTGTCGTCGCAGGTGCGGCAGATTTTCTTTTTGTCCCAGCTCGACGGCTTGACCTACCCGCAGATCGCCGCGCGGTTGAACCTGAGCGTGGCCCAGGTGCAGCGGGCCATGGGCAAGGCGTTCAGTGTCTGTTACGCGAGCCGTTTTGAATGAGTGGCGCCGTGGTTGATCCGCGGGTGCGCGACAGCGCCATCGACTGGATGGTCCGCGCGCAGTCCGGGCTGATGAGCGATGTCGAGCATCAGGCTTTGCAGCAGTGGCGGCAGGCGAGCGCCGAGCATGAATACGCCTGGCAGCGGGTCAGCAGCTTGCCGCTGATGCTGCAGCCCGGGGCCAATCTGTTGGCCGATGCCACGGCGCGGCGGGCACTGGAGTCGGCCGGGGCCGATCCGCAGCGGCGTCGGCAGGTGCTCAAGTGTCTGCTCGCCCTGGGACTGTTCGGCGGGGTTGCCTGGCAAGGCGCGGATTCCACCCTGGTGCGTTCGGCCCTGGCGACTTACCGCACCAGTATCGGCGAGCGTCGGCGCTGGGCCCTGGCGGACGGTGGCTCGCTGTGGCTGAACACCGCCAGCGCCGTGAACCTGGAGCTGACCGCGCAGCGGCGCAGTGTGCAGTTGGTCGAGGGCGAGCTGGCACTGGATACGCCGGCGGAATCGGCATCGCTGCAACTGCTGACCCCGGACGCGGTGCTGTACAGCCGCGGCGCCAATCTGCTGGTGCGCCACGATCGCCAGGGCACCCAGGTCACGGCGCTGCGCGGCCTGGTGCAGGTCAGTGCGCGGCGCCATTGGCTACCGGTGCCGCTGCAGGCCGGTTGGCAAACCCGGATCGACCGCCAGGGCGTCGCGGCGCCGAGCCGCGTTGATCCGTTTATGGCCCAGGCCTGGCTGCGCGGCATCTTGCCGGCCGAACGCATGCGCTTGGATACCTTGCTGGCTGAACTTTCGCGTTACCGCCCGGGCTTTTTGCGTTGCAGCGCAGCGGTCACGGCCTTGCGCGTGACCGGCAGTTTTCAGCTGGACGACACCGATGCCGCGCTGGCGCTGGTGGCCAATACGCTGCCGGTGCGCATCGAGCGACGAACCCGTTATTGGGTGACTGTGGTGCCGGCCTGAAAATATTTTTTCCCCGGGGCGCAGTTTTTTCGATCTGGCTTGGCCTTCAGGTATGACCCACCGGGACAGGTGGGTGCCAACCCCTAGGAGCCTTGCATGATCTTCCCCGCCCGAGCCTTGTGCGCCCGCACCTTTGGCCTGCTTTTCCTCAGCCTGCAGCCGCTGTGCGGCGCGGCCGTGTTCGCGGCTGGCGAGCGCCAGCACTACAGCATCGACGCCGGCCCCCTGGACCAGGCGCTGTCGCGTTTCGGCGTGCAGGCGGGGATCAATATGGCGGGCAGCGCCACGCTGACAGAAGGCAAGCGCAGCCAGGGCCTGCAAGGCGATTTCAGCACCGAGGCGGGCCTGGCGCGGTTGCTGGCGGGAACCGGCCTGGGCTATCAGCGCCAGGTTGACGGCAGCTTCGAGTTGTATCGGGCGGGCGGGGATATGGTGCTGCCGTCGCAGAAAGTCGTCGGCGAAGACCTGGAGCAGAAGGAGGTGTATTCGGCGCCGCGCTCCTCGCTGTATATCTCCGGCGAGGACATGCAACGCTTTGGCGTGATCTCGGTCGGCGACGTGCTCAAGGGCCAGCCTGGGGTGCAAGTCGGCGACAGCCGCAACGGCGGCGGCCTGGATGTGAACATCCGCGGCATCCAGGGCCAGAGCCGGGTGGCGGTCACGGTGGATGGCTCGCAGCAGGCGCTGGATGTCTATCGCGGGTATGCCGGCACCCAGCAACGCAGCTACATCGATCCGGACCTGATCAGCGACATCGCCATCGACAAGGGCCCGAGCCTGACCTCCAGCGCCATCGGCGGCACGGTGAAGATGCGCACCCTCGGCGTCGACGACATCCTGCAGGACGGCAAGAACTTCGGCCTGCGCTTGAAGGGCGACCTGTGGAACAACGGCGTCGCTCCCGCCTCCCGCGACGGCCACTCCTCGACCGAGGACCTGTACTCGGAACCGCACCGCAGCCGTGGCGGCCTGTTCGGTTCGAAGGCCGAGTCTGGCAGTGCAGCGTTCGCCTATAGCCATGAGTTGTTTGATCTGGTGGCGGCCTATGCCCACCGCAACCAGGGCAACTACTTCGCCGGCAGGAAGGGCCAGGACCGCTACCGCACCTATGACCGCTACGGCGCTGAGGACATGACGGTGGCCACCACCTATAACGCCGGCGAGGAGGTGCTGAACTCCTCTTCGGAGACTGAGTCCTTCTTGCTCAAGACCACCCTGCGCCCGGCGGACGGCCACAGCTTCGACCTGGGCTACCGCCGCTACGACGGGCGCATCGGTGAGATCATGCCGTCGGACATTTTCCGTTTCGGCACCGGCGGCATCTACCAGTACCCCCTGGGCCATACCAAGATCGACACCTACACCGCGCGCTACCACTACCTGCCGGACGGCAATCCGCTGGTGGACCTGACGGCCAGCCTGTGGATGACTGACGCGCAGACCAGCCAACTGACCTCGGTAGCGGCGCCGGCTTCGCAAGCCTATCGCTCGGACCGCAAATGGAGCCGCCAGGCCGACCGCCGCATCGGCGGCGACCTGGCCAATACCTCGCACTTGCAGAGCGACTATGGCGATTTCAAGCTGGACCTGGGCGGCTCGTTCCAGATCGAAGACCTGCGCCCGCAAAAGGGCGTGGTCACCACCCAGGACGACATCAACGCCAACCGCATGCTGCGCGAAGGAGAACGGCAGGAGTTCAGCCTGAACGGCAAGCTGGAGTACAAACCGGTCGATAGCCTGACCCTGTGGGGCGGCGGTCGTTATACCTATTACCGCAGCAAGGACCATGTCGCCCAAGCGACGGCGCGCTGGGAGGAGCGTGACTTGAGGTACCTGCGGGTCTCGAACGCGGACACCTCCGGCAACATGCTGTGGTTCCCGGACTCGAACGGGCAGTACACCGACGCCACGGACCCGCGCCGGAACAATGGCATTGTCTTCAACAACACCAACTTTCCGTTCGAGGGCATCCGCTACAACGACTTCGGCGCGACCGACTCGACGGTCTATCCGTCGCAGGTGGGCGAGGTGGTCAGCGGTTATGACTATTCCGGCAAGCAGAGCAACAGCGGCGGCGCCTTTGCACCGGCCTTCGGCATCAATGTCGAGGTGCTGCCGGACACCTTCGTCTATGCGTCCTACACCCAGGGTCTGCGCATGCCCTCGCTGTTCGAAACCAGCCAGGGCGTGTTGCAGACCACGCCGGGCAAAGGCCTGAAACCCGAACGTTCCAGCAACTGGGAAATCGGCGCCAGCACGATGCACAAAGGCCTGCTGCTGGACAACGACTCGGCGGCGATCAAGCTGGCCTACTTCAACAACAGCATCAAGAATTACATCACCCGCTACTACGACCCGAGCCCGGGCCTGATGGGCCAGATGCGCTTCAGCAATACCGACAGCTACAAGACCAGCGGCCTGGAGCTGCAATCGCACTACGACGCGGGTCGGGTGTTCGCGGACTTTTCGTCCACCTACTACCTGAAGACCGAAACCTGCGACTCGGCCTTCGCCGCGCGGCTGCGGGCCAGCAGCAATCGCTATCGGGACTTGAGCAACACGCCGGACTGCACGCCGGGCAGCTTCATGGGCTCGTACTCCAACACCCAGAACCCGCCACGGTTCTCGGCGAACCTGACCTCGGGCCTGCGCTTTTTTGACCAGTCCCTGACCGTCGGCGGGCGCGCCACCTACAGCTCGGGGCCGACGGTCAAGGCCGACGAGAACTGGCAGACCGGTGCGACCACGCCGCAGCTGGTCTACCGCGAGGTGGCGCTGTTCGACCTGTTCCTCAACTACAAGTTGAAGGAACACACCCACCTCAATGTTTCGCTGCAAAACCTGACCGATCGCTACTACCTGGACCCGCTGGCGCAGAGCTTCATGCCGGCGCCGGGGCGGACGCTGCGGGTGGGGGTGTTGACGAAGTTCTGAGGGCTGGGCGGGGGCTATCGGCCGGCGGCAGGTACTGGCCGATCCTTGTCTGTCAGCGGGCAGGGCTGGCGGTCAGGTCGCCGTCATCTATCGGCGTCAGCCCTGTGACCAGGGCCTCCAGCAGGACCCTGACCTTGGGCAGCGTTTCACGACTTTTGACCCAGGCCAGGTTGATCGGCATCCCCTCGCTTGCCCGATGGGCAAGCACCTCCACCAAGGTCCCTTCGTCCAGCTGCCGCTGGATGAGCCAGGACGGCAACTGCGCGATACCGCAACCGGCCATGGCCGCCATCACGATGCCTTCGCCATTGCCCACCACAAGCTGGGCGGCGACCTGTCGGCGCGTCGTTACGCCCTGGTCGTCGGCGAAATTCCAGGGATTGATCCGGCCATCCACCCAGCCATAGGCGATGCACTGATGCTGCTGCAGATCGCTTTCGGTCAATGGGATGCCCTGCCTGGCCAGATAGGCGGGGGATGCACAGAAGAGGTGTCGTTCGCGGGCCAGGCAACGCTGCCCCAGCGTATCGGGCCAGGCATCCGCGCCGCCAATACGCACAACGATGTCCACGCCTTCCTTGAACGGGTCGACGAAACCGTCGGAGAAGGAAACATGCGGCACCAGGGCCGGATGATTCTGGGCAAGGCGCAGCAGGATCGGCAGCACCTGGGCGCGGCCAAAAGCCCCTGGCAGGTCGATGCGAACGCTGCCGCGGACCTCGCTGGCTTCGGCCTTCAGTGCAAGCTCGGCGTCTTCCAGGTCGGCCAGCACGCCGGTGCAGGTGCGATAGAAGGTCATTCCCGCGTCGGTCAGTGCCACGCGTCGCGTGGTCCGATGCAGCAGGCGAGTGCCCAGCCGGCCCTCCAGGCGCGCGATGCTTTTACTGACGGCGGAGCCTGTCAGGTGCATTTTCTCGGCGGCGGCCGTGAAGCTGCCAGACTCGGCCACGCAGACAAATACATCGATGCCCTTCAAGCGTTCGGAGGAAAACATAGACATTCCTTATTCGTGAATCTGGCTCCACACACCCGGTAAAAACCATCAGCAATGAGAATTGGGGTCAGTAGTATGCTTGATCCGCGTCGGCTTTCCTGTGATTGCCACTGCGCGAACCCGACAAAAATAATGGCGATAACGATGAGGCAAGGATGCTGGCCACGCTAAGAAACTATCCGACCACGGTAAACCTGCTGCTCTCAGCGTCCCTGATCCTGACCCTTGCCCGCGCGATCACCCTGCCTTATCTGGTCATTTATTTATCGGGCCACTTCCACTTGAGCATCGCCGATGTCGGCCTGGTCATCGGCAGCACGCTGATCATTGGCTCGCTGTTGAGCCTGTATGGCGGGTTCCTGGTGGACCGGATGTCCAGCTACAGGCTGATCCTGGTCTGCAGTGGTGTGTTCACCGCGGGTTTTCTCGGCACCTTTGTCGCGCGCGATCTCTGGCTGTTCTACCTGTGCCTGGTGTCGATCAACCTGGCCTACGCGGTCATCGATATCGCCGTGAAATCGGGCTTTGGCAGCCTGCTCCCCGTCGCTGGCCGGGGCGAGGTGTTTTCGATCAAATACACGCTGACCAATATCGGTTATGCCGTCGGCCCCTTTCTCGGCACAGGGCTGGCCGGGCTGGATATCAGCCTGCCTTTTCTGTTGTCCGCGGGGCTGGGTGCAGGGTTCTTGTTTATCTACTTCGTGTGGGGCGACAGGGGCTTGGCGGGCGTTGAGCCAAGCCAGCCCCGCGCGCCGTTCCTGGCCGTGGGCAAGCTGTTGCTGAGCGATCGCCGGCTGGTGTGCTTTACCCTGGGCGGGCTGCTCAGCGCCGTGGTCTTCGGCCAGTTCAGCGCCTACCTCTCGCAGTACCTGGTGGTGACTACCACAACCGAAACCGCCTACCGGATTATCAGCAGCATCGTGGCGACCAATGCGCTGACGGTGATCAGCCTGCAATACCTCATCGGCAGGAAAATCTCCCAGCAACACTTGAACCTGTGGCTCGCCGGCGGGCTGGTTATGTTTGTCCTGGGGCTGGCGGGCTTCGCCCTGTCGACCACCCTGGTGTTCTGGGTCGGCGCCATGGTCATTTTCACGCTCGGCGAGATTATCGTGTTTCCCGCCGAATACATGTTCATCGACAACATCGCCCCCAGCCATTTGCGGGGCATGTATTACGGGGCGCAGAACCTGAGCAACCTGGGCGCGGCATTGGGGCCGGTATTGTGCGGGGCGGTCTTGGCGGTGCAGCCGCCCCAATACATCTTCTACATGCTGATGCTGTTTATCGTCGCGGGCGGGATGCTGTACTTCCTCGGGGCTGCCATTGCCGGCAATACGGCGCCGGGGGAGGAAGGTGTCGCCGGGGGCTAGCAGGGAAGGAGGTGGAAGGTCGCTGAGAAGTAGCTGGTTCGAGCCGGCAGCGGCGTGGGTCCGGCGGGTTGGCCCGCTGATCGCCCGGGCCATTTCCTATGGCTGTGGGGCCAGCGCCTGTCGATTCAACGGCGGGCGCTGATCCCCGGCCTGGCCATCAGCTGGACAGCGCCGTCACCCTGGCTCGCGCCGCGTGCAGCTTCTTGTAGCTGTCGATCAGCCGCAGGTGGCGGTCGATCCCTTCCAGCTTCATGCTGGTCGGCGTCAGGCCATAGAAGCGCACATCGCCATTCACCGAGCCAATCACCGCGTCCATCCGCTCGTTGCCGAACATGCGGCGGAAGTTGGTTTCGTAATCCGCCAGGTCCAGATCGTCGTCGAGTTCCATCTCCAGCACCGCATTCATCGCCTGGTAAAACAGGCCGCGCTCGGCGGTGTTGTCGTTGTACTGCAGGAACATCTCCACACACTCCTTGGCTTCTTCATATTGCTGCAAGGCCAGGAAGATCAGCAGCTTCAACTCCAGGATGGTCAGTTGGCCCCAGGCAGTGTTGTCGTCGAACTCGATGCCGATCAGGGTGGTGATATCGGTGTAGTCGTCCAGTTCGCTTTCTATCAGGCGCTCGAGCAACGCCTGCAACTCTTCCTCGTCGAGGCTGTGCAGGTTGAGGATGTCGGAGCGGAAGAACAGTGCCTTGTTGGTGTTGTCCCAGATCAGGTCTTCCACCGGGTAGATTTCCGAGTAGTCCGGCACCAGGATGCGGCAGGCGGTGGCGCCCAGGTGCTCGTACACGGCCATGTAGGACTCTTTGCCCATGCCTTCGAGAATGCCGAACAAGGTCGCGGCTTCCTGGGTATTAGAGTCTTCACCCTGGCCGGAGAAGTCCCACTCGACGAATTGGTAATCCGACCGGGCGCTGAAGAAGCGCCACGACACCACGCCGCTGGAGTCGATGAAGTGCTCGACGAAGTTGTTCGGCTCGGTGACTGCCTGACCTTCGAACGTCGGCGGCGGCAGATCGTTCAAACCCTCGAAACTGCGGCCTTGCAGCAGCTCGGTGAGGCTGCGCTCCAGCGCCACTTCCAGGCTTGGGTGCGCGCCGAACGAGGCAAATACGCCACCGGTACGCGGGTTCATCAAGGTCACGCACATTACCGGGAACTCACCGCCCAGGGACGCATCCTTGACCAGCACCGGAAAGCCCTGGGCTTCCAGGCCCTGGATGCCGGCGAGAATCCCCGGGTATTTGGCCAAGACTTCTGCCGGTACATCCGGCAGGGCGAATTCGCCTTCGATGATTTCGCGTTTGACGGCGCGCTCGAAGATCTCCGACAGGCACTGCACCTGGGCTTCAGCCAGGGTGTTGCCGGCGCTCATGCCGTTGCTCAGGTAGAGGTTCTCGATCAGGTTCGACGGGAAATACACCACTTCGCCATCCGACTGGCGCACGAATGGCAGCGAAACAATGCCACGCTCTTCATTGCCGGAGTTGGTGTCGAACAGGTGCGAACCGCGCAGCTCGCCTTCGCGGTTGTAGACCTTCCGGCAGTACGCATCGAGGATTTCGCTCGGCAGCTCGTCGTTGGGGCCTGGCTGGAACCAGCGCTCGTCCGGGTAGTGCACGAATGGCGCGTTGGCGATCTCCTCGCCCCAGAACTGATCGTTGTAGAAGAAGTTGCAGTTCAGGCGCTCGATGAACTCGCCCAGGGCCGAGGCCAGGGCGCCTTCCTTGGTCGCGCCCTTGCCGTTGGTGAAGCACATCGGCGACTGCGCGTCGCGGATATGCAGCGACCACACGTTGGGCACGATATTGCGCCACGAAGCGATCTCGATCTTCATGCCCAGGCCGGCCAGGATGCCGGACATGTTGGCGATGGTCTGTTCCAGCGGCAGGTCCTTGCCGGCGATGTAGGTGCTGTGCGAGCCCGCGCTCGGCATCAACAGGGCCTGGGCATCGGCGTCGAGGTTTTCCACCTCCTCGATCACAAACTCAGGCCCGGCCTGTACCACTTTCTTGACCGTGCAACGGTCGATGGAGCGCAGGATGCCCTGGCGGTCCTTGTCGGAGATGTCCGCCGGCAACTCGACCTGGATCTTGAAGATCTGGTTGTAGCGGTTTTCCGGATCGACAATGTTGTTCTGCGACAGGCGAATGTTATCGGTGGGGATATTGCGAGTGTCGCAGTACAACTTCACGAAGTACGCCGCGCACAACGCCGATGACGCCAGGAAATAGTCGAACGGACCCGGTGCCGAGCCATCGCCCTTGTAGCGGATGGGTTGATCGGCCACCACCGTGAAGTCATCGAACTTGGCTTCAAGTCGGAGGTTGTCGAGAAAGTTGACCTTGATTTCCATGGGGCACACCGAATAACGAGCAAAACGAAATGGCGGCCATTATCCGGTTTTTCAGCGCGAAGTCTTGCGCTTTTCGGCAAGCGGGCCAGGTGGTTGGGGGGAGGAGGTCGCGGCCTGCGGCATCAGCTCCTCTCACTCATCACCGATTGACATCAGGCTGGCAGCCCACGCTTGGCTGGCAGCGTAGCGGGCGTAATAAGCCAGCTTTTCTGCCTTACTCAAGCCGGTAAAAAACGGCAGGAAGTACTGGTCGTTGTAGTAACCCTGGGCACCTTGCAACTGCGTTCCCCACCATGCAGGGTCGTAACCCTCGAAGGCTATCCAGGGCGGCGGAACGGCGAAACGCTGGCGCTGAATGGCTTCGAGAAAGTCAGTGCTGTTGGTTACCAGGCGTACCGTGACGGCGTTGAATTCCCGGGTGGATATAAAACAGATCAGGCGCTGGTGGTTTTGGAGGTTTTCATACTGCCTGACGGGGAGGTCGTTGAAGCTGCGCTCGTCGGCCAGGGTGAAGCTGGATTCGATAAGGGCTTGGAAAGAATCCCTGTCGCTTCCATCGATCAGCAAGGCCCCGTAATAAGCCGGTACGCCTGTGCCTTCCAAAGAAACCGCGCACAGTGGAAGGGGTAGGGCAGGAGTGGTGTGTTTAAGGGGCTCGGTGAAAACCGCTTGGAGTTCTGACCGGGAGTAGCCAGCAATTTGCTCTTTGGGCGCGCGGTCAAAAAGACCTGCGATACGGTTGAGAAAACTCATATCGTCCTTGATTCAGCTTTGATGGGTTTAGTGGAATGGCGCTTCAAGGCCATTGATTCAGGTTTCTTTGAAACCCGGAAAACCGTTGGCCGAGCGCCACTCTTTCACGGTCTTGATAATGCCCTCGGCTGAGCTGTCGGCGCCGCTTTCGGGGTAATAGATCAGATCGGAGCCGGCGGGGTGCTCGGTGATTCGCTCGAACTCATCGAGTAACGGGTCGAGGACTTCATCAGGAGCCCCTTTGTTTGCAGCGAATAGCTCCTGCATAAAACTCATGAATTCAGCTTCGGTGTAATCAGAAAAAGTTTTTTGCACGGCTCTAGCTCCGATGAATATCAATATGATTTTTAGGAGTGGTTACTCGCAAATTATCAATGTTATATACCTCGCCGCCTTCTGAAACCTGATCTACATGATGGAGCTCAAAGGAGCGTTTTTTTCCTATATGGTCCTGCCTTCGTGCCTTGGGCGCATAGCCATTTTTCATACGTTGTATGTTGTCGGGAACAAATTGGCCACTCAGTTCTGGATTCGCTGCCACAGCCCTCCAAAACGCCTCCCGAAAAGCATCAAAGCTTCTGAACTCCCTCCCGCGCAACTCATCAGCAATCTCCGTGGGTATCGGAGAGCCTAACCCTGAGCCCGCCCCGGCAAGCCAGGTTCCATCTATATCCTGCCCCCGACCCGTAACCGTACCGGGCGTCTTGCGCACGCTCAGCACGATATAGAGCGGCCGAACCCCGGACCCCGGCGGGAACACCAGGATGAAGTCCTTGTACTCCGGTGGGTAGATCGGGTTGACGATGAGGGTGTCCGCCTGTTCGGTGGGCGGAAAGATCCAGATGTGCGGCGCTTGGGGCGCGGCCTCCAGTGGGGGGATGTCGGAGGTGCTGGACGGGTCCACCGCGGGTGTCCAGATCAGGGTGACGCCGTCGCCGAAGTCGGCCACCTGTTGCTGGCCTTTGGCAACGAAGCGCACCACCGGGACCATTTCCCAGCCACGCTGCTTTTGCGTGTTGTAGCCATAGCCCTTGAGCGTGTCGTCGGGCCGTTGTTCGATATGCAGGCGCACGCGGGTGCGGCCTTCTTTCAGCGCGTCGAGTTGCTCTGGCGTGTACAAGGCGCTGTCGCCCAGGCTCGACGGCCAGAGCATGGCCACCACGCCAGCCAGGGCACCCGCGACCACGCCGCCGACCCCGGCGGACGCCACGGCCTCGCCACCCAGCGCAAGGCTACCCAGCGCGGCGGGAAGGGCGCCGCTGATTTTCTTGAGCGGAATATTCCCCGTCGCGTCGGTTCCACGGCCCCCCAGCAAGACAAGCTCGCCATAGTCCTTGATGGCGTCGGTGGGAATCGTCCCGGATGGGCTGAGGTAGTCCATGACCCCGTCGGGCAGCTTGCAGGATTTGGTGAATGTGCAGCCGGCCATCGCCTGTTGCTTGCGGGGTGGGCTGGCGAGGCTGTCTGCGTAGGCTTGTTGGCGAACCAGCATCCGTTCATAGGCGTTTTGCCTGGCCTCTTGTTCCGCCCGTTCGCTGGGGGTCATGTCTCGGTAGCTGACATGGTGCCCGTCGCCGGAAGGGGGATTCTTGATCGGGGGGAGTCTGTTGTGCGCCATCGAGGGTTCTGCCTGTCCATCCGTTGCGGTTTTCCAGCCGGAGGCGGGATGGCATCAACCCTATTGGCTATAGCGAGGCATTACTGCGGGAGGAATCTGAAAGGTTTGAAGGGCGAGTCTTTATTTTTTACGGGCTGACAAGCAGGACGATTCTGGCTAATGCCGATCAGTGAAGGACGAGAGTGGGGGCTGGTGTAGGAGCGAGCTTGCTCGCGATGGACTTGAGAGCGCCGCGTTCATCCACTCGACACGCGTTATCGTTAACCGCCATCGCGAGCAAGAACTAGGCGTTCCCCTTGTAAGCTGGTTTTACCTGCTTCAGATCGTGGTTCCCAAAGGTTTCAATATCGTGAGCGAGCCTGGGCCGGCTCAGGCTTCCCGGCCGTGGGCCGCCGCGGCCAGCTGCTCGGTATCGACCCGCACGAAAATCGAGTCGCCGATCGCCGTCAGCACATCGCCGGCGTAGACCTCGCAGATCACCCGGCTCTTGCGCCCGACTTCGCCTTCGACCCTGGCGCGCAAGGTCAGGGGCACGCCCATCGGTGTGGGCTTGATGAATTTGATGCCGAGGTTGCCGGTCACGCAGTTGATCCGCGGCTGGCTGTCCAGGGCGCGTTTCTCGGCGCGGTAGTGGTAGGCCATGGCGGTCCAGTTCGAGTGGCAATCCACCAGCATGGCGATCAGGCCGCCGTACACCAGCTCGGGCCAGCCGCAGTATTGGCTGTCCGGCAGGTGCTCGGCCATCACATGCACCCCATCCTCATGCCAGTGGCTCTTGATGTGCAGGCCATGGGGGTTGCGGCTGCCGCAGCCAAAACAAACGCCGTCCGGCGCGGTGCTGTCTTGCAGGGAGAGTGGGTGCATGTGTCTTACCTTTCTTGTTGTTGGAGAAGGAAAACCTCAGGCCGCCTGTGCCTGTATCTGCAGGTCGCCGTCGATGTCCTTGACCAGCCCGCTGGCCAGCAGCAGGGGCAGCAGGCGCTGGTGCAATTGCGGCTCGACGAATTCCTTGACGGTGTCCAGCGCCAGGTTGCCGCTGGTTTCCAGCTCGGCCTTGGTGTAGGACAGCCAGGCCTTCTTCAGTACCAGCAGTACGTCGCTGCCGGCGGTGGTGGCGAAGCGGCGGTGGGTGACTTTACCGCCGAAGTCGAAGCTGTGCTGGTAGGCATAACCGCTCTCGACGCCCGCGCTGGCGACACAACGACCGCAGGTGCATTTGCCGTCGCCGAAGGCCGTGCGCAGATAGGTGTTGAAGTCCACCACGGGCTTGAGCCCCAGGCGCTTGTCGACTTCGAACAGATCCCCGGTCAGTTTTTCTTCAGTGCTCAACATCCATTTCCTCAAGTCATGCGGCGTGTTTTCACAGGGCCGCACGATACCAGCCAGACGCTTGCAGGGGTAATTTTCTGCCCGGAGGGGGCGAGAAACCCTGCGCCAGGAACCTGGACCGGCGGTTGTTGCCGAGCCTGGCGCCCGTAGTGAACAAGTGGCCAGTAAAAGAGAGGCATATTGCCTTCTCCAATAAGGCCCGATGCTGGCCCCGCGGTCGCTCAATCACCGCCAAAATCACTTTAATTTCAGGTGGTTAGGTAGATCGAAAAATGCGCAATGTGTGGATGACGCTGACCTCGTTCGCCTTGGTCAGCGTGGCTGTCGCGGCCGAGGGCAAGGAGTTGCCGGCCAATGACCGGTATGTGTGCAGTTGGGGCGCGGGGACGGCGGCGCGGGCGCAGGAGCTGAAACTGTCGGGCGTTTCGCTGTATGCCGCGCGGCAGAAGCTGCAGACCTACAAGTTCAGCAAGGGCTGGATGCGCATGCTGGCCCTGGGCATTACCGAACAGACCTACGACAGCCCCTCGCGGGCCAAGCCGGCGACGGTGCGGCAGAGTTTTTACGACGATTGCGTGCGCTACAAGCTGGCGCGCAAATAACCCGGGAAGGCACGCGCAATTGCCGGTTGCCCGGGCTGCCATGCTGGCGTGGGCGCCGGCGATCCTGGGTCGAGGCATGTCGGCTTTGCCTCATGTACCCGGACCTTTGGTCCATGGATCGACAGAGTCCGCCGCCATCTGAGCCGTATTTTTCTTCGTCACCTGCGTCTGTATCGGGATCAGATCTGGCCTGACAATAACGCACCCCTCAGGCGCACCGGCCTGCCGGCTGGAGCCTGAGGCTGCGTTCTGCTTTTCGCGTTGGCGAAAACCTATTGTTCAGGAGGCCTTTATGGCGAAGATGGCGATTTTCTTGTTTGGATTCTTGGCGCTGACCATCGCGATCGGTCTGCTGGCGACCATCTCCCCGGTCTGAGGGGAAACCTCAGCCCAGTCTCGCCGAGGCGGGCCGAACCGCTATTTGGAAAACTTCCTCGCCCCGGCCACGCACAAAATCACCGCCACGGTCACTCCCAGCATGCCCAGGCTGACCTGTTCATGCAGCAGGCTGGCCGCCAGGGCCAAGCCGAAGAACGGTTGCAGCAACTGCAACTGGCCGACGGCGGCGATCCCTCCCTGGGCCAGCCCGCGATACCAGAAGACAAAGCCGATCAGCATGCTGAACAACGCGACGTACCCCAGGCTCAGCCAGGCGGGCAGGGTGATGCCGCTAAATGAAGGCGGGGCACGCAACAGGCTCAGCACGGCCATCACCGGCAGCGCCAGCACCAAAGCCCAGGAGATCACCTGCCAGCCGCCCAGGGTGCGGGAGAGCTTGGCGCCTTCCGCGTAACCCAGGCCGCAGACCAGGATCGCCAGCAGCATCAGGATGTCTCCGGCCGGCGCGGCGCTCAGCCCCTGGGACAGGGCAAACCCCACCACCAGCAGGCTGCCCAGCACCGAGAACAGCCAGAACACCGGCCGCGGCCGCTCGCCGCCGCGCAGTACGCCGAACACCGCGGTGGCCAGCGGCAGCAAGCCCAGGAAGACGATGGAGTGGGCCGAGGTCACGTACTGCAGCGCCAGCGCGGTCAGCAGGGGAAAGCCCACCACCACGCCCAGGGCGACTATCGCCAAGGGCCACAGCTGGTTTCTGTTCGGGCGTTTTTCCTTGAACAGCAGCAACAGGCACAAGGCCAGGACCCCGGCGATGCTGGCGCGGGCCACGGTCAGGAACAACGGGTCGAATTCCAGCACGGCGACCCGGGTGGCCGGCAGCGAGCCGCTGAAAATCAGCACGCCGATAAAACCGTTGAGCCAGCCGCTCGCGGCCTTTTGCGTGGTGGGGTGTGGCAGGGGGGATGTCCGTTCCATTCAGGGGCTCAGCTCTGTTCAAGGGTAAGCGCTGCGCCGCAGGGCGAGATTGCGCCTGGGCTGCTCAGGCCCCATCCTAGGAGCGCTAAGCAATACAATCAAAATATTGTCATGGATACATTCCGCTATGGCCCGTGCCCGCTACAAACAACTGGTCGATGCTTTTGCCGCCGATATCCGTGGCGGTGCACTGCCGCCTGGCGCCCACCTGCCGACTCACCGCGAGCTGGCCGCCAGGGAAGGGCTGGCCCTGGTGACCGCTTCGCGGGTGTATGCCGAGCTGGAGGCCATGGGCCTGATCAGTGGCGAAACCGGGCGCGGCACCTTTGTCCGCGAGACCGCGTTGCCGCCGGGCCAGGGTATCGACCAGCAGGCCACGGCGGCGGGCACTCTGGACCTGAATTTCAACTATCCGGCGTTGCCCGGTCAGGCCGAAGTGTTGCGCGGCGGCCTGCGCCAACTGGCGGCCGCCGGTGACCTGGAGGCGCTGCTGCGCTACCAGCCCCACAGTGGCCGTAGCCACGAGCGGGCCGCGGTGGCGCGGTATCTGGTTTCTTGCGGGTTGCGGGTAGACGCCGAGCAGGTGTCGATCGTCAGTGGCGCCCAGCATGGCCTGGCGACCACGGTGATGGCGCTGCTCAAGCCCGGCGATGTGGTCGCCACCGATGCCTTGACCTACCCGGGGTTCAAGGTGGTGGCCGACGCGCATGGCGTGGAGCTGGTGTCGATTGCCCTGACCGAGCACGGCCCCGACCTGGCGGCCTTCGAGCAGCTGTGTCGCAGCCGACGGGTGCGGGCGGTGTACGCCATGCCGACCCTGCACAACCCCATGGGTTGGGTGCTCGACCTGGCGTGGCGCGAGCGTCTGGTGCACATAGCCCGGCAGCATCGCCTGCTGATTATCGAGGACGCCGCCTATGCCTTTCTCGCCGAGGATCCGCCCGCGCCGCTGGCGGCCCTGGCGCCGGAACTGACGGTGTATGTGTCGGGCTTTTCCAAGAATGTCGCCACCGGGCTGCGGGTCGGTTTTGTCGTCGCGCCGCCGGCCTGGGTGCCGCTGATCGAACGGGTGATCCGCGCGACCACCTGGAACACCCCCGGGGTGATGACGGCGCTAGTCTGCAACTGGATCGACGACGGCACCGTGGCGCGCCTGGAAACCGAGAAACGCCAGGACGCGCAAGCCCGGCAGGCGCTGGCCAGGGAGGTGTTGGCCGGCCTGGCGTACATCGGGCATCCGGCGTCCTATTTTCTCTGGCTGCCGCTGCCCGAGGAGGTGCGTGCCGATCAGGTGGCCATGGCCTTGCTGCGGGAGAATGTCTCGGTGTCCACCGCCGAGCCCTTTGTCAGCGCCGCGCCGGTGCCCCACGCGATTCGCCTGGCCCTGGGCTCGGTCGATATGGATCAGCTGCGGGTGGCGCTGGAAAGGGTGCGCAAGGTGATTGCTCAATACGCCTACTGAAGGCCCCGCGCGGCAAGGCGCGGGAGCCCGTTGGCCGTCAGACCTTGAACTGGGTTACCAGGCCGTTGAGTTCCACCGCCAGGCGCGACAGGTCCTGGCTGGCGGCGTTGCTCTGGTTGGCTCCGGCCGAGGTCTGGGTCGCCAGGTCGCGGATGTTCACCAGGTTGCGATCCACCTCGCGGGCGACCTGGGCCTGCTCTTCGCTGGCGCTGGCGATCACCATGTTGCGTTCGTTGATCGAGGTGATGGCCTGGGTGATCTGGTCCAGGGCCAGGCCCGAAGCGCGGGCGGCTTCCAGGGTCAGGTGGGCGCGTTCGTTGCTGTGGCGCATGGCGCTGACCGCGCCTTCGGTGCCTTCTTCGATGGTGTTGATCATGCTTTCGATTTCCTGGGTCGACTGCTGGGTGCGATGGGCGAGGGCCCGCACCTCATCGGCGACCACGGCGAAACCGCGTCCGGCATCGCCGGCCCGGGCGGCCTCGATGGCCGCGTTGAGGGCCAGCAGGTTGGTCTGCTCGGCGATCGAGCGGATCACCTCCAGGACCTGGCCGATATTGCGCACATCCACCGCCAGGTGCTCGACCTGCTCGCAGGTGCGGGTCACCTCGTCGGCCAGGTCGCCGATGGAGTCGACGGTGTGCTGCACCTGCTGCCGGCCGTGGTGGGCGGTGGCGTCGGTTTCCCGGGATGCTTCGGAGGTGCTGACGGCGTTGCGCGCCACTTCTTCCACCGCCGCGGTCATTTCGTTGACCGCGGTGGCGGCCTGTTCCAGCTCGTTGCTCTGCTGGTGCAGGGTCTTGCTGGAATCCTCGGTCACCGCATGCAGTTCCTCGGCGGCCGACGCCAGCTGGCTGGAGGAATCGGCGATCTTCTGCAGGGTGTTGCGCAGGCTGTTCTGCATGCGTTGCAGGGCGTGCAGCAGGCGTGCCGGTTCGTCGTTGCCGGTCACGCTGATGGCATGGCACAGGTCGCCGCTGGCGATGGTTTCGGCGACTGCCACGGCCTGGCTCAGCGGCCGCACGATGCTGCGGGTGAGCACGATGGCCAGGCCGACGGTCAGCACCAGCACGATGGCCAGGATCGCCAGCACCAGCCCGACCGCGCTCTGGAACACTTCGTTGCTGCGCGTGGCGGCCACTTCGCCGCCGTGGGTATTCACCTCGACCACGCTCAGCAGTTCCTTGAGCATGGCGTCGGCATTGGTCAGGAACGGCCCGCCGTCGACGATGGCGATCGCCTCGTCCTTGCGCCCCTGGCGCGCCAGGTCGAGGACGCGCTGCTGGTCCTTGAGGTACAGCGCCCTGACCCCCAGGTAGCGCGCATACGCAGCCTTTTCTTCGGGGGCGATACTGAGTTTTTCGTAGGCCAGTTGCTGGGCCGACAGTTGTTCGTCGAGTTGCTTGACCCGGTCCAGCAGGGCCTCGACTTCGGTTCTGTCGCGTACGACCAGCAGGCGCAGGGTCAGAGTACGGATCTGGGTACTGGTCAGGGCCACGGCGTTGGCCGCGACGATCGAGGGCAGCCAGTTCCTGTCGACCTCGAGCGACTGCTCGTTCATGCGCCGCATTTCCAGCAGGGAGAACGCCCCGAGCGCAACCGCGAGCAACGCGATCAGGGCAAAACTGAGGCCTGCACGGCGGGAAATGTTCATCGATCGTAAAAGCATGACTGTGTTCCTTGTGGCGGCAAAAGGCACAACCTGCGCGGCATCCGGCAGGTTCGCAGCAAAGCGGCGCGCGCTCGGAAAAGTTCCGGGGCGTCGTCGGTTCTTGCAGGCAAGACAGGCGGGAGGCGCATCGTGGCGCCTTCTTTTATGGGGTCTTCCGGGGTGGGTGGGGTCGTGCGGACCCTGGCCGGAGAGGGGGTGATGATATCACAGTGATGTCGCTTTTTTGGCCGAAGCAACCTGTGTTTGGCTGATGAAAAAGGCGAGCTGCGGCTCGCCTTTTGTTTTTCACAGTGCTTGCGGGGACCGTCGGAGCTCGTCAGTCACTCTCGGCTTCATCCAGGAGCGAGACGTAGCTCTTGATGTCGAAGCGGCTGTCTCTATTGAAGGAAAGCCAATTGGAGAGGCTGCAAAGAAAGGCGAAAACCGCGCTGTCCCCGGATGCTTCGAAGTTTCCAGAGGGTTCGAAGCTGAAAAAGTAAGCGGGTTCCAGGCAGAGGATTCCGGTGGGGTAATGCTGTTTCTTTTCCCGGCATTCCTTGTACAGCAGATCGGACAGTTTTTTTTCGGCCGGCCCTTTGAACGCGATGATGTAGGAGGGAACGACATATTTGTTGTTGAGCCTGAGTTTCTCCTTCGACTTTTTTCGTCGTAGCTGTTGGACCGCATCGCTTTGTGCGAATGCCTCGACCTTCTGCTTCCGCAGGTCGGACTTCACTTCGATGGCCGCCGCCACGGTATCGGCGAAGTAGAGCCGTTGCTTGCCGGAAGTGATGGGCAAGCTGAAGCTTTGTTCGCACTCAAGGACGATATCCACCTGGCCCGAGGTTTTTCCGTAGCAGTCCATGATGACCCCGGAACCGTAGCGCACGTTTTGCGGCAGCACGCGCGCCAGCAGGCTTTCGATGATCAGTTCCCGTTCGTTGCCCATGACCGTCGACGAGTACTTCTGCGATTGCTTGTGCCCGAGCATCAGGCTTTCTCTGAGGGTCTCGATGCTATTGAGCAACAGGTCTTTCCCTGGCATGGCTGGTTCCTTGTGATGTTCTATGGGCAGGTGACCCCGCCGGAGCCGGGGGCCGCCCGACAGTAAGAAAGCGGGGCGGGGGTGTAAAGATCTTTGTCGAGCGCTGCGTGGGACGCCCCCTTGAGTCCGGGCTCAGCCGTGCTGGATGCCCGCGCGTTTCAGCAACTGCTTGCAGCGCTCGGACAGGTGGGTCACCCGCAGGTGCTTGCCGGCCTTGCCGTAGCGTTCGCGCAGGGTTTTCAGGGCGGCGATGGCCGAGTAGTCGACGAAGCTCAGGTGGCGGCAGTCGAGGGTCACCTGGGCCGGGTCGCCCGCCGGGTCGAAGTGGTTGAGGAAGGAGGTGGTCGAGGCAAAGAACAGGGTGCCGTGGACCCGGTACAGCTTGCTGCCGTCGGCTTCCTCGTGGCTGTCGGCGTAGAGCTCGCGCGAGTGCTGCCAGGCGAAGTTGAGGGCGGCGATGACGATGCCGCACAGCACCGCGATGGCGAGGTCGGTGAACACGGTGATGATGGTCACCGCGACTATCACCAGCATGTCGTTCAACGGCACTTTGTGCAGCACCCGCAGCGAGCCCCAGGCGAAGGTCTGCTGGGCCACCACGAACATCACCCCGACCAGTGCCGCCAGCGGAATGCGCTCGATCAGGGACGAGAGAAACAGCACGAACAGCAGGATCATCGTCCCGGCGACCACCCCGGACAGCCGGCCGCGGCCGCCGGAGCTGAGGTTGATCACGGTCTGGCCGATCATTGCGCAACCGCCCATGCCGCCGAACAGGCCGGAGGCGATATTGGCCGCGCCCAGGGCCACGCATTCGCGGTCGGGGAAGCTGCGGCTCTCGGTGATTTCGTCGGTGAGGTTGAGGGTCAGCAGGGTTTCCAGCAGCCCGACCATGGCCATCAGGAACGCGTAGGGGGCGATGATGCCCAGGGTCTCCAGGTTCCACGCAATGTCCGGCAGCACCAGGCGCGGCAGGCCGCCGGCGATATGGGCCATGTCGCCCAGGGTGCGGGTCGGCAGGCCCAGCAGGTAGACCAGCAGGCCGACCCCGAGGATCGCCACCAGCGCCGGCGGCACCGCGCGGCTCAAGCGTGGCAGCAGATAGACGATGGCCATGGTCAGCGCCACCAGCCCGAGCATCAGCCACAGGGGCGTGCCGCCGAGCCAGCGTTCATCGGCCTTGAAGTGCTCCAGCTGGGCCAGGGCAATGATGATCGCCAGACCGTTGACGAAGCCGAGCATCACCGGATACGGCACGATCCGCACCAGTTTGCCCAGGCGCAGCAGGCCGAAGGCGATCATGACCAGGCCACCGAGTAGCACCGTGGCCAGCAGGTACTGCACGCCGTGCTGCACCACCAGCGCGACGATCACCACCGCCATCGACCCGGCGGCGCCGGAAATCATCCCCGGGCGGCCGCCGAACAGCGCGGTCAGGGTGCAGATGATAAAGGCCCCGTACAGGCCCATCAGCGGGTTGAGGTGGGCGACCAGGGCGAAGGCGATGCACTCGGGCACCAGGGCGAAAGAGGTGGTGAGTCCGGCCAGGACGTCGGCGCGAAGGCGAGCGGGTTTCATGGTTTACCTGAGAGGGTGGCCAGGGGCGGCCGGGGTTGCGGGGGATTATCGAAAGGCGGCGAATGTTACGGAATTACAGCCGCGCCAGCCAGCCATGGGGCTTGTATTGATGGGCGCTCGCGGCAAGACTGCACGGCTCCGGCGCTTAATACCGGGCAGCCAAGGAGCCACCATGCCATTAAACAAACACGAGCAGGCGCGTCTCGAACGCCGCCTGGTCGCCAGCCTCACCGACGCCTGCGAAACCGCCAAGGCAGAAATCGTTGGGTTCTCCTGGCTGACCCATGTGGCCGATTACGCGGCCTTTAGCGCCAGCCTGAGAGTGGTATGGGTATTCGACACCCAGGCCAGCAAGGCCCTGGCCCTGGCCTGCGGGCAGGGCGAGCGCATGCTCGAACTGACAGCCATGGCCCTGCATGACGCCGGCGTGGAGTTGCAGGCGCTGGCGGCCCATGTGCGGTACGACAGCGAAGAACAATGCCAGCGCATCAACGGCGGCAACTGGCAACAACGTCTGGCGCGGCTCGGCTGAGAATCGCTGGCAAGCGCGGCTAAACGCCGCACCCGACCAAGGTCGCACACAACCTGTCATCCATTTGGCAGGAAGCGGGGTGCCTCGTTTTGCTACCATGCGTGGCTTTTACGGATGAGTCGCCTGGCGACTCGTCTGGACTTTCGGCTCCTCAAAGGGCGGTAACGAATGAGTGTTTTGTTGAGTCGCCGCGAGGTGATTGCAGGTATGGGGGTGTTGGGTCTCGGTCTTCTGGCCGGCTGCGATACCCGGGGCCAGCTGTCGTACAAATATGGCAAGGATCTGAGCGACAAGATCATGGGCCGTACCTTCAAGCTGAAGGACACCGAGGGCAACGTCAGGACGCTCTCCAGCTATAGCGGCCTGATGCCGATGGTGTTCTTCGGTTTCACCCAGTGCCCGGCGATCTGCCCCACGACGCTGGCGCGCGCGGCCCAGGCCAAGAAACTGATGGGCCGCGACGGCGACCGCCTGCAAGTGATCTTCATCACCCTGGACCCCGAGCGGGATACCCCGGAGGTCCTCGACGCCTACGTCAAGGCCTTCGACCCGTCGTTCGTCGCGCTGTACGGCACGCTGGAGCAGACCGCGGCCACGGCCAAGGAATTCGACGTGTTCTACGAGAAGATCCCCAGCGGTTCGACCTACACCCTGTCCCACACCGCCACCAGTTTTGTCTACGACTCCCGGGGCACGTTGCGCCTTGGCTTATCCCAATCGCTTACCGCGCAAGAGTGCGCGGAAGATCTACTGACCGTCATGGAGGTCTGCTGATGTACCCGGCCCTGAATAAAACCGCTATCGCCCAACGCGCCAAACGCATCCTGATCGGCCTGTCCCTGCTGGGCCTGGCGGGCCAGGCCGCGGCCCAGACCCAGGTCGACGACGCCTGGGTACGCGCCACCGTCGCCGGGCAACAGGCGACCGGGGCCTTCATGACCCTGACCGCCAGCGACGACAGCAAGCTGCTCAGCGTCGAGTCGCCAGTGGCCAAGATCGTGCAGATTCACCAGTCGAGCATGCACAACGATGTGATGAGCATGCGCCCGGCGGACTTCGTCGCGTTGCCGGCCGGCAAGGCCGTCGCCCTGGACCCCCACGGTTATCACGTGATGCTGATCGACCTGGTCGCCCAGGTGAAGGAAGGCGACAAGGTGCCGCTGACCCTGGTGGTGGAAAATACCAAGGGCGAGAAAGAGTCGATCAAGGTCGAGGCCCAGGCCCGCGCCCTGAATATGCCCGACCACAGCAAGATGCAGCATTGATGGTTGGCGGCACCTGCGACGACCGGCAGCCAGGCTGAAGCATGGCCAAGGAAATCGACAACCCCTGCATCGCCGTTTGCCAGTTGAGCGGCGACCTGTGCCTGAGTTGCGGGCGCAGCAAGGACGACATCCGCCAATGGAAGCGCATGAAGCGCCCGGAAAAGATGGCGGCGGTGCAGCGGGCGAGCCAGCGCTTGAAGGCGCTGCGCAAGAAGGGCGGCGGCGCCAGCCGCTGACCTCCCCCCCAGCCGGCCTCCAGCGCCGGCCTTCAGGTTCCCGGCGTCTGCGCCGCACACTCGCGTAACCAGGCGATACAGGCCGAGACCCGTCGCGGCAGGGCCTCCAGGGCCGGGTGGACGATGTAGTAATCGTATTCGCCGCTGCGGGTAAAACCCGTGAACGGCAGCACCAGCCGGCCTTGCCCGATCGCCTCGCTGACCAGATGCTCGCGCCCGATCGCCACGCCGGCATGGTGGATGGCGGCGGTGACGCAAAGGTCCGAGCGATCGAAAGTCACCCCGCGCTTCGGCATGGCCACGCCACTGCCGTGCTGGCGAATCCACAGCGCCCATTCGGAATCGAAGGTGGCATGGTCCCAGGCCAGCGAGTCATGCAGCAGGGTGCACTGTTGCAGTTGCTCGACTGCGCCGGTCAATCCATGGCGTTCGGCGTATTGCGGGCTGCACACCGGCGCGATCCGTTCCTGCATCAGCTTGTGCGCCGCCAGCCCATGGAACTCGCCATTGCCGTAGTACAGCGCCAGGTCGATCTGCCGGGTGCGGAAGTCGATGCGGTCGTTGCCCACCCGCAGGTCGAGCCTGACCCCGGGAAAGCGCTGGCCGAACTCGGCCAGGCGCGGCACCAGCCAGGCATGGGCGATGGACGGGTGGGCGTACAGGGTCAGCGGCCCGGCCAGATCGGCGTCGACCGGCTGGGCCAGGACTTCGGACAGCTCGCCCAGGGTCTGCTGGAGGATCGCGAAAATCCGTTCGCCGGCCTCGGTCAGCTCGACCCGCCGGGTCAGCCGGCGGAACAGCTGGATCGACAGCTCCGCCTCCAGCCGGGCGATGCGATGGCTGACCGCGCTGGCGGTCAGGCACAACTCATCGGCGGCCTTGCTGAAACTCAGGTGGCGGGCCGCGGCCTGGAAGGTGAACAGGTTCGAGAACTGACTGCTGTTGAGCTTGGCATCCAGTCGGGGCGGTAGGTTGTACAAGCCGGCGCTTCTCCTGTCGGTCGGTTATGAGCCTTTCAGCACCCGGGCGCCTTGCGCCAGGTAGGCCTGCATCTCGGTGTCCGGGACCATGCTGCCGCCCGTGGCCCAGACCAGGTGGGTGGCCCGGGCGTAAGCCGCGGCGCTCAGGCCGCTGCGCTGCAGGTACTGGTCACGCTGTGCCTGCACCCGGGCGATGCCTGGGACACCAGCCACCGCCGAAGGCTCCAGGTGCAGCTGTTGGTGCTTGGCCATCAGCCAGACCAGGGCATGCAGTTCGTCATCGCTGACGGTGTAGTAACCCTCGATCAGCCGCTGCATGGCGCGGCCGACGAAACCCGAGGCACGGCCGACGGCCAGGCCGTCGGCGGCGGTGAGGTTGTCGATGCCGAAGTCCTGCACCGACACCTCGTCATGCAGTCCGGTGTGCACCCCAAGCAGCATGCACGGCGAATGGGTGGGCTCGGCAAATATACAGTGAACGGCGTCGCCGAACGCCAGCTTCAAGCCGAACGCCACGCCGCCGGGGCCGCCGCCGACGCCGCAGGGCAGGTAGACGAACAGCGGGTGCTCGGCATCGACCCGGACCCCGGCCTGTTGCAGTTGTCGGCTCAGGCGCTCGGCGGCTACGGCGTAGCCGAGGAACAGGTCGGTGGAGTTTTCGTCATCGACGAAGTGGCAGGCCGGATCGGCGCTGGCCTGCTGGCGCCCCTGGGCCACGGCGATGCTGTAGTCGCTTTCGTACTCCATGACGTTCACGCCATGGGCGCGCAGCTTGTCCTTCTTCCATTGGCGGGCGTCGGCGGACATGTGCACCGTGACCTGGAAGCCCAGCCGGGCGCCCATCAGGCCGATGGACAGGCCCAGGTTGCCGGTGGAGCCGACGGCGATCCGGTAGTGGCTGAAGAACGCCCGGGCCTGGGGCGAGTCGAGCACGCTGTAGTCCTGGTCCGGGCGCAGCAGGCCGGCCTCCAGGGCCAGGCGTTCGGCGTGCTTGAGCACCTCGTAGATACCGCCGCGGGCCTTGATCGACCCCGAGATCGGCAGGTGGCTGTCCTGCTTGATCCACAGCGCGCCGGGCAGGGCTTGCCCGTAGCGGCTGGCCAGCAC
Source organism: Pseudomonas sp. GW821-FHT02B10 (assembly GCF_059421865.1). NCBI lineage: Bacteria > Pseudomonadati > Pseudomonadota > Gammaproteobacteria > Pseudomonadales > Pseudomonadaceae > Pseudomonas > Pseudomonas sp. GW821-FHT02B10. The sequence continues at coordinate 140,475 of NZ_JBWKVU010000013.1, read as the reverse complement.
CGCCTGCAAGGCCGGCAGCGGCTGGATCGGCGATTCGAGAATGCCGTTGTTGGCCAAGGTCTCGGGAAAAGCCACGCGAAAATACGCGGCGAAACGCTCAAGGCGGGCGCTGGCGTCGGCCACGTCGGCGGCGCTCAGCGCAAGATCGCTGAGGCCATCGGCCAGGGGCGCTCGAATGGGGGTGAACCAGGTGGTTTCGCGCAACGCCATCAGCTCTTCGAGCAGCGGGAAGCGACGGGTCCAGGTAGCGAGTGGCTGGCCTGCGATCATGGGGAAGTCTCCTGTGGCAAAGGTTTAAACGAAATCAGAGAGGGCCAGGGTCAGCAGCAGGGCGACCACCGAGGCCAGGACCGTGGCGCTGGTGAAGGTCTTGAGGGCATCGGCCAGCGACACCCCGAGGTATTCCTTGACCACCCAGAAGGCCGAGTCGGTGACGTGGGTCCAGCCGATGGCCCCGGCGCCGATGGCGACCACGATGATCTCCTTGCTGTAGCCGGAGTCGACGCCCAGGGTCGGCAGCACGATGGCGGCGGCGCTCATCATGGCCACGGTCGCCGAGCCCACCGCGAAGTGCATCAGGCCCGCCACCAGCCAAGCCAGGACTACGGGGTTGATGTCCAGCCGGGTCAGGGAATCGGCCAGCACCTTGCCCACGCCACTATCGATAAGGATGCCGTTGAAGGCACCACCGGCACCGATGATCAGCAGGATGCTGGCTAGCGGCGGCAGGCTTTTCTGGGTGTGCCCCAGCAGGTCCTGCATGCCCAGGCCACGGCGCAGGCCCAGGGACCAGTAGGCGAAGACCACGGCGATCAGCAGCGCCACCAGCGGGTTGCCGAAGAACGACAGCAGCCCGGACAGCGTCGAGCCGGCGGGCAGGGCGCTGGCGAAGGTCTTGCCGATCATCAGCAGCAGCGGCAGCAAGATGGTCAGCAACGTCAGCCAGAAGCCCGGCAGCACTCGTTCGCCACGGGCCTCGCAACGCTCCTCGAGGAAGGCCGCCTGCCAAGGTTCGGCCCGGCTGCGCGCCACCAGGCGGATCCACAGCGGCCCGGCGACGATGGCGGTGGGCAGGCCGACGAGCAGGCCGTAGAGGATCACCTTGCCGACGTCGGCCCCCAGCAAGTGGGTGATGGCCATGGCCGCGGGGTGCGGCGGCAGCATGCAGTGCACGCACATCAGCGACACCGCCAGCGGCACGCCGAGGTGCAACAGGTTGAGGCGGGTGGCCTTGGCCACCACGTACACCAGCGGAATCAGCAGGATGTAGCCGACCTCGAAGAACACCGGGATGCCGGCGATGAACCCCACCAGCATCATCACCCAGGAGGCGCGCCGCTCGCCCAGGGTGTCGAGCAAGGTCCGGGCGATGCGTTCGGCACCTCCGGACTCTTCGAGCATCTTGCCGAGGATACTGCCCAGCCCGATGATCGCGGCGAGAAACCCCAGGGTATCGCCCAGGCCCTTCTGGAACGATTCGAGCATGGCATTCAAGGGCATCCCCGAGCCCATCCCGACCAGGCCGCAGGCGGCGATCAGCGCCAGAAAGGCATGCACTCTGAACCTGACAATCAGCACCACGATCATCACGATCGCGGCTAACAACACCCACAGCAACGCGCCATTGCTTTGCATCGGCCAACCCTCTTATTGATTTTGTGACGGGGTCCGTCAAAGGACTTCGCGGGACGAGAGTTAACGCTCGGCCGCGCGGGGCTGACAAAAGATCATTGCTCAGCAGATGGGTGATGCTGGGTCAGGCGTGGGAATGGGCTTGGGAATGGGAGCCGCGAGGCCGGTCCGGCCGTGGAATCCCGGGCCACGGGCGTGACCCGGTCGAGGGGTGTGAGTCAGCCGGCGGTGCTTTCCGGCAGTCTGGCGATGACCTTGATCTCGAAGTCGAAGCCATAGAGCCAGGTCACGCCCACGGCGGTCAGCGTCGGGTGCGGCGCCTGGCCCCAGAATTCCGGCACCACCTTCCAGATGGTTTCGAAGCGGGTTTCGGGATTGACGATAAACACGGTGACATCGATCACATCCTCGAAGGAGCTGCCGGCGGCCGCCAGGATGGCGTTGAGGTTGTTGAAGGCGAGGCGGACCTGGGCCTCGAGGTCCGCCTCGGGCGAGCCGTCGGCGGTGCTGCCGACCTGCCCCGAGACAAACAGAAAACCATTGGAACGGATCGCCGGCGAGTAGCGGTTGCGCTGGTAAAGCGCCTGGCGTCCGGGCGGAAAAACCACGTCGCGTTGAGTCATGTGTTGCCTCCATCGATAAGGGCCGAAGCCGACCTGGAATGAACGATGAAGCTGACTCTAGGCACTTGCGCCGGGCCGATAAACCAGCAACCGTAGCCATCACTGTTTGTGGAATCCAAACAATCCAATGGTTAGCCGGGGTGGAAATGGACCGATTTGATGCGATGCAGGCCTTTGCCCGGGTGGTGGAGGCGGGCAGCTTCACCAAGGCCGCCGACACGCTGCACATGAGCAAGACCAGCGTGACGCAACTGGTGCAGCAGCTGGAGGCACGCCTGCGGGTCAAGTTGCTCAACCGCACCACGCGCCGGGTCCACCTGACCGCTGACGGCGCGGTGTATTACGAGCGTGTGGTGCGTCTGCTGGCCGACCTCGACGATGCCGAGACCAGCCTGTCCAGTGCCTCGGCGCTGCCCAGGGGACGCCTGCGGGTGGATGTGCCCAGCCCGTTGGCGAGCATGATCCTGGTGCCGGCGCTGCCCGGGTTTCACGCCCGCTACCCGGACATCCAGATCGACCTGGGCGTCAGCGACCGCATCGTCGATGTGCTTGGCGAGAACGTGGATTGCGTGGTGCGCGGCGGCGAGTTGACGGACCAGTCGCTGATGGCGCGGCGGGTCGGCGACCTCCAGCTGGGCGTGTATGCGGCGCCCGGCTACCTGGAGCGCCTCGGCACGCCCGCGCATCCGCGCGAGCTGGAGGATTCGTTGCATCGCATCGTCGGTTTTCTCTGGGCGCGCACCGGCAAGGCCTTGCCCTATGCCATGCACGGCCACGGCGAGAGCCTGCAGATCAAGGGCCGCTACGTGCTGGCGGTCGACGATGGCAATGCCTACCTCGCCGCCGGCCTGGCGGGCCTGGGCGTGCTCTGGCTGCCGGACTACATGGCCCGGGCGCATCAGGAACGGGGCGAGCTGGTGCGTCTGTTCGAGGACTGGCGGCTCGAGCCGATGCCGATCTACGTGGCGTTCCCGCCCAATCGGCATATCAGCATCAAGCTGCGGGTGTTTATCGACTGGGTCGCCGAGCTGATGGCCGAACATGCGCCCATCGCCAGCCGAGCAGGGGCGTGAAGCGACCGGTTACATGAATTTTCTGGGCGCCCCCCAGAAACCCGCCAGAGCAGCTTTACTTGTCCAGGCAAGTCGCGCCTGTAGATGGCCGTTCGGCCGCCGCATTCTGCCCGGGACCGGCATTGCGAGAAGGACACGGAGTGTCGTTCAACCCCGTACCAGACCCTTGTCGCCCCCCTGACATGAACGCCTGTTGGAGCAGTCGTTTGCTGGCCAGTACCTCATCGCGGTCTGGTCGCGCCCGTGCCATCGCAGCCCGGGCGCCGCCTCTTTAAAGGAGTAAAGACATGACTCAGTACGACAAACAGCTCAACAACCCCAAACAGCCGTCGCGCCAGGCACGCCTGGAAAGCACCGGCGCCGAACGCCTGACGCTGGCCAACGCCGGGCCGATCCAGATGGGCTTCTGGGTGCCCAACCGGGTATGGGCCACGGCCAAATTCCTGGTGCCGCTGCGCAACCTGATCGCCGAGAAGAAAAAGGCCGGCACCCTGACCCCGATGCGCACGGAAATCATCGAGTTCAAGACCTGGGTCACCCACAACAGCGTGTACCGCATGTGGGTCAACTCGATGATCGAACAGTCGAACGCCTACGTGGCGACCCTGGACGAGGCGACCAAGGAGCAGATCAAGGACACGGACGGCGATGCACTGTGGATCGCCGGCTACGACAGCTTCTTCGAGATTCTCAACGAGATCATCAGCACCTCCTCGTCGTTCAACACCACGGCCCAGGTCGGCACGCCGATGAACGCCTTCCTGGCGGTGTCGATGGGCACCGAGGCGGGTGTCGCGCTGTTCCATGACACGACCTTCAACCAGCAGTTCAAGAAGGTCCTCAATGCCTGGAACGCCTTCCTCAAGAGCAGCGCTTCCCTCGACAAGCTGGACATCAACGACCCGGAAAAAGAGGGCTCGTGGATCTCCGCGGCGGCCCATGAGGCCGGGGTCTGGACGCAGATGGAGCATGACCCGAACCTGCCCGGCTACGGCTTCGATTCCTGGAACGCGTTTTTCATCCGCAGGTTCGTGCCCGGCGCGCGGCCGTTCCAGGGCAATCCGCTGACCCAGGTCGATATCGGCTGTGAGACCACGCCCTGGCAGTACGAAAGCGATGTGGCGTTCGAGACCGAGTTCTGGATCAAGGACGTCAATTACTCGCTGCTCGATCTGTTCGGCGGCCAGGAACAGTGGGCCGCGCCGTTCCAGGGCGGGCAGGCTTACCAGGGCTTCCTGTCGGCGACCCACTATCACCGCTGGAACGCCCCGCTCGATGGCAAGCTGGTGCGCTCCTGGGTGCAGCCGGGCACCTATTTCGCCCAGCGTCCGGCCCAGGGCGAAGACGAGGGCACCTGGGAGGGCACCGAGTCGCAGCCGTACCTGGGGCATGTCGCCGCCCGGGCGATCTTTGTCTTCGAGCACCCGACCTGCGGTTATGTCGCGCTGATCTGCATCGGCATGGTCGAGGTCTCGACCTGCGTGATCGAGCCTCCGTTCATCGTCGACCAAGGCGCGGCACCGGTGAACATCACCCGTGGCACCGAGATCGGGCATTTCGAGTTCGGCGGTTCGACCCACATGATGATCTTCCAGAAGGGCCGGGTGCAGTTGGAGGACTGGGCGGTGAACGCGGTCGCGCACCAGAACGACCCGCAACCGACGCCCATGGGCACGGTGATCGCCACGGCGTTGCTGAACAAGGGCTGAGCCGCTGAGCACAAGCGACGGCGCGCTCGTGCCGTCGCCTGCAAACCGCTGTCAGCCGCTGGCCTGGACCAGGTACTTGTGGAACCACGCCAGCGTCCGGTCCCAGGCCAGGGTGGCCGCCGCCTCGTCGTAGCGCGGGGTCGAGTCGTTGTGAAAACCGTGGTTCACCCCGGGGTAGATGTAGGCCTCGTAGGTCTTGCCCGCGGCTTTCAGTGCCTGCTCGTAGGCCGGCCAGCCTTCGTTGATGCGGGTGTCCAGTTCGGCGTAGTGCAGCAGCAGTGGCGCCTGGATCCGCTCGACTTCCGCGCTGTCCGGCTGGCGCCCGTAGAAGGGCACCGCCGCCGCCAGTTCCGGGTAGGCCACGGCCGCGGCATTGGCTACGCCACCGCCATAACAGAAGCCGGTGATACCGACCTTGCCGGTGCTGGCGTCGTGCTCGAGCAGCCATTGGACGGCGGCGAAAAAGTCGTTCATCAGCTTTTCCGGATTGATCTTCAGTTGCAGTTCGCGACCCTTGTCGTCGTTGCCGGGGTAACCGCCGAGGGAGGTCAGGCCGTCGGGGGCCAGGGCGATGAAACCGGCCTTGGCCAGGCGCCGCGCGACGTCCTCGATGTACGGGTTGAGCCCGCGATTTTCATGGGCCACCACCACCGCCGGCAACTTGCCTTCGGCTTTCGCCGGGCGCACCAGATAACCCCGGACCTGTTCGTGGCCCTTGGGCGAGGGGTAGGTGATGTATTCGGCGACGATCGCCGGGTCGGTGAACGACACCTGTTCGGCCAGGGCGTAGTTCGGCGTCAGGGCGGCGAGGGTGGAGCTGGCGGTCAGCCCGACCAGGGTGAAGGCCGCCGCCCGGTCGAGGAACTCGCGGCGGCTGATCTTGCCGTGGGCGTAGTAGTCGTAGAGCTCGAGCAGCTCGGGGGCGAAGTCTTTGGCACTGAGACGTTGCATCGCGCGTTATCTCCTCACTCATGGGCGTCCGGGTGCCACATGACTTGTGGGCGGGACGAATTCGCCCCGGTTGCCTCAGTAAAGCAAGCCTGGGCCCGGGCGGCCAATGCGCAGGGCTGGCGTTGTGTTTGGGCAAAGCCTTGGCTAATCTCGCATAAACACGCAAAAACAGGCATAACCATGCAAAGCCAGCATTCCACCGCCGAACTGCCCCATGTGCGCCGGCAGAAGATCCTGTTGCTGCTCGAACGCGACGGCAAGGTCATGGCGTCCGAGCTGGGCCAGCATTTCGCGGTCTCCGAGGACACCATCCGCCGCGACCTGGCGGAACTGGCCGATGCCGGGCTGCTGCAGCGGGTGCACGGCGGCGCGCTGCCACGGCCCAAGGACACCGGCAAGGATGTGTTCACCCGCCTGGGCGAAAGCAGCGAGGTCAAGCGCCACCTGGCCAGGCTCGGCGCGCAGCGGGTGCAGGAAGGGCAGATCGTGATGTTCGACTCGGGCTCGACCACGCTGCTGATTGCCCAGTCGCTACCTGCCGATATCGGCATCACCGCGGTCACCGCTTCGCCGCTGATCGCCGTCGCCCTGGCCGAATACCCGCGCAGCCAGGTGATTCTCGCCGGCGGCCGGCTCAACCCGGCGACCCTGTCCTCCGGTGGCCATGAGGCGGTACGCCTGATCCAAGGCATCCGCGCCGACCTGCTGTTCACCGGGGTGTGCGCGATTCACCCGGAGGTCGGCATCACCTCGCTGCACTTCGATGAGGTACCGGTGAAGCAGGCCTTGCTCGACAGCGCGTCCCAGGTCATCGCGGTGACCACCGCCGACAAGCTCGGCGCGGTGGAACCCTTCGCCGTGGCGCCGTGCAATCGCCTGCATACGCTGATCACCGAGCAGCACCTGGCCTCGGGCAGCATCGAGGACTACCGGCGCCTGGGCATCGAAGTGGTGCAGGCGCCGGTGTGACGGCGGCGCCGCTTCAGGGTACTTTCTCTGGCCATGAGCCTCGCCAACAGGACAGCGTGTCGCCATGAAACCGAGCTTCGAGCAGATCCCCACCACGGCCACTGCCTCCTGGTCGATGCTCGATCGGCGCCTGCCCGAGGAAATTCCCTTCGAATGGCATCACCACCCCGAATACGAACTGACCCTGACCCTCAACAGTCGCGGGCAGCGCTATATCAGCGGCGATGTGCGTGCCTATGACGATTGCGACCTGGTGCTGGTGGGGCCGAACGTGCCCCACAGCTGGAGTTCGCAGCAGCGGATCGACCCGCGCCTGCCCCATATCGCCCTGGTGATCTGGTTTTCCGAAGCCTGGGCGACTGCCCTGGTCGAGCTGTTTGCGGAAATGGCCGGCCTGCGCCCCCTGTTGGCCGCGGCCCGGGGGGGCGTGCAGTTCAGCGGCGAGGCGGCGCGGGAGTCGCGCCCGCTGATCGAGGCGATGGTCGCGCAGGACGAGCCGACGCGCCTGGTGTCGTTGCTGGCGTTGCTGACGCGCCTGAGTCGCGACCGTGGCGCCGAGATGATCCTGCCGGCCGCCGCCGGCCCGGCGGTGTTCGAGGACGGGCGTCTGCAGCGGGTGCTGGAGCATATTCACGCGCATTACTGCCAAGCGCTGAGCATCGCCGAGCTGGCGCGGATGGCCTGTGTCAGCGTCTCGGCGTTTCACCGGATGTTCCGCCGCCATACCCGGGCGACGCCCCTGGAGTACATCGCCCGCCTGCGCATCGGCCGTGCCTGCGCGCTGCTGGTGCAAGGGCCGCAGACCCCGGTGACCCAGGTTGCCGAGGCCGTGGGCTATGGCTCGCTGGCCCTGTTCAATCGCCAGTTCAAGGCCCGGCAGGGCATGACCCCTTCGGCTTTCCGCCAGCGCCACCGCGCGCATTTCCAGTGACAGTATCCTGCTGCCAGCGGCGCTGGAAACGCCACAATCGTATCGCTCGACGCGCCAAACCCCACTGCCTGCGGCCAGGGCCCTGGGGTTTCATGGCAATAGCGCGGCGCCCTGTTCGCGCAGCGCTTCTCTCGACCCGAACGACACAGGCCATGACCATGAATCCTTACGCTGCCTTCCACTGCCAGACCCTGCCCGACAACTACCGTGAGCACATAGTGCGGATGAAGCGCGCCCTGCGTGCGCGGATCGGCGACGTGCAGTCGCTGTTCGCCGAGGTCAGCGCCTTTATCGAGCAGGAGATCGCCTCGATCGATGCCCAGGGCGGCCAGGCCTGGCCGCAGCTGGACTATGCGCAGATCGCCGCGGGCCGGGTCAGCGCCGAACAGCGCGCGGCGATCCACCGGCGCGGTTGCGTGGTGGTGCGCGGGCATTTCGCCCGGGACAGGGTCAGCGCCTGGGACCAGGATCTGCTGGGCTATCTGGCGCGCAATGATTTCGAACGGGTTTACCGCGGCCCGGTCGACCGCTTCTTCGGCAACCTGGAGGCTTCGCGGCCGCAGATCTTGCCGATCTACTGGTCGCGGGCGCAGATGCAGTTGCGCCAGCACGAGCGCATGGCCCGGGTGCAGGTCTTTCTCAATCGGCTGTGGAAGAGCGAGTCCCAGGGCCGGCAATGGTTCGACCCGCAGGTGAATGCGCTGTACCCCGACCGGGTCCGGCGCGGGCCGCCGGGCACCTGTTCCAGGGGCCTGGGCCCGCACACCGATTCCGGCGCTCTGGAACGCTGGCTGCACCCGGCCTACCTGAAGGTCTTCGACAGCCTCTACCGCAATGACTTCGCGGCCTATGATCCCTGGGACGCGGCGCATCGCACCGAGGTCGACGAGTACGCTTACCGCGACACGGTGACGTGCTCGGTGTTCAGGACCTTCCAGGGCTGGACCGCGCTGTCGGACATGCGCGCCGACCAGGGCGTGCTGCACTGCGTGCCGATTCCCAAGGCCATGGCCTACCTGCTGTTGCGCCCGTTGCTCGACGACGTGCCGGAAGATGAATTGTGTGGCGTGGCGCCGGGCCAGGTGTTGCCGGTTTCCCGGCAATGGCACCCGCTGTTGATGCAGGCCTTGCGGCCGATCCCCGAGGTTCGCGCCGGTGACTCGGTGTGGTGGCATTGCGACCTGGTCCACAGCGTGGCCGCCGTGGAAAACCAGCAGGGCTGGGGCAATGTGATGTACGTGCCGGCGGCGCCCATGTGCGCGAAAAACCAGGCTTACGCCAAGGCGGTGTATGGCGCTTTCGAGCGGGGCGTATCGCCGCCGGACTTTCCCCGGGAAGACTATGAAAGCACCTGGCAGGGCCGGTTCGGCCCCGAGGAACTCAACGCCATCGGCCGGCGTGGGTTGGGGCTGGAGTGACCTCTAGGCTATCGGGGCTCAGGCCGAGGGCGGTGGTGTCTGCTGAGGGGCCGGGCGAGGGGCGCCGGGCTTATTCGACCCGGCGGAACACCAGCGCCTTCAAGCCACTCTCGATATCGCTGTCGGGAAACTCCGGCGGGTTGTCCAGGCGTTGCTCGAAGCGCAGGCCCGGGGCCTCGCGGGTGACGCCGTCGATCAGGAAGTCCGAGCCGACGGCCGGGTCGTTCATGCAGGCCAGCACGCAGCCGTCGGCCGTGAGCAATTCCGGCAGGCGCCGCAGCACCCGGGCGTAGTCCTTGGTCAGCAGGAAGCTGCCTTTCTGGAAGGAAGGCGGGTCGATGATCACCAGGTCGTAGGGCCCGCTACTTTTCACCTTGCTCCAGGACTTGAACAGGTCGTGGCCGAGAAAGCTCACCCGGCTCAGGTCGTGGCCGTTGAGCCGGTGGTTGTCGCGGCCACGGCTCAGGGCCGCGCGCGACATGTCGAGGTTGACCACATGGGTCGCGCCGCCTTCGATGGCCGCCACCGAGAAGCCGCAGGTGTAGGCGAACAGGTTCAGCACGCGCTTGCCCCGGGCATTGGCGCGCACCCAGTTGCGACCGTAGCGCATGTCGAGAAACAGGCCGTTGTTCTGCTTCTGGCCCAGGTCCACCCGATAGCGCAGGCCTTCCTCGACCAGGGTCCATTCATCGATAGGTTCGCCCACCAGCCAGTCCACCGGGCTTTGCAGCTGATAACGGTGTTGCAGCAGCAGGGTATGGGCGCCACAGGCCTGCCACTGCGGCGAGGTGCTGAGTGCCAGCAGCAACTGCTTGAGCGCCTCCAGCTGCTGCGGCTCCGGCTCCTTGAACAGCGCCACCAGCACCACGCCCTGCAGCCAGTCCACGGTCACTTGCTCCAGCCCCGGCCAGCAACGCCCGCGGCCATGGAACAGGCGCCGGGTTTCCGCCGGAGCGCAGGCCAGGGCTGTCAGCAGGTGATGGTGCAGGATGGAGAGGGCGTCGGAGTTCATCGCAGGGGCCAGCAGCGGAAAAGGGCGGGCATTTTAAACACAAATGCCGCGTGGGGAACGCGGCAAGTCAGTGGCCTGCACCCGTGCCGATGGCCGGGGGCTATGTCGAGCGGGGCTGCCGATCAGGTGTGGAACAGGGCGATGGCAAAGGAAACCACGATCATGCAGGCGACCGCAAAATTGATATTCATGACGTACTTGTCCGACGGTATTGAAGGTGGCGCCATTCTGAAGGCATCGCTGGAAAATGAAAAATCCGCTTTCATGATTTGAATGATCGACGGCAGTGATGGTTGACGGCGGCGTGGCATGAGGGCCGCCAGGCGGCGGGCGAGTGGATATCTGCACGAAGCTGATTATGCTTCAGGGAAACCTGGCATTCGCCGCGGGCTTTGCCGTGCGGCCGTTCGGCGCGATCGTGTTCGGCCGCCTGGGCGACATGATCGGGCGCAAGCACACCTTCCTCATCACCATCGTGATCATGGGTGTCTCCACCGCCGTGGTCGGCCTGCTGCCCAGCTATACGACCATCGGCGTGGCGGCGCCGATCATCCTGATCAGCCTGCGCCTGCTGCAAGGCCTGGCGCTGGGCGGCGAGTATGGCGGCGCGGCGACCTATGTGGCCGAGCACGCCCCCAAGGGCAAGCGCGGCTACTTTACGTCGTGGATCCAGACCACGGCGACCCTGGGCCTGTTCCTGTCGCTGCTGGTGATCCTCGCCTGCCGCACGATCCTCGGCACCGAAGCCTTCGAGGCCTGGGGCTGGAGGATTCCTTTCCTGCTGTCGATCCTGCTGCTGATCGTCTCGGTGTACATCCGCCTGCAACTGAGCGAGTCGCCGGTGTTCCAGAGGATGAAGGCCGAAGGCAAGTCATCCAAGGCGCCGCTGACCGAGTCCTTCGCCCGCTGGGACAACCTCAAGATCGTGATCATGGCGCTGCTCGGCGGCACCGCCGGCCAGGCGGTGGTCTGGTACACCGGGCAGTTCTACGCGCTGTTCTTCCTGCTGCAGACGCTCAAGATCGACCCGCAGACCGCCAACCTGCTGATCGCCGGCTCGCTGCTGATCGGCACGCCGTTCTTCATCCTGTTCGGCAGCCTGTCGGACCGCATCGGGCGCAAGGGCATCATCATGGCCGGCTGCGTCCTCGCGGCGCTGACCTACTTTCCGATCTTCAAGGCGCTGACTGAATACGGTAACCCCGAGGTGTTCAGCGCCCAGGAGCGCAACCCGGTCACGGTGGTCGCCGATCCCGCCCAGTGCTCGTTCCAGTTCGACCCGGTGGGCAAGGCCAAATTCACCAGTTCCTGCGACCTGGCCAAGAGCGTGCTGGCAAAGAAGGCCATTCCCTACGAGAACGAGAAGGCCATGCCGGGCGCGGTAGCGCAGGTGCGGATCGGCGACAAGGTGCTGCCGAGCTTCGAAGGCACCGGCCTGCCGGCCGCCGACTTCAAGGCGCAGAACGATGCCTTCGTCGCCACCCTGGGCAGCGCCCTCAAGGACGCCGGCTACCCCGAGAAGGCCGATCCGGCCAAGACCAACTATCCGGCGGTGCTGGCATTGCTGACCCTGCTGGTGATCTACGTGACCATGGTCTACGGCCCGATCGCCGCCTGGCTGGTGGAGCTGTTCCCGGCGCGCATCCGCTACACCTCGATGTCGCTGCCGTATCACATCGGTAACGGCTGGTTCGGCGGCTTCCTGCCGACGGTGGCGTTCGCCATGGTGGCGGCCACCGGGGACATCTACTACGGGCTCTGGTACCCGATCGTCATCGCGGTGATGACGGCGATCCTGGGCACCTTGTTCCTGCCGGAAACCAAGGATCGGGATATTCACCACGCTTGAAAGTCTTCGCCCGTCCTCTCCCGCAAGGGAGAGGACCCGTTTGTTTTCAGCTCGCCGCGCCGGGGCTGTTCAGTTCTGCTGCACGATCTGGATCAGGTTGCCGCACGTATCGTCGAAGACCGCGAGGGTCACCGGGCCGGCAACTGTCGGCGCTCGGGTGAACTGCACGCCCAAGGTGCTCAGCCGGGCATATTCGGCGTGTACATCCTCGACCCCGAAGAAAGTGAAGGGGATGCCATCGCGTTTCAGTGCCGAGGTGAATGGCTTGGCGGCCGGGTGAGCGTCGGGCTCCAGCAGCAATTCGACGCCGTCGGGATCGCCGGGGGAGGTCAGCGTCAGCCAGCGATGCTCGCCCATGGCGATGTCGTGCTTGAGCTGAAAACCCAGCACGTCCCGGTAGAAGGCCAGGGCCTTGGCCTGGTCGTCGACGACCACGCTGGTGATCACGATCTTCATGGGGTTCTTCCTCCGTATTTGATGTACCGGTGGCAGCAGGGCCGGGTTTTCCCGCCGATTCGCGCACGACCCGGCGCCGGGGCTGTAAACTGGCGCCCTTTATCCCCTCGAACAAGAGAGCCCCATGGCCAACCACGATATCGATTTCATTCCCGATCCCGACGCGGATTCCATCTCCTCCGACGTTGCCGGTTTCGCCGGCATCCTGGTCTCCACCCAGATCCCCACCCGCGCCGACGGCAGCCTGGAACTGGGCGACATCACTGCGCAGAGCGAGTGCACCCTGCAGGCGCTCAAGGTGGCCCTGGAAAAGGCCGGCAGTTCCATGGACCGGGTCCTGCACCTGACCATCTACCTCACCGACATGGCCGAGCGCGCCGCGTTCAATGCGGTCTACCAGCGCTTCTTCGCCAAGCCCTGGCCGGTGCGCGCCGCCGTTGGCGTGGCGTCCCTGGCGGTCGAAGGCATGCGCGTGGAAGTCACCGCGATGGCGGCCAAGGGCTGAGTTTGCGGCGTTATCCGGTGGTGCCGCTCGGCGAGTGGGCGCCACCGGGCAGTACACGGGTGCCGGTCAGGCGTTTCGCCGCTACAATGCGCGCCTCGACTGTGACAAGCCTGACTAAAAAAATATGTCCTTGCCCAAGCATCACCTGGAATTGCTCAGCCCTGCCCGCGATGTCGCCATCGCCCGCGAGGCCATCCTGCATGGCGCCGACGCCGTGTACATCGGCGGCCCGAGCTTCGGCGCGCGCCACAACGCCTGCAACGAAGTGAGTGAAATCGCCGAGCTGGTGGAGTTCGCCCGCCGTTACCACGCGCGGATCTTCACCACCATCAACACCATCCTCCACGACAACGAGCTGGAGCCGGCGCGCAAGCTGATCCACCAGCTGTACGACGCGGGCGTCGATGCGTTGATCGTCCAGGACCTGGGCGTGATGGAGCTGGACATTCCGCCGATCGAGCTGCACGCCAGCACCCAGACCGATATCCGCACCCTGGCCCGGGCCAAGTTCCTCGACCAGGCCGGCTTCTCGCAACTGGTCCTGGCCCGCGAGCTGAACCTGCAGGAAATCCGCGCCATCGCCGACGAGACCGACGCGGCGATCGAGTTCTTCATCCATGGCGCGCTGTGCGTGGCCTTCTCCGGCCAGTGCAACATCTCCCATGCGCAGACCGGCCGCAGCGCCAACCGTGGCGACTGCTCCCAGGCCTGCCGCCTGCCGTACACCCTCAAGGATGAAAAGGGCGGTGTGATCGCCTACGAGAAGCACCTGCTGTCGATGAAGGACAACAACCAGAGCGCCAACATCCGCGCCCTGGTGGAAGCCGGCGTGCGTTCGTTCAAGATCGAAGGGCGCTACAAGGACATGGGTTATGTGAAGAACATCACTGCCTATTACCGCCAGCGCCTGGACGACGTGCTCGAAGACCGTATCGACCTGGCCCGCGCTTCCAGCGGCCGCACCGCGCACTTCTTCCTGCCCGACCCGGAAAAGACTTTCCACCGCGGCAGCACCGATTATTTCGTCACCGATCGCAAGATCGACATCGGCGCTTTCGACTCGCCGACCTTTACCGGTCTGCCGGTGGGTGTGGTCGAGAAAGTCGCCAAGCGCGACCTGCACGTGGTGACCCATGAGCCGTTGTCCAATGGCGACGGCCTCAATGTGCTGGTCAAGCGCGAAGTGGTGGGTTTCCGCGCCAACATCGCCGAGCCCAAGGGCGAGTTCGAAGAGGACGGCGAAAAGCGCTATCGCTATCGCGTCGAGCCCAACGAGATGCCGGAAGGCCTGTACAAGCTGCGGCCGAACCACCCGCTGAACCGCAACCTCGATCACAACTGGCAGCAGGCCCTGCAGAAGACTTCGTCCGAGCGTCGCGTGGCCCTGAGCTGGGTCGCGCGCCTGCGCGAAGAACAGCTGGAAGTGACCGCGACGAGTGAAGAGGGGATCAGCGCCAGCGTGACCCTGGACGGCCCGTTCGGCGTCGCCAACAAGCCGGAGCAGGCGCTGGAACAACTGCGCGACCTGCTCGGCCAGCTCGGCACCACGCAGTACCACGCCATCGACATCAAGCTCGATGCGCCGCAGGCTTACTTCATCCCCAACTCGCAGCTTAAGGCCTTGCGCCGCGAAGTGATCGAAGCCTTGACCGCCGCGCGGGTTGCCGCTCACCCGCGTGGCAGCCGCAAGGCCGAGACCACGCCGCCACCGGTGTACCCGGAGTCGCACCTGTCGTTCCTGGCCAACGTGTACAACCAGAAGGCCCGCGACTTCTACCATCGCCATGGGGTGAAGCTGATCGATGCGGCCTACGAGGCCCACGAAGAGGCCGGCGAAGTGCCGGTGATGATCACCAAGCACTGCCTGCGTTTCTCCTTCAACCTGTGCCCGAAACAGGCCAAGGGCGTCACCGGCGTGCGCACCAAGGTGGCGCCGATGCAGCTGATTCACGGTGACGAAGTGCTGACCCTGAAGTTCGACTGCAAGCCGTGCGAGATGCACATCATCGGCAAGATGAAAGGCCATATCCTCAACATGCCGCAACCGGGCAGCGTGGTCGGCCACATCAGCCCCGAAGACCTGCTCAAGACCATCCCCCGCGCCCCGCACTGAGTGACGGGCGGGCGCGGCGCCATCACGGCGTCGCGCTCGCTCAAGCGCTGGCTGTCGCGCAACAACGCCATTGTCGACCTGGATCGGCAATGGCGTTGTTGTTTCAGCGAACCGCCTTAACGCGCTGGATCTTCCTCGGCGCGCAACTGAACGCTCATGTCGTCGCAGCTTTGCGACCAGTCTTGCAGCCACTGCGGCAACTTGGGTGATTGGTCCACGCCCAGTTCGTGGACGAACTCTCCGGGAGCAATCGTGCCTTTGGCCGAGCGGAACAGTCCGCGCATCACCACCACGCCGATCACCCGGCCTTTGCTCACGAAGCGGTGTTCCATAAAGCTCCATTTCTCGTCCCAGCCGAGGATCCGGCTGTGGATCTCGAAGGCTTCGAACAGCTTCAGTTCACGGCGGAACTTGCCCCACACATCGCCAACGATCGGCACGGCCCTGTGGCGCAGGGCCACGCGATAGGCGCCGCTGCGCAGGACGAAGTCCATGCGCCCGAGGTCGGCCAGGGTGAAGTAGCGGCCATTGGTGACGTGGCGGTTGAGGTCGAGGTCGAGCGGCCAGACGCGCATGCGCACCACGGTGGTGGCCAGGCCTTCGACCGGCTTGCGCCACGGACGACGAAACAGCATGAGCAGCATGCGGAACCAGAGATTCATGAGTACACCGATGATTGAAAGGATGGCCGCACTTTAGGCAAGGGGGATCGGCTAAGCTAGGTGCGCAAATGACATTTTTCATGCGAAAAGCGCAACGGAATCCACTATGCACGTCACCTTGCTCCTGGCCGATCACTGTTCCGCCGCCAGCGCCACCCTGGCCCTGGAAGTGCTGAGCGCCGCCAACCTGTTCGCCGACAGCGCCAGCGCGCCGTTCGAGGTGGTGGTCGCCTCGCTGGATGGCGCCGATGTCAGCGCCTGGGGCGGGCAAGCGCTGCGGGTGCAGCGCTCGGTGGCCGAGATCGCCCAGACCGATCTGGTGCTGATCCCCGGTTTTCTCTTCACCCTGAAGGAAGCCTTGCCGGCATTTGCCAGGCATGGGCCCTGGTTGCGGCAACAGCACTCCCGGGGCGCGGTGCTGGCCTCGATGTGCACCGCCACCTTCCTGCTGGCCGAAGCCGGCCTATTGAAGGGCGCCCGCGCCACTACCCACTGGGCCTTCGCCGAGCTGTTCCGGCGGCGTTATGCCGGGGTCGAGCTGGACGAGGGGCAACTCCTCTGCGAGGACGATCGCCTGATCACCAGCGGCGGCGCGAGCGCGGCCATGGACCTGCTGCTGCATTTGGTGCGGCGTTTCGCGTCCCTGGAGCTGGCGCAGAAGTGCGGCAAGTACCTGCTGATCGACAAGGTGCGCAGCGAGCAGTCGGTCTATGTCATGTGGTCGCTGCCCAAGAGCCATGGCGATGGCGAGATCCTGCGGGTGCAGGACTGGCTGGAGGAACACTTCGACCAGCCACTGCTGATCGACGATACGGCCCGGCGCTTCGGCTTTGGCGTGCGGAACTTCAAGCGCCGCTTCAAGGACGCCACCGGCTACACACCGCTGGCCTATCTGCAGACCCTGCGCCTGGAAAAGGCCAAGGAGCTGCTGGAATCCACGCGCATGACCCTGGACAGCATCACCTACAAAGTGGGCTACGAAGACAGCAACTCGTTTCGCCGGCTGTTCCAGCAACGGGTCGGCCTGCTGCCGGCGGCGTACCGCAAGAAGTTCCAGGCCGGTGCGAGTTGATTCGCAGGCGAGTGAGGAGTGCGCTGAAGCTCGCGTCGCAGCGCTCAGGTGAACTGGAAAGGGGGGAAAAGCTACACAGGTACAACGCGAAGGGCTGTCGAACCCTCTGCTGCCTGGATGGATATCCGCCTATCGGGCAGGTGATGAAGGTCAATGTTCTTATTAATTGCATCATGGGCTGGTCTGAACGCACAAAGGTGGCTTTAGGGATTTTCCGATAGGTTCTGTTTGGCTGCATCCCTAACCTTGGATGCATGAAATACAAACAGTTTCTTCAACCACTGGACAAAAACTTTTCCTCGCCCAAGGCGGTTGGCAAGCTCCTTCTGCTTTTGGCCTGGTTACTCCTGTTGTGCCTGTTCTGCGGTCTCTGCTTCTATTGGGTGTCCAGTTTAAATAACGAAATCTCCAAGCACCGCCGAGTGATGAATGACGAGGTTTACAGCGTTCAAGAGTCGCTGTTTCAGCGCGAGGCCTTGTTGCTGCATTTCAGCCGCTCGGTTCATTTGAATTCACCGGATGTGGTGTCTGCACCCGAAGCACTGAAAGTTCCTTTGGGTCAGGACCAACGCAAGAGAATCCTGCTGGGCAACTACGATTCGCCTTGGAGCCTGACTCTTTCCGGGCGCGATATTCGCGAGTTGGAAGAGTTTCAGCTCGGCCTCGTGTATGTGTCCAACAATGCAGAGCACACCATCAGCCGCATCTACGATCGCAGCTTCGACCATTACGTCCTGCCGAGCAGCGTGCTCAATGCGCTGGCTGCGACGACCATGGCAAGTAATCAGCAGTTCATCTGGTTGAACGATCCTGGTGATCCGCTCACGCGAATCTACATCTTTCGGCGCATTTCCAATGGTCAGGATGCTGGTTGGCTGGGCTTGGAAATTGTTGGCAAAGAGCTGGCGGCGGGGCTGCTTGGCCAAGGTTCGGATGGTTATCTGTTGTTGAACAGGGCGCGCCAGCAAGTGTTGGGCAGCGAGCCGGACAAAGACCTGAGCACCTATTTTTCCAGGGTCTGGTCCAAGGACGACTTCGGCTTTACTGGCCGCGGCCTGAACCTCGGTTATCTGTCCCTGAGCAAAAGCATCGGCGGTTCAAGGTGGATGTTGATCTACTACGTACCGTTCAAGGCGCTGCTGACGCCGCTGTGGCGGGACTCCGTGCTGGCCCTGCTGGTGTTCGGCCTGATGGCCATAGGCGTTCAGCGTCTGGTGCTGCGGATTAATCGGCGGTTGGTCAACCCGGCTCTGCATCGTTTGGAAGCCTTGATCGAAAGTGAAGAGTTCAGTCGTACGGTCATCGACACGGCTCCGGTAGCCCTGTGTGTGTTACGGCGTCTTGATGGCCAGGTGGTGCTGGAAAATCGTCTGTGCGTGCAGTGGTTAGGTGGAGACGCACAGCGCATTGCTCTGGAGCAGGACTGGATACGACGCGCGTTCGACAACAATTCACCTGTCTGCGAGGAGTTGGAGGCTGCCAGTGGTCATCATTTGCACCTGAGCTCGGTGCCTACCCGCTACAAGGGGGAGGACGTGCTGCTCTGTGCCTTCAGCGATATCAGCGCGCGCAAACAAATGGAGCTGGCCTTGGCTCGGGCCAAGCAGCATTCCGATGCGACCAACGAGGCTAAAAGCGTCTTTCTCGCGACCATCAGTCACGAAATCCGCACGCCTCTTTATGGGTTGCTCGGCACGCTGGAGTTGCTTGGCTTGACGAAGCTCGAACCACAGCAGGCGAATTATCTGGATGCCATGCAGCGCTCAGCATCGACCTTGGGACATTTGATCAACGATGTATTGGATGTCTCCAAGATCGAAGCTGGCCAGTTGGTGCTTGAGCCCGATGATTTCAACCCCTGCGAATTGGTGCAGGAGTTGATTCAGATGTTTTCCGCGGCAGCACAACGCAAGGGATTGATCCTACAAGCGTTCTGCGACCCGAAACTACCGATGATGATGCGCGGAGATGCGGCGCGGATTCGGCAGATTCTCAGCAATCTGCTGGGCAATGCCTTGAAGTTCACTGACTCCGGTCGAGTGGTGTTGCGCGTCAGGATCGAAAGTCGCGATTGCGAACGGTTGAACCTGCTTTGGCAAGTGACCGACACCGGCTGCGGCATTCGCATGGAAGAGCAAAGTCGTCTGTTCGAGCCGTTTTATCAGGCCGGAGACCGTCAGAGCCGAGCCGGTGGTACCGGGCTGGGCTTGTCTATTTGTCAGCGTCTGGCCGAGTTGATGAATGGCGATATCCGTCTGGTCAGTGCCTACGGGTTGGGTAGCAGTTTCACCTTGTCGTTACCGCTGGAGCTGGGTCGCCCGGAGAGCATGAGCGAGCAGGGCATTCGCCTGGCATCGTTACCGGTTTTCGTCAGCTCTCCTCTCCAGGAAGCGGCAGAAAACGTGTGCGGCTGGCTGAACCGTTGGGGGGCGTCCGCTCAGATCCTCAACAGCACCGAATTGCAACTGCCGCCTAGGGCGACGTTGGTGGAACTGACCGTCGAGAACGGCGCTGCCAACTCACTGCTATTACCCAGCAGTTCGCGGGTACGGGCTTACCTTGGGGCGCCAGGGCAGCCAGTACTGACGGACAGCGCCTGGGAGGTCAACCTCAACAATATTCACGCTATCGGCCAGGCGGTCAGCCTGGCTCAAGGCAGCAGCCAGGCGCGTGCCGAGACCAGCACCGAACCCTTTCGTCAATTGTTGCAACGAGTGTTAGTGATCGAAGACAACCCCATCAATCAGTTGGTGCTCAAGGAACAACTCGAAGTGCTGGGCTGTGAGGTGACTCTGGCCAGCGACGGACGCGAAGCGCTGATGCAATGGGCATGCGGCACCTTCGATCTGGTGCTGACCGACATCAACATGCCTGGCATGGATGGCCACCAATTGGCGCGACACATGCGCCGTATCGGTTGCGCCGTGCCGATCGTGGGAGCAACGGCCAACACTGACCCCGAAGAAGCTGCGCGTTGTCTTGATTCGGGCATGAACCTGTGTTTGACGAAGCCCGTGGATCTTCTGTCCCTGTTCAACAGCTTGAACGCCTTAAAGCCGGAGAAAATCGTATGTGCGCCATGAGTGTATTGATCGTCGAAGATCACCATTTTCAACGCGAATATCTGAAATCGCTGTTCAAGGCCGAGGGCGTGCATCGTATCGAGATTGCCGCTGACGGACAGGAAGCCCTGCAATGGCTGGACAAGCGAGACTTCGATCTGGTGCTCAGTGATCTGATGATGCCGGAGCTCGATGGCGTGCAGTTCATCCAGCAGCTGTCGTTGTCGAAGAAGCCGCCCCGCCTGGCGCTGATGAGCTCGTCCTCGCGACGCATGCTGGGGAGCGCCTGTACCGTGGCTGAAATGCTGGGAATCGAAGTGATCGATACGATTTCCAAACCTGCCATGCCGGCCTCGATCAGGAGCCTGATTGACAAGTGTGCGGCTCCCCGGGCGGTTCCCGAGAGCGCGCCGGCTCCGGTGTTGGTTTTCAACCGACAGCAGTTGCAGGAGGCCTTGGAACAGGGGCAGTTCAAAGCGTGGTTCCAACCGAAGAAGGCGTTGAGAAGCGGCAGGATCGCCTCGGCCGAGGCGTTGGTGCGTTGGGAACACCCGGCTTTGGGGACTTTGTTGCCTGGGCAGTTTCTATCGCAGATGGTTGATGCCGGGCTGGAAGAGGCATTGTTGTTCTGCATGATCGAACAAACTGTGAAGGCCCAGTTCAGCTGGCAGAACAGTGGTTTTCGAGTTCCGGTTTCGATCAACCTGCCGACTCACTTGTTGAATGACCCGACCTTGCCCGATCGGCTTCATGAATGTGTTCTACGCTTGAACGGCATGCCGTCCAGGCTGTGTTTCGAACTGACCGAATGCAGCATGACCGAGTTGCTCAGCCACTACATCGCCGGGGTATGCCGGTTGCGGATGAAAGGTTTCGGATTGGCCCAGGATGACTTCGGACAAGGGTTCAGTTCGTTTTACAACCTGGTGAAAACGCCCTTTACCGAGTTGAAAATCGACCGTGCGCTAATAGCCAATTGCGAGCATGAAGAAAGTACCGCCGCGGCGCTCAAAAGTATTATTGCACTGGGGCAGCATTTGGGACTTGAAGTCGTTGCAGAGGGTGTTGAGAATCACGCGCAGCTGGCGTTATTGCGCCAGTTCGAGTGTGACGCGGTACAGGGGTTCTTGATTTCCAAAGCCGTATCGAAAGAGTCGTTTTCGGCTTTGCTACAACAGGAGGGTCGATGATGAAACAGTCGACCCTCTAGGCTTCTCACTGGGTTGGATCAGCCGGATGATTTATGGGAAACGATAATCTAATTAAAAATTTTGCCCGTACTTCCTTGCGGTTGAACATGCTACTGATCGTAGCGGTTTCGCTGGCAATTCTGTTGTTCGCCATGACCTACTGGGCTGCCGAGCGCCTGGTTCAGGAACAGTTGTACAAGATAGAATTTCACTTCTCGCGCTTGATGGGCAACATCCATGAGCAGGAAGAATTCTTGCTGCGTGTTGCCCGGCATAGCGATGAGGTGACACAAAAACGGGATCAGGCAGTCATTCCGTTTCAGCATCGCTTGCTCAAGGAAGCACGCGACTCCTGGATCTACGAAGGACGCGAATTCTCCTTTTCCATGCCGTTCACTCTGGCTGTGCCCACTGAGATGGCTTCGCAGGGTGAAGATCAAGTTGCCGGTATTGGGAAGTTTGGGGTGCTGATTTCCAACTTGTACGGCTCGTACTGGAGCATTTCTTCTTATGCTGCGCCGCAAACGCTACTGCTGGATCTTGATAGCTCAATCAGCATTGGTGTTCCGGCAGCCACTGCCTCAAGGGAAAATGGACAGGTCGGTAAGAACGACTACCTGGAGCTGAGTGAAAACCTGAAAAAGCAAATTTTGAAGTTCCGCCCGGCACAATCGGATAATGCCGTGATGTGGGCGCCGGCCAATCATGTCCAGGGTGATGGGTCGTCTATCAAGTTCATTACCTACATGTACACCGACACGCCACAAAACCTGTTGGTCCACGATCAATCGAAGCGTCAACTGGTCATCGCCTCGTTGCTGGATCTGCGTTCAATTACCGACTCTTCTCGTCTCAGCGATTGGACGGTATTCGATGCCATGGAACTCATAACCCCCGATGGGTTGTTGCTGACGGGCAAGATACCCAGCTTCGACGATGCTCAAGAAGGGTTGCAATTGACCAGTGCCGGGTTCCTGGTCAAGACCACCAGCAAAGACGGCTGGCGCGGTTACTATCACCTTGATTACCGAAGCTTTTTTCAATATGCCAAGTGGCAGTTACTGGTGTTGCTGGCTGTGTGTCTGGCGTTTGTTGTCGTGGGTTATTTCTTGTTGCGCTGGTATGCCATGAGAGTGGTCGTACCGGCTCGCCGGGCTCATGACCGGGTTGTAGAGAGTGACTCGTTCAGCCGCGCGATCATTCAGAACGCCCCAGTGGCGTTGTGCGTGCTGGCGCGCAAAGATCGCAAGGTGGTGATGGAAAACGAGCTGGCGCTGCAATGGCTGGGAGACACACAAACCATCAGTCAGCTTAGCCGCGGCTGGCCTTCCGTAGCCGAATCGGCTGGAGCCGTCGAGGACAAGCATCTATCGATCACAATCAACGACCGACAGCTGGAAGTCAGTTTTTTGCCGTCGCGCTATCAAGGCGAAGACGTGGTGCTTTGTGCGTTCAGTGACATCAGTGCTTACAAGCTGGCGGAGCGGGCACTGGCTCAAGCCAAGCAATCGGCGGACGCTTCAAACGAGGCCAAGACCGTATTTCTGGCGACCATGAGCCATGAGATCCGCACGCCGCTGTATGGGGTGCTCGGCACCCTGGAACTCCTGACCCTGTCGCCGCTCAATGCCCTGCAACGTTCGCAAGTGCAAACCATGCAACGTTCCTCTTCGATTCTGTTGCAGGTGATCAGCGATATTCTGGACGTGTCGAAAATCGAAGCCGGGCAACTGGCGATCGAACACGTCGAGTTCAGTCCATTGGAAATGATCGAGGATGTCCTGCAGGCCTATTCGGCTGCTGCGGGTGCCAAAGGTCTGCACCTCTATGCCTGCGTGGAAGTCGAGCTACCGCGAAGAGTCAGAGGCGACGCAGCCAGAATTCGGCAGATACTCAACAATTTGCTCAGCAATGCGATCAAGTTCACCGATGTCGGACGAATCGCCTTGCGGGTCAAAAGCGAGCAGGTCGAGGGTGCCTGGCAGTTTCAGTGGCAGGTCACCGATACCGGCTGTGGCATTTCCAGCGAGCATCAGGTCCGCCTGTTCGAACCCTTCTATCAGGCACATAGCCAGCAGCACACCGTCGGTGGTACCGGGCTTGGCCTGTCGATTTGCTGGCGCTTGACGCAATTGATGGGCGGCAACCTGGCGATCGTCAGTGACACAGGACTGGGCAGCAGTTTCACCTTGAGCCTGCCACTC
Organism: Pseudomonas sp. GW821-FHT02B10; assembly: GCF_059421865.1. Classification (NCBI taxonomy): domain Bacteria; kingdom Pseudomonadati; phylum Pseudomonadota; class Gammaproteobacteria; order Pseudomonadales; family Pseudomonadaceae; genus Pseudomonas; species Pseudomonas sp. GW821-FHT02B10. The sequence continues at coordinate 117,044 of NZ_JBWKVU010000013.1, read as the reverse complement.
ACGGTTGTGCCTGGTGAACATCCGCTCCTGCCTGGGTTCACCCTGAAGAACGAGGCCGTTGCAGTACGCGCTCCCATCAAGGAGTTGGCCATCAGCGTCTGTAACTGGCTGTCGCATTTCGGAGCGCTGGCGGTGACCGGTAGCGAGGTATCCGATGACCGCTATCCTGGCGCGGTGCTTGTCGATGTGATCCCGGAACTTTTGCCGGCGCTGGAATGGAGTGGTGAGCGGGTTCGTTGCTCGGAAGAGGGATTGATCAAGCCACAGCGTACCGCCGATGGCTATACCGTCAGTCTGCACAGCCTCAAGGGCCTGCTACGAGCTGTGGCCCTGGCCCAGGGCGAGCCATTGGCTGCGAATGAAAGCGCCGAAGCGATACAGAGTTGGTGTCGGTTCAGCTTGCATGTGCTCGTCGCCGAAGATAACCCGATCAACCAGACCTTGATCAAGGAGCAGCTCCAGCAGCTGGGGTGCAGCGTGGCATTGGCATCCAACGGCGTGGAAGCGCTGCGACTCTGGGATCATGATGCTTTCGATGTCGTGCTGACTGACGTCAATATGCCGGAAATGAATGGGTATGAATTGACCACGGCGCTACGTCGAGCCGATAGCAACACCCCCATTGTCGGCGTGACCGCCAACGCGTTGCGCGAGGAAGAGGAACGCTGTATCGGCGTAGGCATGAACGCTTGTGTGGTCAAGCCGATGTCATTGCAAACCCTGCACAATGTGCTGTTGAAGCTCTGCGGACACCTGGATGGCGCAATACTGTCCGAGGAAGAGGCGTCGGAAGAGAAAAGTGTCATGCAAGTGTCCAGTCAATTGCGTGATGTATTCATTCAGACGTTCAAGGAAGACCTTGCCAAAACTCGCGCAGCAGTGCGGGACAAAGATGCCAAGGCAGTGGGCTCCATGTTGCACCGGATACGCGGTGGGTTGTCGGTGGTTCAGGCACAGGATCTGCTCGATCGTTGCGTGGCTATTGAAGCGCAACTGGATGCACAGGGTTGGGTGGAGGAAAGACGGCGTGAAGTAGAGGATGTCCTCGAGCAAATCACGCAGGAGATGGAAAAGTTATGAATGCTACGGAGAGCGTCGGGAGCGGTTTGGTCATTTCTTTTTCAAGGGCAGTCTTAGCATGAATAAAATAAAAGTGGTGCTGGCCGATGATCACCCCATCGTATTGGCAGGGGTGAAAGAAACGATCGAGAGTGACGGCGTGTATGACGTGGTGAGCGTGGCCAAGACGTCTGGCGAGTTGATGAGTGCCATCAACGAACATTCGCCGGATATCGTGATCACTGATTTCTACATGCCAGGCGATGAGCACTATGGCGATGGCATGCGCCTGATCAGCTACCTGGTGCGTCATTTCCCGCAGGTGCGTTTTCTGGTGCTGACCATGCTGAACAACCGTTCGATCCTGGGGAGCCTTTACGATTGCGGAGTGTCCGGCGTGCTGCAGAAAAGCATCAACCTCGATGAAATAAATGTGGCGTTGCGCACTATCTCCAAGGGCGGCATCTACAAGGGCAACTTCACTCTTGAGCCTGACAGTGTGATGGCTTCTACGTCGTCAGTCAGTGAGCGCATCGCGAGTATTTCAATCAAGGAAGCAGAAGTGCTGCGGCTGTTTTTGGCGGGTGAGCGGCTCAAGGATATCGCTACCAGCCTGCAACGCAGTGCAAAGACTGTCAGTACTCAGAAGACTTCGGTCATGCGCAAATTATGTGTCCACTCCGACCAGGAGCTGTTCGCATTCTGTCAGGAGCATCAGGTCGTCTGAAAGGACCTGGATTCAACGACTGACTTACCTTCTTGCGACTATTTTTCGTGTTGCTGACCACCTTGGGTGGTCATGTCTCCAGCATTGATCCAATTGGATTCTTGCTGCTCGTATTTTGATTCCTTCCTTGATCGCGCCTCGACTCTGCTCGGATCGGCGCGTTTTAGGTTTTTCCCTAAATACCCCTCCAGGGGCGCTCCTTACCATTTGATCAATTCCAAGCACTGGCTCTGCCCATTGTGAAGCAGCCCTGAGAAAAAGCTGTTCCCGCAGGCCGGCATTGGAAGGAGGTACGACAGTACGAAACGCCATTTGAGTAGCCGTTTCGCTCTGTGCAGGACTTGAATTGAATGTTTAACGGAGTGGTTATGTTACCGATCAAGATCATCGCAAAAGACACTGGGCATCCCCTGGATGTCACTGGCAGCAATCTGCTGACAATCAATCGGCCGGCGGTCATCAAGATGTCCGCGCCAGCGGAAGATATTCAGTCGGTCAGTCGCGAAGGCGAACGTCTGGTCATCAAGCTCAAGACTGGCGAAACCATCTCCATCGATGGCTTCTTCGATGTGATCGACGGCGTGAAAAGCGATCTGGTGTTTGAAGATCCCAAGACCGGCGAGCTGCTGATCGCTGATTATTCGGTCCCTTGGACCGGCGTTGCCCTGGTGCCGCTTGAGTCGATCGATTCGCTGCTTGTCGTGGCCGAGGCCGATTCCATGGGCCTGCTGGCGCCCTTGCTGGGCCTGGCCGCCGTGGGCGGTGCGGTGGCGATTGCCAACCATAACAGCGGTGGCGGTGGCGGTAGCAGTGCTGATGCGGCGAATGCCGATCAGGGGCTGACCACGCCTTCGACACCGAGCGTGCTGTTCAACAACATGCATGGCCTGACCGGCAAGTCCGATGCCGGGGCTACCGTTGCCCTTACCTTGGCTGACGGTACCGTGGTCACTACTGTGGCCGACGATACCGGGCTCTGGCATTTCAACCCCAATCCGCTGGCCGATGGCGAACAGGGTTCCCTGCAAGCCAGCCTGAATGGCGTGCAGAGCGGTTCCACCAGCACCGGCGTGGCTGACGTCACGGCGCCCGCCGAGCCGGTAGTGACCCAGAACAACCAGGATGGCCTGGCCGGTATGGCCGAGCCGGGCAGTACCATTACCGTCAGTCTTGCCGATGGCAGTACCGTCATTGCGACCGTGGGGGCAGACGGTCAGTGGAATGTCACCCCGAACCCGCTGACTCCGGGCGTTAGCGGATCGATCGTCGTCACTGATGCCGCCGGTAACTCCAGTGCGAGCGTCGACACCGGAATCATCAATTCCACGCAACCGGTACCTCCCACTGTTGACCAGAACAACGCCGATGGCCTGAGTGGCACCGGCGAGCCAGGCAGCACCGTGACCGTCGAACTGCCAGACGGCAGTACCGTGACCACCATCGTCGACGGAGACGGTAATTGGTCGTTCGTGCCGAACCCGTTGCAACCGGGTGAAGAAGGCTCGGTCACCATCACCGATCCAGATGGCAACACCAGCACTGGCGTCGACACGGGTTCCAGCGATCAGACCCCACCTGCGGTCCCGACCGTTGACCAGAACAATGGCGATGGCCTGAGCGGCACCGGCGAGCCGGGCAGCACTGTAGTCGTTGAACTGCCGGACGGCAGCACCGTGACCACCACTGTCGATGAAAACGGCAACTGGTCGTTCGTGCCGAACCCGCTGCAGCCGGGTGAAGCAGGTTCGATCACCGTCATCGACCCGGCTGGCAACGCCACTGAAGGGGTGAACACTGGTACCAATGACCAGCAGCCATCCCCAGCTCCCGCTGACCAGAATCCTCCTGCTGCTCCCACTATTGACCAGAACAATGGTGATGGCCTGAGCGGCACCGGCGAGCCGGGCAGCACCGTGGTCGTCGAACTGCCGGACGGCAGCACCGTCACTACCGTTATCGATGAAAACGGCAACTGGTCGTTCGTGCCGAACCCACTGCAACCGGGTGAAGCAGGTTCGATCACCGTCATCGACCCGGCGGGCAACACCAGCGAAGCGGTGAACACCGGTTCCAGCGATCAGACTCCACCGGCGGCGCCGACCGTTGACCAGAACAACGGCGACGGCATTAGCGGTACCGGCGAGCCGGGCAGCACCGTGGTCGTCGAACTGCCGGATGGCAGCACCGTCACTACCGTTATCGATGAAAACGGCAACTGGTCGTTTGTACCAAACCCGCTGCAACCGGGCGAAGCAGGCTCGATCACCGTCATCGACCCGACGGGCAACGCCAGCGAGGCTGTGAACACCGGTTCCAGCGACCAGACTCCACCTGCGGCACCGACCGTTGACCAGAACAATGAATCGGGTATCAGCGGTACCGGCGAGCCTGGCAGCACCGTGGTCGTCGAACTGCCGGACGGCAGCACCGTCACTACCGTTATCGATGAAAACGGCAACTGGTCGTT
>NZ_JBWKVU010000013.1:0-112692 GCF_059421865.1 Pseudomonas sp. GW821-FHT02B10 | reverse complement strand
CGGCAGCACCGTCACTACCGTTATCGATGAAAACGGCAACTGGTCGTTCGTGCCGAACCCACTGCAACCGGGTGAGGAAGGTTCGATCACCGTCATCGACCCGGCTGGCAACGCCAGCGAGGCGGTGAACACCGGTTCCAGCGACCAGACTCCACCAGCAGCGCCGACCGTTGACCAGAACAATGGCGATGGCATCAGCGGTACCGGCGAGTCTGGCAGCACCGTGGTCGTCGAACTGCCGGATGGCAGCACCGTCACTACCGTTATCGATGAAAACGGCAACTGGTCGTTCGTGCCGAACCCACTGCAACCGGGTGAGGAAGGTTCGATCACCGTCATCGACCCGGCGGGCAACACCAGCGAAGCGGTGAACACCGGTTCCAGCGACCAGACCCCGCCTGCGGCGCCTGCCGTTGACCAGAACAATGAAGCAGGTCTGAGCGGCACCGGCGAAGCCGGTGGCACTGTGACCGTTGAACTGGCCGATGGCAGCACCGTGACCACCGTTGTCGATGAAAACGGCAACTGGTCGTTCGTGCCGAACCCACTGCAACCGGGCGAAGCAGGCTCGATCACTATTACCGATGCGGCTGGCAATATCAGCGAAGCCACGCAGACCGCTCCAAGCGATCAGACCGCACCGGTCATCGAGGAAGGCTCGTTGGATCTGGTGGATAACGTTGGCACAATCACCGGCACCATCGCCCGTGGCGATGTCACTGACGATGCACAACCGGAGTTCAAAGGCTCGTTCGCGCCTGACGATGCGACCCTGGTCAAGATCTATGACAACGGTGTGCTGATCGGCAGCGCCGCCGTGGATGCCTCTGGTCACTGGAGCTTCGTACCGACACTGCCACTGACCGCGGGTGAGCACAGTTTCGTGGCCGAGGCTGTGGACGCTGCGGGTAATGTCAGCGACAAGACTGCGGCCTGGGACTTCACTCTGGCCGGGGACGCCCCGGCGGCACCGGCCATCACTCAAGTGCTGGACGATGTCGGCACGGTCACCGGCGCCTTGCAGAAAGGCGACAGCACCGACGATAACACCTTGACCATCACCGGTACCGGCGCGGCACAAACGCTGGTCACTGTGTTCGTCAACGGGGCTGTTGTCGGCTCTGTCATGGTCGACGCCAGTGGCAACTGGAGCCTGACCACTGCGGATCTGGGCGCGGATGGCGTGAAAAACATCACCGCGCAGGCCTCCGATCTGGCCGGGCAACTGAGCCCGATGACTGGCGAATATTCGGTCACTTTGGACACCCAGGCGCCGACTCAGCCTGTGCGGGTCGTCGCGACCGACGATCAAGGAGCACAGGTAGGTCCGATCGCCCAGAACGGCGTCACCGACGATGCCATCCCGACCTTCAGTGGCAGCGGTGCGGAGAGCGGGGCGCTGGTCAAGCTCTACGACAACGGTGTCGTCATCGGTTCGACCACGGTCGATGCCAGCGGCAACTGGAGTTACACCGCATCTGCCGCGTTGGCCGGTGGTGCCCATGCAATCACTGCGACCCTCACGGACAAGGCGGGTAATACCAGCGTTGCCAGCGAGGCACTCAACTTCAGCGTCGAAACCGGTGAAGTGGTGGTCAGCATCGTCAAGGCCATCGACAACGTCGGCAGCATCCAGGGGGATATCGCCAGCCGCGGCCTGACCGACGACGCCACGCCGACATTGGTTGGCACGGCAACCGCTGGTGCTCTGGTCACCGTCAGCGAGGCTGGCAAGGTCCTGGGTAGTGTGACTGCCGATGCGTCCGGCAACTGGAGCATGGAGCTGCCGATACAGGCCGAAGGCTTGCACACTTATACCGCCGTAGCGCGCAATGCTGCCGGTACCGAAGGCTCGGCAGATTTCATGCTGGACATCGACCTGACTGCGCCGTCCGCACCCGTGGTATCCGGTGCGTTCGATGACGTGGGTGTGTACCAGGGGCAACTGGCGCAGAACGGTTTCACCGATGACACCACCCCGACCCTGAGCGGCAGCGGCAATGCGGGTGAAGTGGTCAAGGTCTACGACAATGGCACCTTGCTGGGCAGCGTGACGGTGTCCGCCGAGGGCGCCTGGAGCTTCACGCCTTCGACGCCGCTGGCGCAGGGCGCTCACAGCCTGACCGCCACACAGTCGGATGCGGCCGGCAACGAAAGCGTGGCCAGCGCGGCGGTGTCGTTCACTGTCGACACCATCGCGCCAACCGCCATCGTGCAGATCACTGCCATCGATCAGGACACCGACGTGCCGGGTGATTTCATCACCTCCGATACGTCGCTGACCCTGTTCGGCACGCTGTCCACGGCGCTGGGCGCCAACGAGAAGGTGCAGATCAGCATCAACGACGGTAGCACCTGGTCCGATGTGGTCGTGAGCGACCTCAACTGGCGTTATGACGATGCCCGAGTACTGACCGACGGCCTGCACAACTACCAGATACGGGTCATCGACGCTGCCGGCAACGTCGGCTCGCAAGCCTCGCAGGCGGTGGTCATCGATACCGGTATCGGCATCGGCCTGAACATCACTGATATCACCCCGGACTCGGGTGTAGTGGGCGACTTCATCACCAGCGCCACCAGCATTGCCGTCAAGGGCACACTGAGCCAGGAACTGCCGACCGGGGCACGGGTTCAGGTGTCCAGCGACGGCGGCCTGACCTGGGCCAATGCCGCCACTACCGGCACGACCTGGATCTTCGAGGATCCGACCGTGCATGGCGATTCTGTCGTCGTCTATCAGGCTCGCGTGGTTGCGGCCGGCGGCGCAGTGGTGGATAGCGCCAGCCAGGAAGTCACGTTCGACACCACGGCGCCTGCGGCTTCCGCGCTGATCGAGTCGATTACCGAAGACCGTGGTGCCAGTCCGAGCGACTTCATCACCAACGACAATCGTCTGGTGATTAACGGCTCCCTGAGCGCCGCCGCCGAGGACACCGATCGGGTCGAAGTCAGCCTCAACGGTGGCAATACCTGGGAAATGGCGGTCATGGAGAACGGCAAGTGGAGCCTGGACATGACCGACCGCGTGTTGGCCGATGACACCTACATCGTCCAGGCCCGGGTGGTGGATGCGGCGGGCAACCGTGGCACCATCAGCAGCCAGGTCCTGATCATCGACACGGTCGGTCTCAGCGCCAACGGCATGACCTCGACCTTCGTCGTCGCCACCGATACCGCCGCCGGCGTCAGCAACGGCCACAGCACCGCCGAAAGCGCGACCAACAGCGACATGGTCACCCGTGACACCACGGTCACTGTGTCTGGCACGCTGAACGTCTCGCTGCAAGCGACGCAGAACCTGCAAGTTTCGTTCGATAATGGCCAGAGCTGGGTCACCGTGCTGTCCTCCAGCGGTTCGCTGTGGACGTACACGCTGCCTGAGTTCGCCCAGAGCCAGACGCTGAACGTGAAAATGCAACTGGTCGACACCGCCGGTAACGTCGCCACGGGCACCAGCTTCGCCGACTACACCGTGGTCGTGGACCTGGACGCACCGGAACCCGTCACCGTCGCTCCGGTCGTGGCTGCGGCCGTTACCAGCGGCGCTGCATTGTCGTTCGCCAGCGATGTCCATGGTCGTGTCGAGTCCGGTGCGCTCATTGCGCTGGTCGAAGACAGCAACAAGGACGGCGTGTACAGCGAAGGGCTCGACAAGATCCTGGGCTATGCCACGGCGGATGCGCAGGGCGATTGGAAAATCGACGCCTCGCTGAGCAAAGGCAATCACTCCATCGGCTTCGTCGTCTGGGATGCCGCCGGCAACCGCTCCAACCTCAGCGAGCTGGTGCAGGTCACGGCCAGCGATGCAACTACCGCCGGCAGCCGGTTGCAGCAGACGACCTGGGGCGGAACCGCCAGCGGTGCGCAGTATGGTTTGAACGCCGCCGCGGTGACGGTCAACGAAGACGGCACCTGGTCGTTCTTCCAGAGTTCGATGTCGCAGAGCAACGGGGCAGCGGCTAACGCCGGCTATGTCTACAGCGGCGATGATAATCAAACCTACACAGCCACTTACCTGGCGGAACCGACCGGGGTCAACAATCACGACTTCGGCGGGGTTATCAGCCAAGCTGTCTTTGCCGACTACAACCGCGATGGCTTGCAGGACGTCATGAGCCAGACCAGCAGCAGTACCCGCAATACCGCACTGTGGACCCAAAACAGCGACGGTACTTACACGGGTACATCGCTGGCTTTGGGCTGGGGCGGCGTTTTGGGGGTGGGTGCCAACGGTACCGAAACCCATGTAGGCGGCGTGGTGGCCTACGACGCTCAAGGTGACGGATACCTGGACTTCGCATTTGCCGGCTCCAACGACAGTGCATACGTCAAGGTCACCAACGACAAGGGGACGCTGAACTACACGATGGAAAACGGCGGCACCAATTTCGCTCACGAAATCAGTGCGGTCGACGTCAACAACAACGGTACCGTGGAGCTGGCCGGTCACTCGGGCTATGACTGGACCAAAGGCCTGTCGGTCCAGCTGAGCAACGCAGACGGCAGCATCGCCTCCACCTATAACCAGGGTGGCGTGTTCCGTCGTGACAGCACCGTCGACAGCAGTAACCTGCCAATCTCCATGACCTGGGCGGACTTCAACGGCGACGGCTATCTGGATCTGTTCATCAGCCGCAGCCTGGGAAGTGACCGTGCGACCGATACCGACGAAAGCCGTATCTACCTCAACCTCGGCAACGATGCCAACGGTAACTGGTTGGGGATGGCCCAGAACGAGCAGTCGCTGAAGTTCGGCGACAGCATGGACGGCGGTGCCTCGTTCGCCGTGGACTGGAACCACGACGGGCAGATGGACGTTATCGAGGTGCCACGTCGCAATGCGACTGATAGCGCTGCCCAGACAGGTTCGCCTACGGTGTACCTGAACCAGGGCAACAACGTCTGGAGCGGTACCGGACAGTCCCTCAGCGGTACGACGGCTTACGACAACATCACCGGTGCAACCGCAGTGGACTATGACTGGGACGGCGCGGTCGACCTGATCATGTACCGCGCCGGTAGCACCAGTGCCGGCCTGGATGAGAAGTCCGCCACGTCGATCCTGGTCAGGAACGAAAACGTGGTGGCCGACGGCACCAGCCTGCACCTCCGCATCCTGGACAAGAACGGTCTGAACGTGTTCTACGGCAACACCGTCAAGCTGTACAACTCGGCCGGGGATCTGGTTGCGACTCAAGTCATCAACCCGCAGTCCTCGGCGTCGAGCAACAGCCAGGGGCTGGTGAACTTCTACGGCCTGGATGCCAGCGAGACGTACTCGGTGCAGCTGTTGCGCACTGAAAACGGCGCCATCAGCCATGTGGGGGCCTCGACCTATCAGCAAAACTATGTCAACGGCACGGTGAACCTGAACTGGGGCGGGCTGACTACGGGGGCCGCACATGATGCTTATGTGCTGACGGCGGAGTCGACCACCGCGGTCAACGACACCATCGGTGAGTCGGGGCTGGTCGGGACCGGTTACAACGACACCTTCTTCGGTTCCGAAGGCAACGACACCATCAATGGTGGTGGGGGCTGGAACACCGCCATGGACGGCACCCAGACCTGGAGCGCGACGCAGGGCATGGATGTGGTCGACTACAGTCGTGCCACCCAGTTCATGCAGATCAACCTGGAGTCGGGCGTGGCGATCGGCATGGGGACGGACAACCTGATCAGCATCGAGGGCATCGTCGGCAGTGCGTTCTCCGACAGCATCACCGACAGTTCGGCCAACAACCGGATCGAAGGCGGCGCGGGCAATGATGTGATCTACCTCACCAATGGCGGTAATGACACGCTGCTGTACAAGGTGTTGGACGCCAGCAATGCCACCGGTGGTAATGGTAGCGATCAGATCTACAGCTTCCACGTAGGCAATGTGCTTACCGACGGTAATGCCGACGTCATCGATGTCAGCGAACTGCTGGGCTACCAAGGCACGGCAGGGCTGTATCAGGACCAGGGCGTGACCAAGCTGGACAGCGCCTCGACCGAGTTGCAGGACTACCTGAAGGTGGAAGTCGTGGGTAACGACACGGTCATCAGCGTCGATCGTGACGGTGCCGGTGCCCAGTTCGGCTACAGCTCCGTCGCGACGCTGGTCGATGTCAAGACCGACCTGTTGACCCTGCTGCAAAACCACCAGTTGGTGGTGTGATGTGAAAAAGCCCACCTGCGCTCGATGGACCGGGCGCAGGCGGGTTGGCTTGAGAAAAACGCAGACGTGAGTCTGCGTTTTTTTTTGCCCCGAGAGCGGGAGGGTGTTCCCGGGTGAGCCCAGCGGCTCACCGATCGGGCCGTTTTCGCTTTAGGGTTTACCCTACAGATCCCGCGGTGTGGTGTTCTTACCATGAAGACCTTGCTTCATGGAGGTCTACCAAAAATGAGTCACAAATATTGGAGAGCGGGCCTGATCACCGTTGTCTCGTCGATCGCCTTGCTGGGTTTTTCCGAACAGGTGGTTGCTGATACCTCACCTCGCCCCGCTGGGCAGAAACGCATTGTCTGCAACCCGCAATGCGAAACCGTAAGCACTTCTGCAGCGCCAACCTCGCGGCCGGCTCAACCGGTACTCGCACAACCTGCAGCAAAGCAGCCGGGCGCCGCAGGCAAGCGCAATCCTTTTTCCTATGACAGCTTGCCGGCAATGGACGGCAAGGCCATAAACCTGCCGGCCTCCTCGGCCAACCTGGCTCCGGCGCCAGCTGGCGATCTATGGCAAGTCGTCTCGCTGGCGGTCAACCGTTACCCATCGATCCGTGATGCGGCTTCGGTCCTCGAGCAACGCCGTGAAGGCATCGACGTCGCCCGGGCCGGCTACCTGCCGAAAGTGGACGTGGGCATCAGTTCCGGGCGGCAGAGTTTCGGCAGCAACGGGCAGGCACTGTCGCTCACCGCCAGCCAGATGCTGTACGACTTCGGCAAGGTCGGTGGCGCGGTCACCGAGGCCGAGTCCAACGTGGTGTTGCAACAGGTGAAATGGCAGGGCGAGATCGACGACATTGCCCTGCAGGCCGCCGAGGCGGTGATCGAGGTGCGTCGCTACGAAGCGCTGGTCAATGCCGCGCAAGCGCAAAAAGAGCAACTGGAAAAACTGCAGCAACTGGCTGCGCGCCGGGTCAGCGAAGGGGCCAGCACCCAGGCCGACCTGATCCAGGCGCAATCTCGGGTCGAGGCGGCCGAAGCCTCGCTGCTCGCCAGCCAGACTCAGCTGAGCCAGCAACGTAGCAAGCTGCGCATCCTGATAGGCCAGGAACCGCTCAATGACATCGCGGTGCCCGAGAGTCGTTTGGTCCAGGCCCTGGCAACCATTGAGCCCGATCTGGAAATGACCATTGGCGTGCAGCAGGCCGAAGCCGAATGGAGTGTCGCCCAGGCGCAGGCCAGCCAGGCCAAGGCTAATGCCAAGCCGACCGTGTCCCTGGATGCGGGCGTCGACAAGTACCTGGGCAATGTCCCCTCGGGCCGGGACGAGTACGCCTACACCTTGACTGTCAGCGTCAAGCACAGCCTGTTCGATGGCGGCGCGCCGTCGGCGCGGATTCGCGGGGCGGGCCAGGCGGTCCGTGCCGCCGAAGAGCGCATCCATACCCGCAAGCTCGAGGCGCAGAACGCCTGGTTCCGCCTGCAAGAACAAATGGCCGGGCTGTCGAGCCGGATCAAGGTACTGGGTGACCGCTACAAAAGCATGGTCGATACCCGTGCGCTGTACGAGCAGCAATACCTGGCGCTCGGTACGCGCTCCTTGCTCGATCTGTTGAACGCCGAACAGGAAATCTTCCAGGCCCAGACCGACCGGGAAAACTCCCGCCACGACCTCTGGCTGGCCCAGGTGAACTACATCAACGCCACCGGCCATATGCGCAACGTATTCGCCCTGATGGGAGCTTCGTCATGACCACTCATTCAACCGTTGCCCCTGCAAGCTCTACAGCGGATGTAGCGAACCCCTGGCTGGACGCCATGCTGCAAGTGGCCCGGCATTATCGGCTGGAGACTTCGACGGAGCGCGTGCGCGTCATGCTCGACTGGCAAGCCGACCACCCGGCCGACGTCCAGCTCAAGCAAATGGCGCGCGACATGGGCATGTCGCTGTGTTTCGAGAAACCCGGCAAAGGCATCCTGGACCCCTGGCGGCTGCCGGTGGTGGCCGAGTTCGACAACGGCCAGGTCGGCGTCATCGAAAGTGTCGACAACGGCCAGTTCGTCGGCGTGCGCCTGAGCGGCGAGCAGGGCGTATTGCAGGCTTTGCCGGTAGCCGAGGTCTGCGCCCGGATACAACGGGTCTTGCTGTTGCGCCCTGAAGTGTCGACGCCCGATGCGCGGGTCGACGACTACATCAAGCCCTTCGAGGCCAACTGGTTCTGGAAACTGGCGCTGCACGACTGGCGGCGGTACTCCGATGTGATGCTGGCCTCGCTGATCGCCAACGTCCTGGCCCTGGGCGCCATGCTGTTCTCGATGCAGATCTACGACCGGGTGATTCCCGCCCAGTCCGAGCCGACCCTGTGGGTGCTGTTCGGCGGGGTGGTCATCGCCATCGTTTTCGAGTTCTGCATGCGCCTGTCGCGGACCCATCTGACCGACAAGATCGGCAAGCGCGCCGACCTGCGGATTTCCGACCGGGTCTTTGGCCATGCGCTGCGCATCCGCACCCAGGATCAGTCGAAATCCACCGGCTCCTTCATTTCGCAGATCCGCGAGCTGGAGCAGGTGCGCGAGCTGATCACCTCCACCACCGTGAACGCCATGGCGGACCTGCCGTTCTTCTTCCTGTTCCTCGGCGTGCTGTGGTACGTCGGCGGGATGATGGCCTTGGTGCCGCTGGCGATCCTGCCATTGCTGATCATTCCCGGCCTGCTGGCCCAGCGCTGGTTGGCCAGATACTCCAAGGAAGGCATGCGCGAAGCTTCGCTTCGCAACGCGATGCTGATCGAGGCCGTCCAGGGCAACGAAGACATCAAGCTGCTGCGTGCCGAGCAGCGCTTCCAGACCCAGTGGAACCACCTCAACCAGGTGTCGGCCGACATCAGCATGCGCCAGCGCTTCATCACCGGTGCGTTGATGACCTGGACCCAGGAACTGCAATCGCTGGTCTATGTGTTGGTGATCCTGGTGGGCTGCTTCATGGTCATCAGCGGCGACATGACCACCGGCGCCTTGATCGGTGCCTCGATCCTGTCGTCGCGGATGATTGCGCCCCTGGCGCAATTGTCGGGCGTCATGGCGCGCTGGCAGCAGGCCAAGGTCGCCCGCGAAGGCCTGGACGAGTTGATGAGGCGCCCGGTCGACCAGCCCCTGCACGGCAAGATGCTGCACCGTCCGGTCATCCACGGCGACTACCGCTTCGAGGGCGTGAAGTTCCGCTACGAGCAGGAGCAGAAGCAGCCGGCGCTGGAGATCCCCGGCCTGACGATCAAGGCCGGCGAGAAAGTGGCGATCCTGGGTCGCAACGGCGCCGGCAAGTCGACCCTGCTGCACCTGTTGTCCGGCTTGCAGGCGCCCCAGGAAGGCAACGTGCTGCTGGACTCATTGAACCTGTCGATGATCGATCCGTATGACGTGCGCCGTGACGTGGGCTTCCTCAGCCAACAGGCATCGCTGTTCTTCGGCTCGCTGCGCGACAACATCATCATGGGCAAACCCATGGCCACTGACGACGAGATCATCCAGGCACTGACCTTGAGTGGCGCGCTGTCGCTGGTGCAGTCGTTGCCCGATGGCCTGGATCACATGATCCGCGAGGGCGGCAAGGGCTTGTCCGGCGGCCAGCGGCAAATGCTCTTGCTGGCCCGCACGCTGATCCGCAACCCCCGCGTGCTGCTGCTGGACGAGCCGACCGCCTGGCTCGACGAACTCAGCGAGCAGCAGCTGATTGAAAAGCTGCTGCCGTGGCTCGAAGGCCGCACGCTGATCGTCGCCACCCACCGGCCGGCCGTCCTGAAATGGGTGGACCGCATCATCGCCGTGGACAAGGGCCGGATCGTCCTGGACGACACCAAACACATCGTCATCAGCCAGATGAGCAAACCGCGCGCATCCGCTGCCTGATCGCCGAACGGGAGAGATTATGAACATCAAATTACCTTCATCCGATCGCCTGAACCCGATCAACTTCAGCCTGACCCGTCCGGATCTGTTCGAAGCCCACAGCCGGCTTCCGCGGGCGTCGTGGTTCGTCTGGCTGACCTTCGCCGGTCTCGCCTTGCTGCTGGTCTGGGCGTACTGCTTCACCCTCGACGAGGTCTCCAGCGGCACCGGGAAAGTGATTCCCAGCTCGCGCGAGCAGGTCATTCAATCCCTGGAAGGCGGGATCGTGGCGCAACTCAACGTCAAGGAAGGCGACGTGGTGCAGGCCGGGCAAGTGCTTGCGCAACTGGACCGCACCCGTTCCGAGTCGTCGGTGGATGAAAGTTCTTCCCGGGCCCGCGCCGCCCTGGCAACGGCTAGCCGCTTGCGGGCGGAAGTGGAAGGTAGCGAGCTGACGTTTCCCGACTACGTCATGGAAGACCCGGCCCTGGTGCGTTCGGAAACGGCGCTGTTCAAGTCGCGCAAGGACAGCCTGGCCAAGAGCCTGGCGGGCATCCAGGAAGCCCTGGCGCTGGTCAGGCGCGAGCTGGCGATGACCGAGCGCCTGGCGAAAATGGGCGCGGCCAGCAACGTCGAAGTCCTGCGCCTCAAGCGTCAGGCCAACGAACTGGAAATGAAGGCCAACGATACGCGCACCCAATACCTGGTGCGTTCGCGCGAAGAACTGGCCAAGGCCAACGGCGAAGTCGAAGCCCAGCAATCGGTGACCCGCGGGCGTGCCGACATGCTGTCGCGCCTGACGGTGGTGTCGCCGGTGCGCGGCGTCGTGAAGGATATCGAGGTCAATACCGTCGGTGGCGTCATTCCACCGAACGGACGACTGATGGTGATCGTGCCGATCGAGGATCAGTTGCTGGTCGAGGCGCGGATCTCGCCGCGGGACGTCGCTTTCCTGCATCCGGGCCAGCGGGCCACGGTGAAGATCAGCGCCTATGACTACGCCATTTACGGCGGCCTGGAAGGCGAGGTGGTGACCATCTCGCCAGACACCATCCAGGACGATGTCAAACGCGATGTCTATTACTACCGGGTCTTTGTCCGCACCCAAAGCGATTCGCTGTTCAACAAAAGCGGCGAAGCCTTCCCGATCTTTCCCGGGATGATCTCCACCGTGGACATCCACACCGGCGGCAAAACCGTTTGGGAGTACCTGGTCAAGCCGCTTAACAGAGCTCGCGAAGCCTTGCGCGAACGTTAAGAGCCGCGTTGTACCCCACTACCTTTTTGCGCACCGGGCTGGCCTTGGGTCAGCCCGGCAAGGAGCTTGTCATGGCTAAAAAAAGAACTCGAAAGTCCGCTATTCCGGCGATCCGCAATTCGGCGCAGCTATTGATCGAAACCGCGGGCACGCGCGCCAAGGCCCTGCATCAGCAAGGGCGCTACGAAGAGGCGCTCAATGTCTGCCAGCAAGCGATCCGCATGGCGCCCGAACTGATCCAGGCCTGGACCGATGCGGCGGTCAACTGCCTGAAGCTCGAGCGTTGGCAGCAGGCAGTGGGTTATGCCGAACAGGCACTGGCGCGTGGAGGCCGCAGTTTTGCATTGTTCGACGCCTTGTCCCATGGTCATGGTGCGTTGCGGCAATGGGAAGACGTCAGGAAGTACGGCTTGATGGCCTTGCAACTGCGGGATCAGCGTTTCGGCATGACGCCAGCGGCGCCCCATGCGGCACCGGAAATGCCGCCTTTACCTTCCACACAAACCCAGGATAAGAACGTCATTGCGTTCTCGTTATTCGGTGCCGACTCCAAGTATTGCGAAACGGCAGTGCTTAACGTGATTGAGCAGCCGAAGATCTATCCGCACTGGACGTGTCGCTTTTACATCGACGACAGCGTGCCGCCGAGCGTGGTCGAAAGACTGACCGTGGCCGGCGCGCAAATCGTGCCTGTCGATGAGCAGGCCCATGGCTGGCCCGGCCCGATGTGGCGGTTTCTCGCGTTGCAGGATGAGCACCTGCACCGAGTGCTGTTCCGCGATGCCGACTCGGTGATTTCGATCCGGGAAGCCGAGGCGGTGGAGGAGTGGCTGCACAGCGATTGCCGGTTCCACTGCATGCGCGACAGCGGCACCCATACCGAGCTGATGCTGGCGGGGTTGTGGGGTATGGTGGCCGGCGCTTTACCGCCATTGCAGCAATTGACGCAAGCGTTCTTCGGCGCCGCTGTCGAGTCGCGGCACTTCGCGGACCAGTATTTCCTGCGCCAGCACGTCTGGCCTTACGCGCGGCAGAGCCTCATGCAGCATGATTCGATGTTCGGTTTCATGCAGGCACGGACCTTTCCGGGTGGCCCCATGCCGGCCGATTTTCATGTTGGCTATGCCGAAGGTTCGCCGCTGTTCAAGGCCCAGACGGAATGGGCTGATGGCACCCCGGTGCAATGGACATTGCTGCTCAAGCAAGCGGAGCAAGACGTCGTGGTCTGTCGTTATCCTGGCGTGGTGAAGGCGGGGTTGGTGAGCGCGCATATCCCGGCACGGTTTGCCAGGATGATCAGTAGCACGGAGGCAGAGATCAGGTTGATGCGGTCCATATGAAAGGCATGGAGGCGTATAGCTTCTGTAGGCGCGAGGGAGAGAGTGGGGCCTGGCACGCGATGAACGATAACTCGGTGGTAAAGACATTCCGCCTCGCGGCCATCGTGGACACGTCGGATCGCCGCCCGCTCGCTCCTACGGCAGGGTGGGCGGCGACCCCGGCTCGTCGAGGTTGTCGATGTGCTTGAAGCGCTCCACCAGGAAGTCGATCAGGCTGCGCACCCGCGCCGACAAATGCAGCTGTTGCGGGTAGACCGCGTAGACGTCGGCGCGGGTCGGCGTCTGGTCTTCCAGCACCAGGCGCAGGCGGCCGCTGCGCACGTAACGGGCGATGTCCCATTCGGCCCGCAGCAGGATGCCATAACCTTCCAGGGCCCAGTTCAGGGCCACCTCGCCGTCGTTGCAGCCCAGGGCACCGCGGACCTTGACGTTCTGCGTGCGCCCGCCGTTGGTAAAGCTCCACACCCCGTAGGGCGTCTCGTTCTGGCGCAGGAAGATGCAGTTGTGCTGCTGCAGGTCCGCCAGGCGTTGCGGCACGCCATGCTTTTGCAGGTACAGCGGCGAGGCGCATAACAGGCGGCGGTTGGAGGCGATCTTGCGCGCATGGAAGGCCGCGTCCGGCAGGCTGCCGAAACGGATGCCCAGGTCGAAGCCGTGGGTCGCCAGGTCCAGCGGGTGGTCGCTGATTTCCAGCTGGATTTCCACCTCGGGGTAGCGCGCGAAGAACGCGGCCAGGGCCGGGCCGATGTAACGCCGGCCGAACCCCAGGGAGGCATTGACCCGGATCAGGCCCTTGGGGGTCGCCCGGCTGCTGCCGAGCAGCTGCTCGACCTCGTCGATCTGGGTCAGGATGCGCGCCGCGTGGGAGAAATACAGCTCACCTTCAGTGGTCAGGCTCATGGAGCGGGTGGTGCGGTTGACCAGGCGGATGCCCAGCCGGGCTTCCAGCGCGGACAGGCGCTTGCTCACCGCGGGCGGGGTGACGCCCAGCTCCCGGGCGGTGGCGGCGAGGCTGCCCTTGTTCGCCAGCAGGTAGAAAAACGACAGGTCGAGGCTCGGGTTCATTGGTAACTCAAAGTTATGTATGTAGTGATTTTGAGTAACTCATGGGGCTTTTCTCACTACATATACTCCGCCCACACCCTGTCTGGACAGCCTTGTCCGACAGGCACAACAAGAAGGTAACGAGAAAGGGGTGGACCATGAGTGCATACACAATTGCCGCGATCCCGGGTGATGGCATCGGTGTGGAAGTGATCGCCGCGGGCGTTGAGGTGTTGCAGGCGCTGGCGAAGAAGTCGGCCTTCCAGCTGGACTTCAAACACTTTGACTGGAACTCCGACAACTACCTGAAAAACGGCTACTACATTCCTGAAGGCGGCCTGGCGGAGCTGAAGACCTTCGACGCCATCTTCTTCGGCGCGGTCGGCGCCCTCAACGTGCCGGACCATATCTCCCTGTGGGGCCTGCGCCTGCCGATCTGCCAGGGCTTCGACCAGTACGCCAATGTGCGTCCGGCGCGGGTGCTGCCTGGGGTGAAAAGCCCGTTGCACAACGGCGAGCAGATCGACTGGGTGGTGGTGCGGGAAAACTCCGAGGGCGAGTACTCCGGCAACGGCGGCCGGGTGCACCGCGGCTTGCCCGAAGAGGTGGCGACCGAGGTTTCGGTGTTCACCCGGGCCGGGGTCGAGCGCATTCACCGTTTTGCCTTCGAGCTGGCGCAAAGCCGTCCGCGCAAGCACCTGACCCTGGTCACCAAGTCCAACGCCCAGCGCCATGGCATGGTGCTGTGGGATGAGATCTTCTATGAGGTCGCCCGGGACTTCCCGGACGTCAGGGTCGACAAGGAGCTGGTGGACGCGGTGACCACGCGCATGGTGCTGAAGCCGGCGACCCTGGACGTGATAGTCGCCACCAACCTGCATGCCGACATCCTCTCCGACCTGGCCGCGGCGCTGTCCGGCAGCCTGGGCATCGCCCCGACCGCCAACCTCAACCCTGCGCGGCGTTTTCCCTCGATGTTCGAGCCGATCCACGGCTCGGCCTTCGACATCACCGGCAAGGGCGTGGCCAACCCGATCGCGACCTTCTGGACGGCGGCGATGATGCTCGAACACCTGGGTGAAGCGGCCGCGGCCAAGCAACTGATGTCGGCCATCGAGGCGGTGACCGAGAGCGGCCTGCACACGCCTGACCTGGGCGGCACGGCCAGCACCCGGCAGGTCACCGACGCGGTGCTCGCCCTGATCAATCGCTGATTCACAGTCGTACTGCGGCACAACGCCAGGGGGCGGGTCGCGATCCGCGCCCCTGGCATTTCCTGACAACAATAAGAATCAGGGCCCTGTGATGAAAAGAATACTTGGCAAACTCTATGTGCAAGTCCTTATCGCCGTGATGCTCGGCGCCCTGGTCGGGGTGCTGGTACCGGAAACCGGCGCCGCGCTGAAACCCTTGGGCGACGCCTTTATCAAGTTGATCAAGATGCTCCTGGCGCCGGTGATCTTCCTCACCGTGGTCACCGGCATCGCCCGCATGGAAAGCATGAAGGAGCTGGGCCGGGTCGGATTTCGCGCGCTGATCTATTTCGAGGTGGTCTCCACCCTGGCGCTGGTGGTGGGGCTGGTGGTGGTGGATGTGTTCAAGCCCGGCGCCGGCATGAACATCGATGTCGCCAGCCTCGATACGTCCAGCCTGGGCACCTACACCAGCGCCGCCAGGCACGCCTCGTTCATGGACTTCGTGCTCAACATCATTCCCGACACCATCGTCGATGCGTTCGCCAAGGGCAACGTCCTGCAGATCCTGCTGTTTTCCATCCTGCTGGGCATTGCCCTGGCCCAGGTCGGACCGCGGGGCAAGTTCTTCGTCGATGCCCTGGATAGCCTGATGCAGGGCATGTTCCGCATCGTCAACATGGTCATGCGCCTGGCCCCCATCGGCGCGTTCGGCGCCATTGCCTTCACCATCGGCAAATACGGTTTCGGCTCGCTGTTTTCCCTCGGCAAGCTGATGGCCTGCGTCTACCTGACCTGCGTGCTGTTCGTGATCTTTGTGCTGGGGCCGATCTGCCGCTACAGCGGTTTCAGCCTGTGGAAGTTCCTGCGTTTCATCAAGGAGGAGCTGTTCACCGTGCTCGGCACCAGCTCCTCGGAGTCGGTGCTGCCGCAGATGATTTCCAAGATGGAAAAGGCCGGTGTGTCCAAGCCGGTGGCCGGGATGATCATTCCCTCGGGCCTGACCTTCAACCCGGACGGGCAGGCGATCTACTACACCATCGCCGCCATCTTCATCGCCCAGGCGACCAACACGCCGCTGACCCTCACCGATCAGTTGATCGTGCTGGCGGTGCTGATGTTCACCTCCAAGGGCTCGGCGGGGGTCACAGGTTCGGGGTTCATCATTCTGGCGGCGACCCTGGCGTCGCTGGGCACCATTCCGGTGGCGGGCATGGTCCTGCTGTTGGGCGTCGACCGCTTCATGTCGGAAGCGCGGGCGATCACCAACACCATCGGCAACGGGGTCGGCACCCTGGCCATCGCCAAATGGGTGGGGGCACTGGACACGGCGAAGATGCACAAGGCGTTCAATGGCGAAGTGCAAGAGGCGCCGCCGGCGCCTGACAGCACGCCGCCGGCGACAGGGGCTGGCACCTTGCTGCCCGGCCTGGAGAAGGCCTCTCGGGCCTAGGCAGCCCTGGTCGCCTACAAGGCCTTGCTCATGAAGATCCGGCTGCTGCCCGCGGGCTCGCAAGGGATCTCGCCGAAGCGTTGCCAGCCGTGTTTTTCGTAGAACGACGGCGCCTGGAAGCTCAGGGTGTAGAGCACGGCCGAGCGGCAGCCGCGGCGCCGGCCTTCGTCTTCGCAGGCTTGCAGCAGTCGGGCGCCGAGGCCCGAGCCGCGCAGGCTGTCGGGCAGGTAGAACAGGTCGATGAACAACAGGCCCAGGGAGGTGCGGCCGCTGATGCCGCCCAGGACCTGGCCGGTCTCCGGGTCCTTGAGTTCCACGGCCAGGGGCTGGCGATCGTTGTAGCCGGTCATCTGTTCGTTGAAGGCGGCGAGGCCCTGGCCGAGCAGGGTTTCGAAGGTGCTGTCGATGGTGTTGCTGATAACGATCAAGGGGCTGGCCGTGACGGCGGGTTTCATAGGGAGCATTCCAGTTCAGGCATCGCGCAACAGGTCGTGGGCGTCGAGCAGGCGGTAGGCGATTTCCGGGTTCTTCTCCAGGCCGCGGCGGATGGCGGCGGGGATCGATTGGCGGGTCTTGCGGCACAGGCCCGGTAGCTCGTCGAGCTGGATGGCGATGCCGCGCATGCTGCGCACTTCGTTGAAGCTGGGGGCGATCTGTACGCGGATGCCCAGCAGTTCGTACATCCGCCGCTGCATGTGTTCGAGGTCGCTCAGGCTTTGCAGGTTTTCCAGCCGCTCGAGCAGGCGCTTTTCTTCCTGGCGGGTCAGGCCGAGGATGCGCAGGTCGGTGCCAGGGGTTTGCAGCAGGCGCTCGCGCTGGCAATCGCAGGCGCCGGGAGGGCAGGGCTGACGGATCTGGAAATCAGGCATCTATGGACTCCACTCGAAGCGATCGCGGATCGCCGTTGCCCATGGGGTTGCCTGGAAATATACACAGACGGGGCAGGCTGTGGCGCGGGATTCGCCAGCCATGCCGCGGATTTTTTCAAGGCTGCCGGCGCCGCCACAACAGGCGCCCGTAGACCAGGGCGTTGATCAGCAGCACCAGCGCGCCGAGGCCCAGCTGGATCTGCGGCGTCAGCCCGGCCGGGTAGATCAGCGGGATCAGGTAGTGCTCGATGAAACCGTCGCCATACCCCTGCTGGCCGGCGCCGTGGCGCAGGCGGTTTTCCCACTCGGTCAGCGGGCAGGGCAGGTGGAAGACTTCGACCGCCACGCCCCAGGTCGCGGCGGGCAGGTGCAGCCAGGCCAGGCGCGGCCACTTGAGCACCAGCAGGCCGCCGAAGAGTACGAACAGGATAAAGGCCAGGTGCAGCGATACCAGGGCGTCAGCGGCGAAGCGGTAGAGCATGTCGAGTCTCGTTGCGGTCAGGGGTACAGCAGGGGTTCAGGTTCGCGCGCGGTCAAACCAGCCCAGCGCGGTGCGCCAGATACAGATGCCCAGGAAGTACGCCGACATGGCCAGCCACAAGCCCATCACCCACGGGCCATTGTAGGGATGGTTGATCACCAGCGATAGGCTGCACAGCAGCCAGATGGCGGTCACCGCGATGTTCACCGGCATGAAGCGGCGCACGCGGAAGGGGTGGAGGAATTTCATCCGGGTCAGGGTCAGCAGCGCCAGGACCACGATGCTCGACAAGCTCAGCCAGGGGGGCGGGGCAAGGATGTACAGCGCCAGCGCCACCACGTTCCAGGCCGCGGGAAAGCCGACGAAATAGTTGTCCTTGCTCTTCATATTGACGTTGCAGAAGCAGAACAGCGACGACACCAGGATCACCGAGGTCGCCAGCAGCGCGCTGTAGTCCGGCAGCGGGATGTAGCGATAGATGAACAGCGCCGGGATGAACACATAGGTCAGGTAGTCGATCACCAGGTCCAGCACCGAGCCGTCGAAATGCGGTAGCACCGACTGCACATTGACCTTGCGCGCCAGCGAGCCGTCGACCCCATCGACGATCAGCGCCACGCCCAGCCACAGCAGGCAGGCCTTGGGCTGGTTGTCGAACAGCGCCAGGGTGGCGAGAAAGGCCGTGACCACGCCGGTCGCGGTGAAACCATGGGCGCCCCAGGCTTTGAGACTGGCGATGTGTCGGGTCGTTATCACGGGCGTTCTCCAGGAAATGAAACCAGCCGTGCGACGCCCCATTGGAAGAAACGGGGGCTTATCGCCAAACCTGGCCAGATTGCATCTATCGACCGGGCAGGCGGCGATAAGGTTCACCCTTGCCCGTGTCTTTGTCAGGCCGCTCATGGACTTGCCCGCGTGCAGCAGGGTGCCAAGCCCGTGGCGACTTATAAGACTGTAGCCACAGTTGGCCAGGACGAGCCTTGGCGAAAGCGAATTCCTTCACGGCGCCGGGGAGGCAGGGTGCCCCCCGGAGCGTTCACTCCCTGTATTGCGTGGCTACATTCCGTTGGCGAAGGGCACGGCGCGGATATCGATGCGCGAGCGCAGGTGCTTCAGCGCGCCGGCGTATTCGGCCAGGACTTCCAGGCTCCAGTCGGCGCGGGCACGCAGGTGGCGTTCTTCAGGCGTGGGCTCGGAATGCGCATTGAATACGCCTTCCACCTGGCGAACGATCAGCTGTTCCGGCAGGTAGCAGATCCGGCAGTTCTTGTAGCTGGAGACGCGCAGCTCGGCGAGCGGGTAGGTGCCGCCCACGCCGGCCGAGACCCCGACCAGCAACGCCGGCTTGTGCCCCAGCTCGGTGTGGCCGGCATACACGAAGAAATTCTTGATGGCCGGGCAGGCCATGCCGTTCCACTCCGGCGTCACCACCACCAGCGCGTCGGCCTGCAGCAAGGTGGCCGAGTACTGGCTCCAGGCGCTGTTCGAGTCCGGGCTTGGCCAGAGCGGCAAGGGCGAGCGCCCGAGGTCAAGCAACGTGACCTGCTCGCAGAGTTTCAGCTGTTGCAGGCGTTGGCCCAGGTAATGGGCGACCTTGGCCGATTGGCTGTCGGGCTGGCTGGAGCCGGCGAGCAGCACGATATGCAGGCTCATTGCACCACCTCCTGCTTGGCTTCGGGACGCGCTGCGGGTTTGGGCGAACGCACCAGCGGCCAGAACAGTTCCTGCTGCCAACTGATGGGGCGCAAGTCTTCGATGCCATAGGCGCTGGGCCGGCGGCGAGTGATTTTCGCGGTGCCGAACAGCACGTCCCAGAAGAACAGCAGATTGCCGAAATTGCCTTTGTAATGGGTCACCCCGTCCTTGGCGTTCA
This sequence comes from Pseudomonas sp. GW821-FHT02B10, assembly GCF_059421865.1. Lineage (NCBI taxonomy): Bacteria > Pseudomonadati > Pseudomonadota > Gammaproteobacteria > Pseudomonadales > Pseudomonadaceae > Pseudomonas > Pseudomonas sp. GW821-FHT02B10. Next base: position 93,143 of record NZ_JBWKVU010000013.1, on the reverse strand, counting down.
GGCCGTGGTGGGCGGAGTGGGTGGAAGGGGTCGAGATGGTCCGCTCCAGCAGCCACATCAGCGGGCGCAGGGCGGGGATGCGATAGAGCCTGTCGTCCCAGGCGACGCTGCTGTGGGCGGCGAAGATCACCGTCATCTTGACGATCAGGTAGCCGTAGTAGACCGGCGCCAGGCCCAGGTAGATGAGCAGGCCGGAGAGCCAGATGCCCGGCATCAGCAAGTAATAGAAGCTGTTGTTGCGGTAGACGATGCGGATGCTCATGTACGGCGCCGAATGGTGCGCGCGGTGCAGCGCGTAGAGGAACGGCAGGCGGTGGGTCAGGCGATGCCACCAGTACTGGGTCATGTCATCGAGCAACAGGAACAGGGCCGCGCCCGCCATCCAGTGCAGGTCGCCCAGGCTGTTCTTCAGGGACGGCGCGAAGGTGTCGAGCAGCAGGGTGCTGAGGAACATCACCAGGGGGAAGGTGAGGCCCAGCAACAGCGAGGAACCGATGATCTCGATCAGCACATCGCGGCGCTGGCCCTTGGGCTGGCGAAAGCAGGTACAGGCGATTTCCAGGAGGATGAAACCGAGGAAAATCCCGGCCACGACCAGGATTGGATTGTTGGCGAGCATTGTTGTATTCATGGCAATCTCGAGTCAGGCCCGACATGGGCATTGCCCGAACAATAAGAAACCAAGAGCCGCCCGGACCCTATGCGCGAACTGGACAAAAACACTGGCGAAGAGGCCAATCAACCGGTCCGCCGTTTTCACCGGGGCCAGCTCGGCCGGGTGCTGGAACGGGTCCTGCAACGCCAGACCCGCGGCGACCGCCAGGATTACAACCTGCTGGAACTGGAACAGTTGTGGCGCCTGGCGGCGGAGCGCGACCCGGCCATCGGCCTGCACCTGTTCGGCGAATTCACCCCCCAGGACCTGCACGTACTGGCCTACATCTGCCTGTACTGCCCGGACGTGCGCGGCGCCATGCAATGCTGGGCCGACTACGCCGCGCTGGCCTCGGACATGGACAGCCTGAAGCTGGTCAGCGACGGCGATCTGCTCGGCGTCGAACTGTGCATCGACGCGCCCGCCGGGCTGACCCGCTACGTGGTCGAGCATTACTGCGTCATGGCCCTGACCCAGATGCGGCAAAGCACCGGGCAACCCGTGCAACCGGTACGCGCCTGCTTCAGCCATCCGCGCCCGGCGTACCACGCGCAATACCGCCAGTGGTTCGGTGACAACCTCGAATTCGACTGCCCGCACAACTGCCTGTACTACGACCAGGCCACCCTGCGCCTGCCGCTGCTGACGCGTCACGCCGGCATGCAGGAGTTGTTGCGCAGCGAGCTGGACCGCCGCCTGGCCCAGCGCCTGCAACTGGCCGGCTGGACCGGCAAGGTCGCGGCCAGCATGCGCGACAGCCTGGCCCGTGGCGTGGTGCCCAGCCTGGAAAACCAGGCCGAGGCGCTGTACCAGAGCCCGCGCACCTTGCGTCGGCGCCTGGAGGAGCAGGGCATGACCTTTCGCCAGTTGCTCGATCAAGTCCGCGCCGAGCTGGAGCAACAGCTGGAGTTTCTCGGCGAGAGCCGCGTCCAGGTGGCGGCCCAGCTGGGTTACGGTGATCTCGCGGCGTACTTGCATGCGCGCAAGCGCTGGAAGCGCGACTGAATCCATCAGGCTCGCGGCATCACCGCAGGCGTTGCGCGGATTCCTTGTAGGAATCCACTGCATAAAAAACATGAATTTTATTTATCGAATTCGAGCCTGTAGCGTGGCCCCGTCCCTGACCGATGGAGCGCTCCAATGTCCACCCCGCAGCCGTTGTCTCCCGCCGAACGCTACTGGCAGCGCAACCTCGCGGTGTGCGCCCTGGGGGCGTTCACCACCATTGTCGCGATGACCCTGCTGCTGCCGTTCCTGCCGTTGTACGTCGAGCAACTGGGGGTCAGCGACCCGGCGGCCATCGTCCAGTGGTCCGGCGTGGCGTTTGGCGCGACCTTCCTGTCGGCGGCGATCACCGCGCCCTTGTGGGGCCGCCTGGGTGACCGCTATGGGCGCAAGCTGATGCTGATCCGCGCCAGCCTCGGCATGGCCGTGGCCATGTCGCTGATCGGCCTGGCGGAGAACGTCTGGCAGTTGGTGTTGCTGCGCCTGCTGGCGGGCTTGCTCGGTGGCTATGCCTCGGGGGCGACCATCCTGGTCGCCACGCAAACCCCCAAGGCGCGCTCCGGCTGGGCCCTGGGCGTGCTGTCTTCGGGGATCATGGCCGGCAGCCTGGCCGGGCCATTGGTGGGTGGTCTGCTGCCGCCGCTGATCGGCATCCGCAACACCTTCTTCATCGCCGGGTCGGTGATCTTCGTGACCTTCCTGGCCACCACCTTTCTGCTGAAGGAGGTGCCGCGCGAGCCGCGCCCGGCCACGCAAAAGGGCCAGGCGCCGGACAACTCCTGGGCGTCGGTGAAGGACAAGAGGCCGGTGCTGAGCATGTTCGCGGTGGCCTGTTTGCTGATGTTCGCGACCCTGTCCATCGAGCCGATCATCACCGTGTACCTGCAGGAACTGCGGGCGGAAAACGTCACCCTGATGGCGGGGCTGGTGATGTCCGCCGCGGCCCTGGGCAGCATTATTTCCGCGTCACAGTTGGGCAAACTGGCCGACCGTATCGGCCACTGGCGGGTGCTCACTGTGTGCCTGGCCGCCGCGGCACTGCTGCTGATTCCCCAGGCGCTGGTCAGCGCGCCCTGGCAACTGGTGCTGCTGCGCTTTCTCATGGGCCTGGCGTTGGGCGGGCTGTTGCCTTGCATCTCCAGCATCATTCGCCATTCGGTGCCGGAAAACATCGCCGGGCGGATGCTCGGCTACTCGACCTCCAGCCAGTACGTCGGGCAGGTGCTCGGCCCCCTGGCCGGGGGCTTTCTCGGTGGGCACTTGGGCATGCGCACGGTGTTTATCGGCACTTGCGGCGTCATGGCCTTGTGCGCCCTTGTCACTTGGTGGTTCGGTTCGCTGAAGCGGGCCGTGCCGCTGGCAGGTGAAGCGGGCTAGACCGGGCCGGCGCCACGCCGCGCACTGCGCTCGACCATGGCGACGATGCTGTCGAACAGTTCGTCGCGGGCCTGCTCGCGGCTGATCTCTCCAGTGGCCGCGGCATGGGACAGCGCCTCGGCGGCCCCGAGCATCGCCCGCAGGCCAGCCGTGGCTATGGTCCCGGGCGCCGCGAAGGGGGCGAGGGCGGCGCGGCATTTTTCCAGGAAGATCAGTTCGTACTCCTCCTTGATCCGCGCCAGTTCCGGCGAACTGGCCAGCGCGGCGATCACCCCGGGGATCTCGCGGCCTTGGGTCAACACACAATCGACGTAAGAGCCGGCGATGACCGCCGCGCGGCTGGCCAGGGTCGCTTCGCTGCGGTCCAGGGCGGCGTCCATCAGCAATGTCTGGCGGGCATCGAAGTCCTGGTACAGCGCCGCCAGCAATCCTGCGCGGGTGACGAAATGGTCATAGACCACCGGCTTGGTCACCCCGGCCTGTTCGGCGAGGCGGCCCAGGGTCAGGGCTTCGGTGCCTTCCGCGCCGATCAATTGCCAGGCCACTTCCAGCAACTGTTGCAGGCGCTCTTCGCGGGACAGGCGGCGACGGGGGGGGGAAGCCTCGGAGGGGGTGCTTGACATGCTTATATACCAAAAGTAACTTGCTGTTCGTAACTTACCAAAAGTATATAGGGCCTGGTTGCCGCCCTCAATCCAATTTGCCTCTATTGGCAGGAGTCTTCGCCATGCATGCGCTTATCGTCGTCGCCCACCATGATCCCCGCTCCCTCAGCCACAGCCTGGCGGCCCAGGTCGCCGAGGGGGTTGGGCCGTCCCACTCGTTCGAGATCGCCGACCTGTTCGCCGAGGCGTTCGATCCACGCTTCAACGTCGCCGACCACGCGGTCCATCGCCGGCAGGAACAGCCACCGGCCGACGTGCTGGCCGAGCAGGCGCGCATCGACCGCGCCGATGCGCTGGTGCTGGTCTATCCGGTGTACTGGTGGTCGATGCCGGCGCTGCTCAAGGGCTGGATCGACCGGGTGTTCGCCAACGGCTGGGCATTCGATTTCAACCTCGAAGCCAATCGCTTTGAGAAGAAACTCGGACACCTGCGGGTGCATCTGCTCGGCGTCGGTGGGGCCGATGCCGGCACCTACGGGCGCCACGGCTACGAGGCGGCGATGAAGACCCAGATCGACCATGGGATCTTCGACTACTGCGGGGCGCGGGTGCTGACCTCGGAGCTGCTGCTGGAATCGGAAAGCCAGGATCCGGCGCTGCATCTGCGCACGGCCCGGGCCATCGGTCGCGATCTGTTCAGCCGCGCCAACGCCGCCGCGGCGGTTCAGGTGGGATGAGGGGATAAGGCTCCGCGACGTCCCGGTCGCGGAGCGCAGGACGGCTTTGGCCGTCAGTGCCCGGCGGGCTGCGCCTGTTGAGTGAGGATGGCCCTGGCCAGTTCTTCATCGCTGGCATTGAGGCCTGGGTTTTCCTGGCGGATTTTCTGCAGCACCGACTCCAGGTAGACGCCACGGATGGCGCCACCGCTGGCGACGAAGCTGGAGGCGTCGTCTCGGGCGGGAATCACCATCTTGTCGTCCTTGAAGGTCGAGTACAGCGAGGCGGAAACCCCTGCGGAGGTGGCGACATCACCCGCATCGACACGGGCCATGGCTGAACCTGCGGGCAGACAGAGCAACAACGAAGAAACGAGTAATAGGCGGCGCATGAGGGCGTCCTCCGACAGCGTGAAGCGAAAAGGAAGTACTACACAATCTAGGATGCGCGACGCAGCCCAGGAGTTCCCCGGGCGCTCGCTGTGCCCGCTGGCCGGGTGTTTTGCAGGGGGTAGCCAGCAGCCCCCGGCATTACGCCGGGGGCTGTGGTCAACGGGTTGTCAGCTCACGACCCGGTAGCACGGCACATAGGCCGCGCCACCCGGCAGTTTCATCCGGTGCTGCTGGACGAAGGATTTGAGCAGGTGATCCAGCGGCTGCATGATCGCGGTGTCGCCGTGGATTTCGTACGGGCCGTGCTTCTCGATCAGGCGGATGCCCTTGTCCTTGACGTTGCCGGCGACGATGCCGGAGAACGCGCGACGCAGGTTGGCCGCCAGCTCGTGGGACGGCAGTGCACGGTCCAGTTGCAGGCTGGCCATGTTGGCGTGGGTCGGGTCGAACGGACGCTGGAAGCCCTCGTCGATTTTCAGCAGCCAGTTGAAGTGGAAGGCGTCGTTGCGTTCGCGGCGGAACTGCTTGACCTCTTTGAGCCCCTCGGTCATCTGCCGGGCGACCTCGGCCGGGTCGTCGATGATGATCTGGTACAGGCTGTGGGCCGCATCGCCCAGGGTCGCGCCGACGAAGGCGTGCAGTTGCTCCAGGTAGGGCGCGGCGCTTTTCGGCCCGGTGAGGATCACCGGGAACGGCAGCTCGCGGTTGTCCGGGTGCATGAGGATGCCCAGCAGGTACAGGAACTCCTCGGCGGTGCCGGCGCCGCCCGGGAAGATGATGATGCCGTGGCCGACGCGGACGAAGGCTTCCAGGCGTTTCTCGATGTCCGGCAGGATCACCAGCTCGTTGACGATCGGGTTCGGCGCCTCGGCGGCGATAATGCCCGGCTCGGTGAGCCCCAGGTAACGGCTGCCGCTCATGCGCTGCTTGGCATGGGCGATGGTCGCGCCCTTCATCGGGCCTTTCATCACGCCCGGGCCGCAGCCGGTGCAGACATCCAGTTTGCGCAGGCCCAGCTCATGGCCGACCTTCTTGGTGTACTGGTATTCCTCGGTGCTGATCGAGTGGCCGCCCCAGCACACCACCATCTTCGGTTCCACGCCCGGGCGCAGGGTGCGGGCGTTGCGCAGCAGGTGGAAGACGTAGTCGGTGATGCCCTGGGAGCTTTCCAGGTCGATGCGCTGGCTGGCCAGTTCGCTTTCGGTGTAGACGATGTCGCGCAGGGCGCTGAACAGCATTTCCCGGGTGCTGGCGATCATCTCGCCATCGACGAAGGCATCGGCCGGGGCGTTCAGCAGTTCCAGGCGCACGCCGCGGTCCTGCTGGTGGATGCGGACTTCGAAATCCTTGTAGGCGTCGAGGATGGTCTTGGCGTTATCGACATGGGCGCCGGTGTTGAGGATGGCCAGGGCGCACTGGCGGAACAGGGCATAGATGCTGCCGGAACCGGCTTCGCTGAGTTGTTGCACTTCACGTTGGGACAAAGTCTCCAGGCTGCCTTTGGGGCTGACCGAAGCGTTGATGACGTGTCTTGAATGCATTCTGGATTCCTTGAAAGCGAGACCACCGGCCCATGCGGGCCCATGGCTTAAGAATAGTGAGCGGCGGGCGGGACGCCGGGAAAAACATTCTCCCGGGCTTCACCACGCGAAGGCAAACGGGGCCCCCGGAACGTGCGGCGCGTCCGCCACGCTACTTTCTCACAGCTGGTGGTCCGAAGCGAAAGCGGCGTGCATCGCCCTTGGCTATGCTCAGCCCAGTCACCCATAGGGCTGGGGAGCGCAACCCCAGGCCAACAGCATCGGACGGCGGCAACCATGAGCATTCCTTCACAGATCCGCCCCATCGAGGTACCAGCCAACCAGTCCTGTATCACCAGTGAGTTCGAAATCGAAGCCGGGCATCGCTACCGCTTCCTGGTGGAAGGCCTGTGGGCCGATGCCGCGGACCCGCCGACCAAGCCCGAGGGCGTGGCGCACCCGGGCGGCATCCGCGAGGGCTTCGGCTGGGCCAAGCGCTTGCCCGAAGCGGCCTGGATGGCGCTGCTGGTACGGACCAAGGGCCCGGCGGGCCAGTCGCCCTGGCGCCTGCTCGGGCGCGGCGACGGCGTCTGGTCGGACCTGCCGCCGGGGCGCCTGCAGTTCTGTGCCAACGACGTGCCCGGCTTCTACCGGAACAACTCAGGGAAGATGGATGTCAGGGTGATCGATGTCACCCAGGGTGGCTAGCGGGGCTCTTGGCGGGTGCGCAGAGCGGCTTTGGGGCAGGTGTGGGAGCAAGGCGCCTCTGGCGGTGATCCCGCTGCCGCCGGCGCAACCGGCGGTGCGTGCGCGGTCTTGTCCGGCACCTCGGCAGGTCGAGTGAATTTATCGGCCAGGCGCTGCTCATAACTCTAAATGGCGTAATCGCGCCAGGGTTGTGTACGTAGTCAGGGAGCGGCATCCACATGAGCCCAGTTTCATCTGTCAATCCAGGCCAGCCTTGTCGTCTGCTGTTAGTGGTCGAGGACGAGCCGATGATCCTGGAGTTCCTCTGCGAGATCCTGCAGGACGAGGGCTTCGCCACCCAGGCCATGCCTCGCGCGGATGAGGCGCTGCAGTTCCTGGAAAGCCACCCGGACCAGGTGCGTCTGCTGCTGACCGATATCAATATGCCGGGCACCTTGAACGGCGCGGGCCTGGCCAATCGGGTGCGCGAGTGCTGGCCGGAAATGCCGGTGCTGGTGATGTCCGGTTATGAGACGCCGCAGAGTTCCGGCATCCGCTATCCGGTGTCGTTCATCCGCAAACCCTGGACCATCGGGCAGATCCTCGACAGTGTCGACGAGGCGTTGAACAAGGCGGGGAATAGGTAGCTGGGCGGGGCGCTGGCGAGAGGAGGAGTGAAGCGGCTTTCGACCACCCAGGACCTCGGGTCCTCGGTGATCGCAAGGGAGGGTGAGCTAGCGGCTCACTCTTTGACGCTCATGAACTCTTTGGCCCAGACGATGTACTCCTCGGGCTGGGTGTAGGTATGGGCCAGCTCGGTGGCGCTGAGGTCCGAGGCCTGGGTGAAGATCTGCCGCTGTTCGCGCAGGCAATCGTAGGTGGCCTTGATCGCCGCGAAGTATGCCGCGTGGCCGTCGACGATGATCTTCGCGCCCAGTTGCGCCAGGCGCGCATCGTCGCGCAGCGCCGGGTTGCCGTAGGTCACCAGCATCAAGGGGACCGACAGGTGCTCGGAGATCTGCTCCAACTGCTCGAAATCCTTGATCCCGACCATGCAGATGCCGTCGGCGCCGGCGCGCTCGTATTGCTGGGTGCGGCTGATGATTTCCTGGATCGGCAGGATCGCTGCGTTGGTCCGGGCGATGATTGCCAGTTCCGGGTCGACCCGCGCTTCCAGGGCCGCGCGGATCTTGCCCACGCCTTCGGCGACCGAGATCAGGTCGGTGGACTTGCGCCCGAACTGGGCCGGCAGCAGGGTGTCTTCGATGGTCAGGGCGGCGACGCCGGCGCGCTCCAGTTCGACCACGGTGCGCATCACGTTGAGGGCGTTGCCGTAGCCATGGTCGGCGTCGGCGATCACCGGCAGCTGGGCGACGCGGCCGATGCGGGTGGCCTGCTCGGCGAATTCGCTCAGGGTGATCAGGGCGAAGTCAGGCGCGGCCAGCACCTGCAGCGAGGCGACGGAGCCGCCGAGAATGCCCACTTCGAACCCCAGGTCGGCGGCGATCCGCGCCGACATCGGGTCGAATACGGAGGCGGTGTGAAAGCAGGAGTCTGAAGCGATCAACTCGCGAAAACTACGGCGTAAATCTTGATGAGACAGCCTGGACATACGAACTCCCGGAAGGAGGTAAAAGAGATGCCGACGATAGCGTCGAGTCAAAAATGCAATCGGTCGTCCAGCGCGCCTGTGTAGAAGGGTCGCTGCGAAAACCTGGGCAGATGAAGACGAAGCAAGCAGGTGTGAAACGGCGGGTGACGCCGCACCGGATGGAAAAAGCCAGGCGGGCGCTCTTGTTATGGCCGGGATGAAGGCTATCACGCCGCCGCGGCGAAAATGATGACGAATTCGTATGGGCCCATGCCAGAACGGCATAGGCCATGCCGGTTGTCATGGGCGCCAAGGCGGGTCGACCATGCCGAACAAGAAGGTTCGGTTATCACTGGCGTTTATGGGCGCGTCGATCTGTAGCGGCGAGGACGAGAGTACGCAGCGCTTGTCGCAACGCCTCGAGCCAGGGGGAAGGCTCAATAAAATGTCAGAATTTGAGTCCGGGTCTGGACCTTTTCCCCTGATGCGCAATCATTAGGGCGTGGATACCCAAAGGAGAGACGCATGTTCATTCGGTCATTGACCCTCGCAACGCTGCTCGCTGTCGTCGGCCCCGCAATGGCGGCCGACAACGAAGGCCCTCTGGCCCAGGATCAGGGCAAGGCGCGCCCGCTGATCGTCATCGCTCCCAGCACCGTGGACCCGACCCTGGTGGCGCTGAAGAAGTCCCTCGACGAGCCGGCCAACCGCCAGGCCTTCAGCGAACGCAACATGGTGCTCTACACGGTGATCAACACCATCGGCCAACGCGACGGCAAGGACCTGGACCCGCAATCGACCATGGCGTTGATCCGCAGCCTGAAGCTCGGCGCCGGGGCGCAGACCAAGGTGATCCTGGTGGGCAAGGACGGTGAGAAGAAGCTCGAGCATTCCGGGGCCATCGAACTCAAGGAAGTCTTCAGCACCATCGACCAACTGCCGGCCGCGGAAAAGGAAGCCACCGCGCCGGCATTGGCGCCGGTCTCGGAAGTCAAGGCGGCCCACGCCGGCAAGGCCGCCAAATCGGGCAAGCCTGCAGCACCACCCAAGCCGCTGGACGACTGAGTTTGGCCGTCACCGTTTCCTGATAGCGCATCGCGGGCAAGCTCGCTCCTGCAGAAACATACAGGCTCCTGTGGAGCGAGCTTGCTCGCGATAGCGTTCTGACTCACCTCGTCTGAGCTCAGCTGACCATCAGGCATCGGTCACGACACTGCCAGCATTTCTGCCTCTTTTGCTGCACCGCCATCACCTTCAGCGCTTTGCAGCGTCCGGCTGACCCCGCGCACGATCATCTCGACTTCCCGTTCATCGATGATCAGCGCTGGCAGCAGGCGGATGGTGGTGCCCCGGGTCACGTTGATCAGCAGTCCGTGATCCTGCGCCGCCCGTAGCGCCAGCTCGCGCTGCGGGGCTTTGAGCTCGATGCCGATCATCAAGCCCAGGCCGCGCACCTGCAGGACCTGCGGGTGATCCGCCAACTCAACCCGCAAGCGTTGCAACAGATGCTCGCCCTGGCGCCTGGCGTTGGCCAGCAGGCCTTGTTCCTCGATGATCTCCAGCACGGTGCAGGCCACCCGGCAGGCCAGCGGGTTGCCGCCGAAGGTGCTGCCGTGGCTGCCGGGGGTGAACAGCTGCGCGGCCTTGCCCCGGGCCAGGCAGGCGCCGATGGGGATGCCGTTGCCCAGGCCCTTGGCCAGGGTCATCACATCCGGGACCACACCCTCGTGCTGGCAGGCGAACCACTGGCCGGTGCGGCCGATGCCGGTCTGGATCTCGTCGAGCATCAGCAGCCAGTTGCGCCGGCTGCACAGTTCGCGCACGGCTTTCAGGTAGCCGGGCGGGGCCAGGCGGATACCGCTTTCGCCCTGGATCGGCTCCATCAGCACCGCGGCGATACGCGGGCCGTGGGCCTGCGCGGCTTGCTCCAGGGCGGCCAGGTCGCCGAAGGGCAGCTTGAGGAAATCCCCGGGCAGTGTGTTCAGGCCCAGGCGCACCGCCGGCCCGTCGCTGGCCGCCAGGGTGCCCAGGGTACGGCCGTGGAAGGCGTGTTCCATGACAACCACCAGCGGCCGCTCGATGCCTTTGTGCCAGCCGTGCAGCCGCGCCAGCTTCAGCGCGGTCTCGTTGGCTTCGGCGCCGGAATTGTTGAAGAACGCGCGGTCCATGCCGGCCAGTTGGGTCAGCCGCTGCGCCAGCCGCTGTTGCCAGTCGATGCTGTACAGGTTGGAGGTGTGCAGCAGCAGGCCGGCCTGTTCGCGTATGACGCTGACCAATTTTGGGTGGGAATGGCCGATGCCCGTCACCGCCACGCCGGCCACCGCGTCCAGGTATTCGCGGCCGGCCTGGTCCCAGAGGCGGGTGCCCAGGCCGTGGGTGAAACTCAGGGGCAGCGGTTGATAGGTGCTCATCAGGCAGGTGGCGGTCATGACGGGTCGCTCCATCGAGTGGGGTGTGCTGGCAGTATCGTTAGCCACCTGAGCTAGATAAACTCGTCAATTCTTTAATCATCTTCAAGTCAGGGTTGATAATGGATCTGTTCCAGGCGATGACGGTGTACGTGAAGGTGGTGGAGGCGGGGAACATGACCGCCGCCGCCCGTGAGTGCGGCCTGTCCACCACCATGGTCGGCAATCACCTGCGGGCCCTGGAGCAGCGCCTCGGGGTCAGCCTGCTCAGCCGCACCACAAGGCGCCAGCGCCTGACCGAGTTCGGCGCCGAGTATTACCAGCGTTGCCTGGCGGTGCTGGGGCTGGTGGCGGACTCCGAGCGCATGGCGGAACAGGCCCAGGGCGAGCCGTCCGGCACCCTGCGCATCACCGCGCCGCTGACCTTCGGCACCGAGCGCCTGGCGCCGGCGCTGAGCGAATTCCAGCAGCGCTGCCCGCAGGTCAAGGTGGAGCTGACCCTGGCCAACCAGCGCTTCGATTTGATCGACGGCGCCTTCGACGTGGCTTTTCGCCTGGGCAACCTGGACACCACGTCGCTGATCGCCCGGCCCCTGGAGGACTACACCCTGACCATCTGCGCCGCGCCGGACTACCTGGAGCGCTGCGGTACACCGCAAGTCCCGGAGGACCTGCAACACCACAACTGCCTGGCGTTCGCCTATCCGGCCGGTGACGAGTGGAGCTCCACCGCCACTCAATGGCCGTTAAGTGGGCCCGAGGGGGACGTACTGATCCCGGTGTCCGGTTCGCTGCTGACCAACACTTCGTCCGGCCTGCACCGCGCGGCGCGGGGTGGCCTGGGGGTGGTGATGATGCCCGATGCCCTGGTGGAGGAGGACCTGCAACAGGGGCGGCTGGTGCCTGTGTTGCAGGACTATCAATTGCCCTTGCGAGCGATGCACCTGCTGTACGCCCAGGACCGTTACCGCCTGCCCAAGCTGCGCAGCTTCGTCGAATTCGCCTTGGAGAAATGGGGGCGCTAAGCAGCGTCAGGTCATGAAACAAAGACCCCGTCGTGCCGGTCTGGCAGCGACGGGGTCGGGTTCACGCAGGTTCGGTCAAGCCAATTCGACAGGCTTCAGGCTGTCCCAGGACTCCACCGGCCCCGGATTGTTTGGTTGGCTGCCGCCGCCAAAGCAGACCGCCAGTTTGTTCAGCGCATTGATCGCAGTGGTGACCGCGCCTTCGGCCCAGCCGGCGGTCCAGGACACATCGTCGCCCGCCAGGATGAAGCGATCGGGATTGTCCGTGCCGATGCCGCTCATGAATTGGGAAAAGATCCTGCGCTGATATTCGTACTGCCCTGGCAGGTTCATTTTGAAGGCGCCCAGGTACAGCGGCTGGTCCTCCCAGTTGTGCTCCACGAACGCATCGACCGTGCTGTATTGCTCGTTGAGCTTGATATCCGGGTAGAGGTTGGCCAGCAGGTTGGTGCACAGATCGACATGCTGTGGCAGCGGCGCGGGGCGGTCGCCGAGGAACTTCAGGGCGTCGTCGTTCCAGGTGTAGGACAGGAAGATCCCGCTGCCCTTGTATTTGCCCTTGCTGGCCGAGTAGTCCACCAGGTAGGTGCCGCGGGTCAGCCGATCGGAGAGGGTGATGCTCATCTTGCGTTGCTCACCCTCTGCCACCGGGTCGTTCCAGAACGGGCGCTGGGTGGCGGCGAAAATCTTCGCCGACTGCATGTAGTGGGTGTACATGATGGCTTCCCAGGTATCGATGGGCAGCAGGCTGTCCATGGCGGGAAGGCTTTGCGGGTTTCCCGAGTAGCGCAGTTTGTCGAGGATCCGCACATGCGGGGTGTAGATGACGCTGGGGAAGTCGCACTGCTGGGTCTGCCGGGTGCGGGTGTCGGTGATGGAGACGCGGAAGGAGCCATCCGGCTGGCGTTCGATGTGTCGCACCTCCTGGTGGAACGGGTCGGCGAATACCTCGCGCGACAGCGCTTCGACCGTGGTGTCCGCGCCCCAGTGCAGCATCGCGTCCCCCAGCTCTTTCGGGGTCTTCGACCAAAGCCGTTGCGGTAGGCTGGAGGAACCGTCGAACATCAGTTGGTGGTCGGCGTCCAGGCCGGTGTACAGCACGCGCAGCAGTTCGAGGATGCTGTTCGGGTAGTCGGTGTTCCAGCCGCCGGTGCCGAAGCCGATCTGGCCGAACAGGTCGATATCGGCCTTGCTCCAGCCGGAGTTTTCCAGGAGCGCGGCGTAGAAGCTGACATCGTCTCCGCTGGTGCCGGTCGCGGGTTTGACGATGGCGTTCCACAGCTTCTTGATCGTCTGTTGACTGATGGAGCCTTCGGTCATCGCCCTTTCCATGGCGGTGAAATCGTAGGTTTCCAGAAAGTTATCGAAGAACTGGTTTTCCAGGTCGGTGTATTCCGGTGGTTTTGGAAAGTCCGGGTTGCCGTCCACTTCGTAATAGGTTTTTTCCCCGCGGTAATCGACCACGGTGCTGATCGCCGCGGCAGTCCCCGGGTTGGGAAAGTCCGCCGAGTTTTCGGTCATGCCGACCTTTCGGAAGTAGTGGAACAGCGCCTTGCCGGACACCGGAAAACGCATCGCGCCCAGTTCGCAGAGCACCTGGTCGCCCGGGTTTTCGGGGGCGCCCTGGAGCTTGGAGTAGAGCCGCCCGCCGATGCGCTCCGAGGCTTCGACCACCACCGGGTGCAGGCCCATGCGCATGGCCTCATAGGCGGCGACCAGGCCGGCGACACCAGCCCCGACGATCAGCACTTTCTGTCCATAGTTCGCCGGGTCCACCTGGCAGGGAGGAAGCTTTCGATTAGCCGCGCTCTGCAGATATTTGGCGTAGTGAAAGGGGAAGTCCGGAATCAGCGCGGTGACGTCTTTGTTCATGCGCAGGGGAGAGCGGTTAGTTCTTGAAGGAATCGCAGACATGGGGTTTCTCCTTGAAAGTCATTTCCATGTGTTTCCACTTGCTCGATGGCTCTAAATCAATAGTCGCCAGAGGTTCAAGCCTAGAACAGATTCCGCGGTGCATAGGGGCGGGCGGGGTTTGTGCCCGTGCGGGGCAGCAGCGCAAGGGCGTGAGAGGAAGATTTGATGCCCGATGCCCTGGTGCCGGAGGACCCGCAGCAGGGCTGGCTGGCGTCAGGCCGACTCGCTGGCCAGCAGCATCATCGCCGCCGACAAGGTGTGGCCGTCGGTGATCCGGCCGGTGGCAATCATCGTCATCAATTCCTGGCGACTGACCCACAGCAGATGGTCCACTTCACCATCGGTGGCGGCGGCCTGTTGCTCGGCAATCTGCACCTGACACACCGCCACCGCGCTGGCGATCAGCGACGTATTGCTGTGCAGCAGGCCCAGTTCGCGAACGTGCGACGCCTGCCAGCCGGTTTCCTCCAGCAATTCGCGGGCCGCGGCGTCAACGGCACTTTCCCCGGCATCGATGGCGCCGCGGGGAAACTCGATGGACGGGCCGCCGATGGCCCGCCGCTTGAGGTTGACCAGCATCAGCCGGCCATCGGCCAGGGTCGGCACGGCCACCACGCCGTTCACCGCCCGGGGTTCCTTGATGATGAAGTAGCCCTGCTCACGGACCACCTTGAAATACGGGGTTTCCAGCAGGCATTGGTGGTTGTCGGCGATGGAACTCATGGGGGGTATCACTCCAGAAAACAGCGATCGAACAGGTACAGCTCGGCGGGCTTGAGATTTTCCACTGTGGCTTGCGGCCGGCCGCCGTCGCCGCTTTTCTTGCGTCCGGTTTCGCGCAGGTAACCGGCTTCGCTCATCTTCAACAGGCGCTGGCGGATGCTGGTCTTGAGCACTGGCCGTTGCAGCACCAGGGAGAAGATGTTCACCGCTTCGGGGGCGCTGAATTCGCTGCCGAGAAACATCAACGGCAGGCTGCTGTACAGGGATTTGGAAAACAGCCGCTCGTGCACCTGGGCCACCAGGCTGTTGTGGTCGAAGGGCAGCTTGAAGCTGCCGCTGGCCACGTCGCCGAGGGTAAAGAAACCCTGCTGCGGGCCGGGCTCCACCGGCTCGCTGACGATCCCCAGGTAGAAGGTCGAGGACGACCAGCAGCGCGGGTCGCGAAAGGCGTCGCCGACCGTGCCCACCTGCTCCAGCCAGGCCAGGGGCATGTCCACCTTGCTGGAGCGCCGCAGCCGCTGCACCGCATCATTCAGGCTGCGGTCCTCGACATCGCCGTTGACCACGATGCCCGGCAAGGCCCAGTGCCCGGCGAAGGGCTCGCCGTCGCGTTGATGGAGGAGGATTTCCAGCTCGGAGCGTTCGCGGTTATAGCGCAGCAGGCACAGGTCGATGGTGTGCAGGTAGGCGCTGGGGGAGAGGGGGCGGTCGGGCATATCAACTTCCGTGGACGGCGTAGAGGCCGTAGTTTAGCGGATTCATGCCCGGTGCCAGCCATTGGCTTGGCGGTGTTTCGCCGCGGGCCAGGCATTGGCGCAACACGCTGCTGCGCACCCCCGGTTGTTCTTCGATCCGCAGGATGGAAAAGCGCTGCAGCAGCTCCTCGCCGCGATGGAACCCGGGCAACTGGCGCGCCACGTCCTCACCCACCACCAAGGCAATGCGCTTGCCGTCCAGAGCCAGGTCGTCCGCCAGCCGTTGCAGCAGGGTGTAGCTGTAGACCGGGGCGGGATCGGCCAGGCCCAGTCGCTGCTCCAGGCGGCTCACTGCCAGTTCGGCGAAGCACTCGGGTTGCAGGTGCCGGGTGATGGCCTGCAACCAGTTCACCCGTTGCTCGAAGTCGGCCATGCGCTTGCCGTCCGGATGGCGAAAGCTGGGGACCACCAGCACGCGCCGGGCGTGGCGGGCGGCTTCGAGCATGACCCGGGCGTGACCGGCGTGGGGCGGGTTGAAGGCACCGCCATAGAGGGCCAGTTCAAACATCTGCATCTCCTGATTGGTACATGACGTGTACCTTATCATTGCTTGTGTGCGCAGGGAATCGGCATGTCATGCGCTATTTATATTGTTTGGTTCGGGTCGGTGAAATAAAAAACGGAATCAAAGGGGGTTGTCTTTAAAGTACATGACATGTACTTTTGGCTCCATGCAAAGGAGAAAACCAGCATGAACAGCCAAACGATGAAGACCGCTTCCTTCGATGTCGATGCACAAAAGAGCTTTACCCCGCTGTGCCCGGACGAACTGCCCGTGGCCGAGGGCGACCGCATCGGTGGCGAGTTGAACTTCATGGCGACCCTGGCCAGCCTGCGCATCGGCAGCAAGGACGCCCACAGCCCCCAGGCCCCCTGGGTGGTGGCCGAGCCCGGGCAGATGCTCCAGCCCACCGGCCTGGAGCATGCCGACCTGACCTGGGTCAGCCACTGCGTACCGGGCACCGAAGGGTTCACCCTGCTGGACGAATTGCCGACGCCCTATGACTACGACTACTTCGTGTGGAAGGGCGTGGAGCCGGACCTGCACCCCTACGGCGCCTGCTACCACGACCTGCACGGCAAGCTGTCCACCGGGGTCATCGAGTACCTCGACAGCCAGGGTGTGCAACGGGTCATCGTCGGCGGCCTGGCCCTGGATTTCTGTGTCAAGACCACCGCCCTGCAACTGGCCGCCGCCGGCTTCAAGGTGATCATCCATCTGCCGGCATGCCGCGCCATCAGCGCAGAGGGCGCCGCCCAGGCGATCGACGAGATGCAACAAGCGGGTATCGCGGTGGCCGCGACCCGCGAAGAAACCGCCAGATTGGCCAGTGCCTGAGGAGTCACCATGGAAAGTGCATTTGACCGTAACAATGGCGTGATCCAGAGCCTGCTGGACACCGACTACTACACCTTCACCATGATGCAGGCGGTGCTGCACCAGCACCCCAATGTCGATGTGGAATACCAGTTCATCGTCCGCTCCAGAGAGTCCCTGGTGCATCTGATCCCGGAGATCCGCCAGGAACTGGAAAAGCTCGCCAGCCTGCAGATGCGCGAAGGCGAACAGCGCTTTCTGTTCAACAAGCGTTTTCGTGAGTACCTGACCCCGGACTTCGAACAGTTCCTCGGTCTGTTCCGCTTCAACCTGCGCTACATCCACGTGGCAGCGGTCGACGGCCAACTGAGCATCCGCGTCCGCGGCCCGATGCTGCACTGCATCATGTTCGAGCAGCCGGTGCTGGCCATGGTCAGTGAGTTGCGCAACCGCGACAGGTATCCGGAGGTGGAGCTTGCGGACGTCACCCGCCGGCTCTATCAGAAATTCGAATGGCTGGAGAAAAACGCCAGCCGCGAAGAACTCGCCGAGCTGCGGGTCTCGGACTTCTCTACGCGTCGGCGCCTGTCGTTCAAGGCCCAGCGCGAGGTGGTGAAGATCATGCGCAGCGACTTCCCCGGGGTCTTCGTCGGCACCAGCAACGCCCACCTGGCCTATGAGTTCGACCTGCCGCTGATCGGCACCATGGCCCACCAGTGGCTGATGGTGCACCAGCAACTGGGACGGCTGCGGGAGAGCCAGAACGCGGCCCTGGAAAACTGGGTGCGCGAATACCGCGGCCGCCTGGGCATTGCCCTGACCGACTGTATCAGCACGGACTTCTTCCTCAAGGACTTCGACCTGTACTTCGCCAAGCTGTACGACGGCCTGCGCCAGGATTCCGGGGACCCGATTGCCTGGGCCGACAAGGTCCTGGCGCGCTACCGGGAACTGGGCATCGACCCACGGACCAAGGACCTGATGTTCTCCGACGGCCTGAACTTCGAGAAATGCCTGCCGATCCTGCGTCACGTGCGTGGCCAGGCCCGGTTCGGTTTCGGCATGGGCACCAGCCTGGCCTGCGATGTCGAAGACGTCGAGCCGCTGAGCATCGTGATGAAGCTGGTGCGAGTGCATGGCGAACCGGTGGTGAAGTTCTCCGATGACCCGATCAAGAACGTCTGCGAAGCCCCGTCGTTCCTCAGGTACGCGGCGCAGGTGTTCAACGTCAACCTCAGTAACTCGCCCCTGGAGGCCTGATATGAGCAGCCAAACCCAAGAACGAATTGCCCGGGAGCTGGGCATCGATCGGCAACTGGTGCGCGGAGACGAAGCCGCGGAAATCATCCGGCGCGTGGATTTCATCCAGCAGGTGTTGCGCGAGTCCGGCGGCCAGGCCCTGGTGCTGGGTATCAGCGGTGGCGTCGATTCCCTGACCGCTGGCCGCCTGTGCCAGCTGGCGGTGGAGCAGATGCGCGGGGCAGGGCACGACACCCGGTTTATCGCCATGCGCCTGCCCTATAAAAGCCAGGCAGACGAAAGCGATGCCCTGGCCTCCCTGGACTTTATCCGCCCGGACTCGGTCAGCACCTGCAACATTGCCGAGAGTGTCGACGGTCTGATGAACCAGGTGCGGATCGATGGCTTGCAGCCGTCGGCCGAACTGACCGACTTCGCCAAGAGCAACGTCAAGGCGCGGGCGCGGATGCTGGCGCAGTATGCGGTCGCCAACTTCAGCAACGGCCTGGTGGTGGGGACCGACCACGGTGCCGAGGCCCTGATGGGGTTTTTCACCAAGTACGGCGACGGTGCCTGCGACCTGGCTCCGCTGTCGGGCCTGACCAAGACCCAGGTGCGCGCGCTGGCCGAGGCGCTTGGCGCTCCCGGGCATCTGGTGCACAAGCCCCCCACCGCGGACCTTGAAGAACTGGCGCCGGGCAAACTGGACGAAACGGCTTATGGCTGCAGCTACGCCGAGATCGACGCCTACCTGATGGGCGAGCCGGTGTCCGATGGCGTGCGCCAGCTGATCGAAACGGCCTACCACCGCACCGCCCACAAACGCGCCTTGCCGCGCACCCCTGCCTGACTCCTCTATGACTGTAGGAGCTGACTCGCCAGCGAAGAGGTCCGCAAGGCCGTCTTCGCCGGCAAGGGCAAGGCCGTCAATCCGGCCACTTCTTCAGTGCCGCCCGGCACTCTTCGGTCAGCTCGGGCATATGTTCCTGCACTTCTGGCCAGCCCAGCAGCTCCAGGGCCTCTTGGGCGCCCAGGCGCAGTGGCGCCCATTGTGGGTGTTCGAAGCCATTGTCTTCGAGGGTCATTCCATAGGCTTGCGGGCTCAGGGCTTCACAGGCGCTTAACAGGGTTTGCAGCCGCTGGTGCAAGTGCGGCGCCAGGTGCGCAGGGAAACGCTGCACAAAGTGCACGAGATAATCGAGATGGTCGGACCACAGATTGCACTCGGCGCAGCAACCGATCTCCGTTCGCTGCCGACCTGCATCCAGGGCCAGGAATTCCAGGGCCGGCCCCAGTTCGCCGACCAGGATGATTTTCCGGTACTCGTCCTGGCCATACCAAGTCCAGATTCTCGAGCCGATGGTTTGTGTCTCGTCGATGCCCGCTTGCACCATTTGCCTTCTCCTTGCTGTCATCCGTGTGGCCATGCGCTCATTGATTCGCACTGCTGTTGGCATAGGCTACAGCAGCGTGTCGGCCCCGTCCGGCGATGCTCGCATTCATCTCAGCGCAACCGTTCGAGCATCTGGTAGTACCACATGCCCGCCGCCAGCATCGGGTTGCCCAGCTGGTCGCCGAAGGGCACGCGGATGTGCCGGCAGGCGGCGAAGGTGTCGTAGTGCTCGAGGTGGCCGGTGATGGCCTGGGCCATGATCTCGCCCATGATGTGGCTGGTGGCGATGCCGTGCCCGGAGTAGCCCTGGCAGTACCAGACGTTGTCCGAGAGCTTGCCCAGCTGCGGGATGCGGTTGATCACGATGCCCATGGCGCAGCTCCACTGGAAGTCGATGGCCACGCCCTTGAGCGCCGGGAAGGTGCGTTCGATGCAGGGGCGCAGTTCGCCGGCGATATCCCGCGAATCCTTGCCGCTGTAGTTGGCGCCGCCGCCGAACAGCAGGCGGCCGTCGGCGGTCATGCGGTAATAGTCGAGCACGAAGCGGCAGTCGTAGACCGCCAGGTCCTGGGGGTTGAGGCGCTTGGCCAGGTCGCCCAGGGGCGCGGTGGTGACGATGCCGCCCATGGCCGGGAAGATCTTGCCCTTGAGCTGTTTGGGCTCCAGCTTGTGGTAGACGTCGCCGGCCAGCAGCACCTGCTTGGCGTCGATGCGGCCCTGGGCGGTGATCACCGCCGGGCGCTCGCCGTGGACGATCCGCAGCACTTCGCTGTGTTCGAAGATCAGCGCGCCGAGGCTTTCGGCGGCGCGGGCTTCGCCGATGCACAGGTTCAGCGGATGCAGGTGCAGGTTGCGGGTGTTCTTGATCGCGCCGTGGTACAGCTGGCTTTCCAGCACCTCGCGCAGCTGTTGCTTGTCCAGCAGGCTGACCTCGTCGCCCATGCCGCGGCGCATTGCTTCTTCGTAGTCGGCGCGCAGGCCGGCGAGGTGGCTGGGCTTGTAGGCGGCGTGCAGGTGGCCGTGCTTGAGGTCGCAGGCGATGGCGTATTTGTCCACGCGCTGGCGGATGATCCGGTGCCCGCGCCAGCGCAGTTGCCAGATGAAATCGTCGACTTCGTCGCCCAGGGTGCGGCGCATCTGCTTGCGCATGGCCTCGTCGCCGGACAGGCTGCCGGTGACCTGGCCGCCGTTGCGCCCGGTGGCGCCCCAGCCGATCTTGTGGCTCTCGACTATGGCCACTTTCAGGCCTTTTTCCGCCAGTTCCACGGCGCTGGCGACGCCGGTGAAACCGCCGCCGATGATCACCACGTCGACCTGATGGGTGCCTTGCAGGGGCGGGTAATGGGTTTCCTGATTCAGGGTGGCGCTGTAATACGAAGGGCAGCGTTCGGCCGCCGGTGTGACCGGATTGAGTGCGGCTGTCATGGGCTGTTCTCGAATTTTTGTTGGGGCCGGGCCGGCGCCGTGACGCCGGCCAGCGCGTCACGCCTGGGTCAGGTACCAGCGCCAGTCCTGCTCGCCGACTTCGGCCATGAACTGGCGGTATTCGGCGCGCTTGACCGCCAGGTAGACCCCAAGGAATTCGCTGCCCAGGGCGTCGCGGGCCCAGGTGGAGTTTTCCAGGGCGGTCAGCGAGGTCAGCCAGTCGGTGGGCAGCAGTTCGCTGGCCTGGGCATAGCCGTTGCCTTGCACCGGATCGCCCGGATCGAGCTGCTCACGCAGGCCGCGATGGACCCCGGCGAGAATCGCCGCCGCTGCCAGGTAGGGGTTGGCGTCGGCGCCGCAGATGCGGTGCTCGATATGCCGGCTGTTGGCCGGACCGCCCGGCACCCGCAGGCTCACGGTGCGGTTGTCGACGCCCCAGGTCGGCGCCAGCGGCGCGTAGCTGTTGGCCTGGAAGCGGCGGTAGGAGTTGGCGTTGGGGCAGAACAGCAGCAGCGAGTCGAGCAGCGACGCGAGCATGCCGCCCACCGCCTGGCGCAGCAGCGGGGTGCCGGCCGGGTCTTCGGCGGCGAACAGGTTGTGGCCCTCGGCGTCGGCGAGGCTCACGTGCATGTGCATACCGGTGCCCGCCAGGTCATCGAAGGGCTTGGCCATGAAGGTCGCCTGCATTCCGTGCCGGTGGGCCACCGCCTTGACCAGGCGCTTGTAGCGTACCGCCTGGTCCATGGCCTCCAGGGCGTCGCCGTGTTCCAGGGTGATTTCCACCTGGCCCGGGGCGTATTCGGAGATCGCCGTGCGCGCCGGGATGCCTTGCAGTTTGCAGGCGGCGTAGAGGTCGGCGAGGAAGGGTTCGATCTGCTCCAGCTCGCGCAGGCCATAGACCTGGGTGTGCTGTGGCCGGCCGCCGTCGGCGTCCAGTGCCGGTTGCGGGCGGCCGTTGCTGTCGCGCTTGGCGTCCAGCAGGTAGAACTCCAGCTCGCAGGCCATCACCGGGTAATAACCCTCGGCCTTGAGTTGGTCGATGACCTTGATCAGCAGGTGGCGCGGGTCGGCGATGCTGGCGGGCAGGCCTTCCTGCGGGTGCATGCTGACCTGCACCGCGGCGGTGGGGATCTGCCGCCACGGCAGGCGCACCAGGCTGCCGGCCAGGGGGTAGGCGCGGCAGTCGATATCGCCGACGTCCCAGACCAGCCCGGAGTTTTCCACGTCGTCGCCCTGCAGGGTCAGGCCGAGGATGGTGCTGGGCAGTGGCCGGCCGCTTTCATAGACCGCCAGCAGTTCCTCGCGGTGCAACAGCTTGCCGCGCGGCACGCCGTTGGCGTCGAGGATGAACAGCTCGATCATGTCGATATCGGGGTTGGCGGCCAGGAAGCTACGGGCCTCGTCAAGGGCTGCAAATTTCATGGTTCTCTCGCTTGCGCCATGGCGGCGCGCAGGTTCGGTTCATGCAGCGGCGCCGGCAGGGCCCGGTTGCAATGGCAGATAACAAGGCGGCAAGGCTCGACGCGCAGAGGGGCGCGTTCAGAGCGAAAGCAAGAGGTCCGGAGGGCGCGAGGAATGACGCAGGCGGGAGCGGCACAGGGCCATGGGCAGGTTGACCAGCAGTTTCATCGCCGGGACCCGGGGTTGCCGTGGAGATCGCCGTGGGTGCGTTGCGTTGTTGCCATTCCAATGCCGATGCCGAAGCGGCTGCACGGGGCAGCAGCGCGGGTCTGGCAGGGCGGGCGGCAACACAAGGCGTTCATCGGCCGGCGGATCTCGTCAAGAATTCACGGACATTTCGTGCAAGTGAGGCTCACCGTTTTACCGGGACTGGTCCTCGCTGCCAAGGGGCGCATCACAAAATATTTAACACCGCTCCCGGCAGCACGGCGGAAAAATCCTCAGTAAACCCACGGCACCAGGCGCCAGGTGTAGGCGCAGTAAGTGTCGTATTGCTTGCCGAATTCTTTGCGCAGCAAGGCTTCTTCGGCGTGGATACGGGCAATCAGCGGGATCAGCATCAAGGCGGTCAGCAGCAGGCCGACTCCGGAGCGGAAGGCCAGGGCCCAGCCCACGCAATTGATCAGCAGCCCCAGGTAACTCGGATTGCGCAGGGTGCCGTAGATGCCGGTGGTCACCAACTGGTGGCCGGGCTGGATCGCCACCAGGCCACTGAAGCGCTTGCCCAGCACGAACACCGGCCACAGCCGCAATATGCCGCCGCCGATAAAGAACACCACGCCGAACCAGCGCACGTCGGCGCTACCAAAGGTCCAGAAGTGCAGGCGGTCGGTATAGGCGGGGAGAAAGGCCAGCAACAGCCCGAGGATACCGAAGGCGACGAGGACCCAGCGGTTTTCCCGGTCTTCCTGTTTGCCGGGGCTCAGGTTGCCTTCGCTGAACTGGGCAACAAAGGCCATGGCCAGCAGGGACAGGGTGATGACCCACAGCGCCGGGTGGGAGAAAAACGCCACCGGT
The DNA here is from genome assembly GCF_059421865.1 of Pseudomonas sp. GW821-FHT02B10. NCBI lineage: Bacteria > Pseudomonadati > Pseudomonadota > Gammaproteobacteria > Pseudomonadales > Pseudomonadaceae > Pseudomonas > Pseudomonas sp. GW821-FHT02B10. The sequence goes on along the minus strand of NZ_JBWKVU010000013.1, from coordinate 69,916 downwards.
CCGCCCATGCCGAGGATGGCCAGGCCGAGGTAGGCGAGGGTAGCGATCAGGCTGAGCGCCGCGAGTTGGGGAGAGTTACGCATGATGGCCCCTCACGAATGCCGAGGTGTATGCCTTCAGTGTAGGTCCATCGCCGAGACAGCCCAGGTCGCCCGCGGCACCGTGTCGCCTGCATCGCCGGCAAGCCTGGCTCCTACAGAAGAGGGGGTGTTCACGCATGTCTGTAGCCGCTGCCGAGCAGCGCGAGGCTGCGCTCGAGGACGAAGTCCTCGCAAAACCTGCGCATGCGGTTTGCCTGTAGGAACGCGGTGCCTGGTTTTGCGGCCCCTGCGGTGCCGATCGCAGCCTCGCGGGCTCGGCAGCGGCTACAGGGATGCCATGGTGTTCCCGGCTTCTGTAGGAGCGAGGCTTGCCCGCGAGGCGGTGTATCTGACACCCCATCTCGCCTGGATCACCTACGGATGCACAGGCGGTTTCTCCGCCAGTTGGGCGACCAGGAACTCGATAAAGGCCCGGGTCTTCTGCGGCACACGCCGGGCGGACGGGTACACCGCGTGGATGCTGATCGGCGGCGCCTGCCATTCGCACAGCACGGGCACCAGGCGGCCGGCGGCCAGGGCGTCGGCGACGATGAAGTCGGGCAGCAGGGCGATGCCCATGCCGGCCTCGGCGGCCTGGGCCAGCAGGTCGCCGTTGTTGGCGTGCAGCGGGCCGGTGACGTGGACGCGCTGGGTGTCCTTGCCGTTGCTCAACTGCAGGCTGACCCCGCTTTGCAGGTAGCCGTAGTTCAGGCACTGGTGGGCGGTCAGGTCGCGGGGCGTCTGCGGGGTGCCGGCACGCTTCAGGTAGTCCGGCGAGGCCACCATGATCCGCGGCGCCGGGGCCAGCAGCTTGGCGACCATCGACGAGTCGGCCAGGCTGGCGATGCGAATGGTCACATCGAAACCGCCGCGCACCGGGTCCACTTGCTGGTCGCTGAGCACCAGCTGCAATTCGATGTTCGGGTGCTGCTCATGAAACAGCGGCACCAGCGGCCCGAGACGACGCAGGCCGAAGGACATCGGCGCGTTGACCCGCAGCACCCCGCGCAATTCGCCGATGCCGTCCCGCGCCCGTTGTTCGGCCTCGTCCACGGCGGCCAGGACTTCCCGCGCCGACTCGTAGTACTCGGCACCGGCTTCGGTCAGATGCAGGCTGCGGGTGGTGCGGTGCAGCAACTGCACGCCGATGGCTTCCTCCAGCGCCTGGATCTGTTTGCTGACTTTCGAGCGCGGCACGTCCATGGCCCGGGCCGCGGCGGCGAAGCCGTTGGCGTCGACCGTGACGACAAACGCGCGCATGCATTCGATGCGATCCATGACTGTCCCTTTTTTGGAATCAATGATTCTCGATTTTAGGGAATTGTTGCTTTTTATTCCAACCCCTAAATTAGCCACCAAGCCGGCCGCACAGCCTCCCGCAGCGGAACCCGCGCCGAGCTCCCGAATTGTGCAACTCAACGTTTGAACCTACTCGACAGCAAAAGGAACGCGCCATGTCTATCCGTGAACTGCTCAACCCAAACAACTCCGCCCTGATCCTGATCGACCACCAGCCGCAGATGTCCTTCGGCGTGCAGTCGATCGACCGCCAGACCCTGAAGAACAACACCGTGGGCCTGGCCAAGACGGCGAAGATCTTCAACGTGCCGACCATCTTCACTTCGGTGGAAACCGAGAGCTTCAGCGGCTACATCTGGCCGGAACTGCTCAGCGTGTTCCCCGACCATCAGCCGATCGAGCGCACCTCGATGAACTCCTGGGAAGACAAGAAACTGGTGGACGCGGTGAAGGCCACCGGGCGCAAGAAGCTGATCATGGCCGCGCTGTGGACCGAGGTCTGCCTGAACTTCCCGGCCCTGGAAGCCCTGGCCGAAGGCTACGAGGTGTACATCGTCACCGACGCTTCCGGCGGCACCAGCCAGGAAGCCCACGACATGTCGGTGCAGCGCATGATCCAGGCCGGCGCGGTGCCGGTGACCTGGCAGCAAGTGCTGCTCGAATTCCAGCGCGACTGGGCGCACAAGGACACCTACGACGCGGTGATGGACCTGGTGCGCGAGCACAGCGGCGCCTACGGCATGGGCGTGGACTACGCCTACACCATGGTGCACAAGGCGCCGCAGCGTCAGGTCAAGTAAGCCTGCCGCCAAGGATAACGCGGTTTAGCAGAAACACCGCGTCGTCCAACTATCTGGAAAGTTGCAATAAAAAAGGGACGCTCTTATTGGAGCGTCCCTTTTTATTTAATGGATCAATGGTTAGCGACAACGACAAGTTGCACTTAGCAGAACCGGTCAATCACCCGAACTTCCGACTTGTTCTGCAGCGATTGCCATTCGTTCTTCAGGGTATCGAGTACCCGTCCGATGAAGTCCCTGTCGGCGGCGGCCTTCTTGCCGACGTAGCCCTGGCCACGGCGGTACATTTTCAGGCGGGCCAGCAGGTCCTGGTTGTTCTTGTCGAACTCTTCTTCATGGGCGTGGGGCGACAGGCAGTCGATATGGACCTGGCCAGACTTGGCAATCCAAAGGATGTGGCTGTCATGGCTGTCTTTCTGTGCCGCGAACAGATGAGACAGTTCATCAATAGTAGGTTGATTGTTCAGATTCATTTGTAAGCCCCTTGACCATTTCGATCTATCTAGTTGAGTCGCTAATTGATATCGCTACATCGGTAAGTTGAACCCTGATACCGGAAACAGGGCGACAGAGGGTGTCTGTCGGATACAGATAAGGCCCAGAGCCTGATGCGTGTAGTCGTCTTGATTAACTGCTACGCAATAGCGTCACAACGAAGAGAAGCAGCGTAAACCTGGATCAAGCTGCCGAAGTTTTCAGTTTCGGCCACAAGCATCTTGAGGAGTTTTCGCCAGCTTCCCGCCCTTTGTACTGGACGTTCATGCCAGGTCAGTTTCATCAATCTGCCTTGTGGGCAGTACACATCCGGGTTAACAGCTCGGCGGTCAGACGAGCTTGCTCATAACACCTTTGCCACGTCTCCCGATCGGGGAGACGCCTGCATCATGCAAGGGCAAATTCGCCTCGTCAACGGTTTTGTAGTGAAAATTTTAAAGCACTACATATTGTCCGACAAAACCTTTCGGCACATGAGCGGAACGGGCTATCGCGACCGAGGACAGGTAGAATCGAGGCCTTGAAACAGGTACTTGAGGTTGCAGTGGTGGATTTACAGCAGGGCTTCGTCCTGACCCGGCATTGGCGTGACACGCCGGCAGGCACGGAAGTCGAGTTCTGGTTGGCGACCGATGCCGGGCCGCGCCAGATCCGCTTGCCGGTGCAGACCTCCGTGGCCTTCATTCCCGCCGAACAGCAGGAACAGGCCCGGCGCCTGCTGGCCGACGATCGCGATGTGCAATTGCGTCCCCTGGGCCTGTGCGACTTCCAGCACCGCCCGGTGCTCGGCCTGTACTGCCCGCAGCACAATCAATTGATCCGCCTCGACAAGACCCTGCGCCGCGCCGGGGTCGAGGTGCTCGAAGCCGATGTGCGGCCGCCCGAGCGCTACCTGATGGAGCGCTTCATCACCGCACCGGTGTGGTTCGGCGGCACCCCGGGCGAGGGCGGGATACTGCTGGAGGCGCAGATGAAACCGGCGCCGGACTACCGGCCGGCGTTGAAGCTGGTGTCGCTGGATATCGAGACCAGCGAGACCGGCGAGCTGTATTCCATCGCCCTGGAAGGCTGCGGCCAGCGCCAGGTGTACATGCTCGGCCGCGCTCGCGAGGACGACAGCGCGGTGGATTTCGACCTGGAGTTCTGCGCCAGCCGCGAGCAGTTGCTCGAACGGCTCAACCAGTGGCTGGCACGGCACGATCCGGATGCGATCATCGGCTGGAACCTGGTGCAGTTCGATCTGCGGGTGCTGCACGAACACGCGCGGCGCCTGGCGGTGCCCTTGCGCCTGGGGCGCGGCGGCGAAGAGATGCAGTGGCGCGAACACGGCAGCCGTACCCATTATTTCGCTGCGGCCGCCGGGCGCCTGATCATCGACGGCATCGAGGCCCTGCGCTCGGCGACCTGGAGCTTCCCGTCGTTCAGCCTGGAAAACGTCGCCCAGACCCTGCTTGGCGAAGGCAAGTCGATCGACAACCCTTACCAGCGCATGGACGAAATCAACCGTATGTTCGCCGAGGACAAGCCCGCCCTGGCGCGCTACAACCTCAAGGATTGCGAGCTGGTGACGCGGATTTTCGCCAAGACCGAGCTGCTCACCTTTCTTCTCGAACGGGCCACGGTCACCGGGCTGCCGGCCGACCGCAACGGCGGCTCGGTGGCGGCCTTCACCCACCTGTACATGCCGCTGATGCACCGCCAGGGTTTCGTCGCGCCGAACCTGGGCGAGAAGCCGCCGCAAGCCAGCCCCGGCGGCTTTGTCATGGACTCGCGGCCCGGTCTCTACGAGTCGGTGCTGGTGCTGGACTACAAGAGCCTGTACCCGTCGATCATCCGCAGCTTCCTGATCGATCCGGTGGGGCTGGTGGAAGGCTTGCGCCACCCAACGGACGAGCAATCGGTACTGGGCTTTCGCGGTGCACGGTTTTCCCGCACCCGGCATTGCCTGCCCTCGATCGTCGCCCGGGTCGCCGAGAGCCGCGAAGTGGCGAAACGCGAACACAACGCGCCGCTGTCCCAGGCGCTGAAGATCATCATGAACGCCTTCTACGGCGTGCTCGGTTCCAGCGGCTGCCGCTTCTTCGATCCGCGCCTAGCGTCGTCGATCACTATGCGCGGCCACGAAATCATGCGTCGCACCCGCCAGTTGATCGAGGTGCAGGGCCACAAGGTGATCTACGGCGACACCGACTCGACCTTCGTCTGGCTCGGCAGCGCCCACGCCGAGGCGGATGCCACGCGCATCGGCCGCGCGCTGGTGGCGCACGTCAACCAGTGGTGGCGCGATCACCTGCGCGATGAGTACGGCCTGGAAAGCGCCCTGGAGCTGCAATTCGAAACCCACTTCTGCCGCTTCCTGATGCCGACCATCCGGGGCGCGGAGGAGGGCAGCAAGAAGCGCTACGCCGGCCTGGTGACTCGCGCCGACGGCACCCAGGACATGGTCTACAAGGGCCTGGAAGCGGTGCGCACCGACTGGTCGCCGCTGGCCCAGCAGTTCCAGCAGGAGCTGTACCAGCGGATCTTCCACCGCCAGCCGTACCAGGACTATGTGCGCGACTACGTGCGGCGCACCCTGGCCGGTGAACTGGACGAGCAACTGGTGTACCGCAAGCGCCTGCGCCGCCAACTGGACGATTACGAACGCAACGTGCCGCCCCATGTGCGCGCCGCGCGCCTGGCCGACGAATACAACCAGCGGCAGGGCCGGCCCCAGCGTTATCAGAACGGTGGCTGGATCAGCTACGTGATTACCCTGGCCGGTCCCGAACCCCTGGAAAACCGTACCGCGGCCATCGATTACGATCACTACGTGACCCGCCAATTGCAGCCGGTGGCGGATGCCATCCTGCCGTTCGTGCAGGACGACTTCAGCACCCTGGTGGGTGGGCAGATGGGGTTGTTCTAGAAGGCGTCTCGTCGTAGCCGCTGCCGAGCCTGCGAGGCTGCGAACGACTTGGGCGGCATTCCGACGCAGCAGGCGCAAAACCTGAGAATGCATTGAGTCAGGGTAACCGCGATGCCCCTGCTGCGGCCGCTGCGCTGCCGATCGCAGCCTCGCAGGCTCGGCAGCGGCTACACGTGAGTGAGTTGGCTCAGTCGTCGACCGAGGTGCAAATGCCGCTGGCACCCTGTTTGCCGCTGTAGGTCACGACCACCGAGTCGTCGTCCTCCACGCTGATGTCCACCGTGATGCCCGAGCCCTTGGCCTCGAAATAACGCTCGTTGACGGTCTTGGTCTGGGCCTCTTTGCCGTTGATGAACACCGGCCCGCCTTCCTCCGCGCTGACCGGAATATTGCCCGGACAGTCGACGTTGAACAGCGGGATGCCTTCGGCGTGGGCGGCACTGGCAACGATCGACAGGGCGCAGCTCAGGAGGATTTTTTTCATTGTGGACTCCTTCGGGGAACAGGCAGAAGCACGAGTGTGGCAGCGGTTCCATTAGCGCTGAAGCTTAGCGTATGGCACGCCGGGGCAGGGGGTGGGTAGCGATTTTAATGAGGTGCAAAGTCGCCCGGGCATATTGTCGGACAATAAAAATCGTGGACGCCACGCCAGGGTCTGTGTCAGTTTTTCCCCGCCTTGAATAGGGCGAGTGATAGGACGATCTCGCTAACAGGTCGCCGTGGTCTATCGGAAATTTTCAGCGTTGAACAAGGACGTAAATGATGTCAAAAGCCAAAGAAAATGCCGGTTTTTCGGCAGCTCCGGGCAGCGATGCCTACCAACTGATCACTGCCTTCAGCCATGCCTATGACCGTGGTGGCGCGGAGCTGGTGAATGGCAAGCCGTCGTACACCGCGGACCAGGCCGCCGAGCAGATCCTGCGCAAGGGCCTGTCCTGGCACGACCAGAACGGCGACGGCAAGGTCGAGCTCAGCTACAGCTTCCTCACCAGCAAGCCGGCCAACTACAACCCGAACCTGGGCAGCTTCAGCGAGTTCAGCGCCTTGCAGAAAGCCCAGGCGTTCCTGGCCCTGCAATCCTGGTCGGACGTGGCCAATGTGCGCTTCAACGAAGCCGCGAGCGGCGACGACGGGCACCTGAGTTTCGGCAACTACAGCGTCAGCACTGGTGGCGCGGCCTTCGCCTACCTGCCTTCGGGCGGCAGCTATGACGGCCAGTCCTGGTACCTGATCAACGATCAGTACCGGGTCAACGAAACCCCGGGCAACGGCAACTACGGTCGCCAGACCCTGACCCACGAAATCGGCCACAGCCTGGGCCTGTCCCATCCGGGCACCTACAACGCCGGCAACGGCAACCCGACCTACAACGATGCCACCTACGCCCAGGACACGCGCGGCTACAGCCTGATGAGCTACTGGAGCGAGAGCAACACCGGGCAGGACTTCAGCAAGGACGGTGGTGGCGCCTACGCCTCGGCGCCGTTGATGGACGACATTGTCGCGGTACAGAAACTCTACGGCGCCAACCACGAGACCCGCGCCGACGACACCGTGTACGGCTTCAACTCCAACACCGGGCGCGATTTCTACAGCGCCAGCTCATCTGCCTCCAAACTGGTGTTCTCGGTGTGGGACGGCGGTGGCAACGACACCCTGGACTTCTCCGGCTTCACCCAGAACCAGAAGATCAACCTCAACGAGGGCTCGTTCTCCGACGTCGGCGGCCTGGTGGGCAACGTATCCGTGGCCCATGGAGTGACCCTGGAAAATGCCATCGGCGGTGCGGGCAACGACTTGCTGATCGGCAACGCCGCGGCCAACATCCTCGAAGGCGGTGCCGGCAACGACATCCTCTACGGTGGCGGCGGTCGCGACACGCTATGGGGCGGGGCGGGAGCGGACACCTTCGTGTTCGGCGCGGCATCCGATTCGACCTTCGACGAGCCCGACTGGATCATGGATTTCACCAGTGGCCAGGACAAGATCGACCTCAGCGGCCTGGCGCCGTTCGCCTCGGGGCAGGCGACCCTGAACTTCGTCAGCGGCTTCACCGGCCATGCCGGCGACGCGATCCTGACCTACTACGCCGAGACCGACCAGACCAGCCTGCTGGTCGACCTCACCGGTCTGGGCGCGGTGGACTTCGCCGTGGGCACCGTTGGCCAGGCGGCGACCACCGATATCGTGGCCTGATCGACAGCAACGAAAGCGGCGCGCCATGGCGCGCCGTTTTTTTTTACCAGGTCCCTTTGGCTGACGCTGAGCGCCCCAAGGCCTGCAAGCATGCTTGGGGCGCTACCGTCAGCCGGGCTTTTCAGTTCTTGTCGATATCGACGTTGCGGGTCTCGCGCAGGCAGATCAGGCCGACGAGCAGGCTGACCCCGGTGATCACCACCGGGTACCACAGGCCGTAGAAGATATCGCCGGTGTACACCACCAGGGCGAAGGACACGGTGGGCAAGAAGCCGCCGAACCAGCCGTTGCCGATGTGGTAGGGCAGGGACATGGAGGTGTAGCGGATGCGGGTCGGGAACAGCTCGACCATCAGCGCCGCCAGCGGGCCGTAGCACATGGCGGCGATCAGGATCAGCGCGACGATCAGCACCACCACCATGGTTTTGTTGACGTTCTGGGTGTCGGCCTGTTGCGGGTAGCCGGCCAGGGTCACGGCACCGCGCAGGGCCGCTTCGTCGAAACCGTCGATCTGCACGTCGCCGACGCTGACCTGCACCGGGCTGCCGGCGGGCGCGGCGACGCTGGTGTAGGGCAGGCCCTGCTTGACCAGGAAGGTCTTGACCTTGTCGCACGGGCTGTCGAAACGCGCCTTGCCCACCGGGTCGAACTGGAAGGTGCAGGTGGCGGGGTCGGCCAGCACGCTGATCGGCGCCTGGCGGCTGGCCTGGTCGATGGCCGGGTTGGCGTAGTGGGCCAGGGACTTGAAGATCGGGAAGTACAGTGCGGTGGCCAGCAGCAGGCCGACCATCAGCACCGGCTTGCGGCCGATCTTGTCCGACAGCCAGCCGAAGAAGATGAAGAACGGCGCGCCGATCACCACGCTGATGATCAGCAGCATATTGGCCAGGGCCGGGTCCATCTTGAGGAACTGGGTGAGGAAGAACAGCACGTAGAACTGCGCGGCGTAGAAGGTCACCGCCTGCCCGGCGTTGATGCTGAACAGGGCGATCAGCACCACCTTGAGGTTTTCCCATTTGCCGAAGGACTCGCGGATCGGCGCCTTGCTGGCGCGGCCTTCTTCTTTCATCTTCAGGAAGGCCGGCGACTCATGCAGGCTCAGGCGGATCCAGGTGGAAATGCCCAGCAGCACGATCGACAGCAGGAACGGCAGGCGCCAGCCCCAGACTTCGAACTGATCGCCGGTGAAGTAGCGGCAGCCCAGCACCACCAGCAGCGACAGCAGCAGGCCGAGGGTCGCGGTGGACTGGATCCAGCTGGTGTGGAAACCGCGCTTGCCCTGGGGCGCGTGCTCGGCGACGTAGGTCGCGGCGCCGCCGTATTCACCGCCCAGGGCCAGGCCCTGGAGCATGCGCAGGGCGACCAGGATGATCGGCGCGGCGATGCCGATGCTCGAGTAGGTCGGCAGCAGGCCCACGGCGAAGGTCGCCAGGCCCATGAGAATGATGGTGGCGAGGAAGGTGTACTTGCGCCCGATCATGTCCCCCAGGCGACCGAACACCAGCGCGCCGAACGGCCGCACCACGAAACCGGCGGCGAACGCCATCAGGGCGAAGATAAAGGCGGTGGTGTCGTTGACCCCGGCGAAGAACTGCTTGCTGATGACCGCCGCGAGGGCGCCGTAGAGGAAAAAGTCGTACCACTCGAACACCGTCCCCAGGGACGAGGCGAAGATGACTTTCTGGCTTTCCTGGCTGGTGGGCGCGGCGACCGCCGCGTCCATCGATTGAGCATGTTCCGACATATCGATATCCCTCACAGTGATTGTTTTTGTTGTTCCACTGTCGGCGCCAGCGTGGCGTCGCTATCTGCATCTTGTCGCTGTGCATCTGTAGGTGTAGGAGCGAGCTTGCTCGCGATAATTCCTTGAGCCTTGCACCGCCCTTCAGGTCGTTATCGCCAGCAAGCAGGCTCCTACATGGATCTCATCGTTGCTGCTTCTGTGCGGATCAGGCCGGGGTAACGCTTGGTTTTTCGGCCGCAGGGCTCCTGGTCGAGGTGGCGAGAATCAGCTCGGCGGCTTTCTCGGCGATCATAAGCGTCGGCGAGCAGGTATTGCCGGAGGTGATGTACGGCATGATCGAGGCATCGGCGATGCGCAGGCCGGGGATGCCATGCACCCGCAGCTCGGCATCGACCACCGCCTCCGGCCCCTGGCCCATGCGGCAGGTGCCCACCGGATGGAAGATGGTGGTGCCGATGCGCGCGGCGGCTTCGTGCAGTTGTTCTTCGCTGCGCAACTCGGCCCCCGGCAGGTATTCGGTCGGCTTGAAGGCTTGCAGGGCCGGCGCGGCGACGATGCGCCGGGTCAGGCGAATGGCGTCGGCGGCGACCCGCAGGTCCTCCGGGTGGCTCAGGTAGTTGGGCTGGATCAGCGGCGCCGCCTGCGGGTCGGCGGAGCGGATTTGCACCCGGCCACGGCTTTGCGGGCGCAGGTCGCAGACCGACGCGGTAAAGGCCGGGAACGCATGCAGCGGTTCGCCGAAACGCTCCAGCGACAGCGGCTGCACGTGGTATTCGAGGTTGGCCGAAGTCTGTTCCGGTCCGGAGCGGGCAAACGCCCCCAGCTGGCTCGGCGCCATGGACAGCGGGCCGCTGCGGTCGTACAGGTAGCGCAGGCCCATGCCCAGCTTGCCCCACAGGCTGCCGGCGATCTGGTTCAGGGTGCGGGCGTTTTCCAGTTTGTAGATCAGCCGCAGTTGCAGGTGGTCCTGCAGGTTGCCGCCGACCCCCGGCAGTTCGTGGGCGACGCCTATGCCCAAGCGTTGCAGCAGGGCGGCGGGGCCGATTCCCGAACGCTGCAGGATGCTCGGCGAGCCGATGGAACCGGCGCTGAGGATGATTTCGCGACGCGCCTTGAAGGTCTGTGGCTGGCCCTGGTAACGGGCGCTGAGCGCCGCCGCGCGGCCGTTTTCCAGGAGCACGCGATCGACCTCGACCCCGGTCAGCACCGTGAGATTGGGCCGCTGGCGGATCGGCTTGAGGAAGGCCTTGGCGGCATTCCAGCGCACCCCGGCTTTCTGGTTGACCTGGAAGTAACCGCAGCCTTCGTTGTCGCCGCCGTTGAAGTCGTCGACGCTGGCGATGCCGCTCTGTTCGGCGGCGCTGCGGAAGGCATCGAGGATCGGCCACGACAGGCGCTGGCGCTCGACCCGCCATTCGCCGGCGGCGCCATGGAATTGCGAGTCGCCGGCAAAGTGGTTTTCGCTTTTGCGAAACAGTGGCAGCACGTCCTGCCAGTTCCAGCCGGGGTTGCCGTCGGCGGCCCAGCGCTGATAGTCGCCGGCCTGGCCGCGCATGTAGATCATGCCGTTGATCGACGAGCAGCCGCCCAGCACCTTGCCGCGCGGGTAGCTCAGGCTGCGGCCTTGCAGGCCGGGTTCGGCTTCGGTCTTGAAGCACCAGTCGGTGCGCGGGTTGCCGATGCAGAACAGGTAGCCGACGGGGATGTGGATCCAGGGGTAGTTGTCTCGGCCACCGGCTTCCAGCAGCAGGACGCGGTGGGCCGGGTTGGCGGACAGCCGATTGGCCAGCAGGCACCCGGCAGGGCCGGCGCCGACCACTATGTAGTCGTAGGGATCAAAGGCAGGCAGCATCCATGACCTCGTTTTATCGTTCTTGTTGCGGCTCATCCTAGTTGTTAGCTTTCGTTAAAAGAATGTTAGTTTTTGCTCAGCCGCTGTGCGTTTTTAAACAGCGGCTTCCCCCCGGCATCTGCAAGGAAGAGTCATGTTCGACTGGAACGACCTGCGGTTTTTTCTCGAGCTGCAACGCAGCGGTCGCCTGCTGACCGCGGCCCAGCGGTTGAAGACCACCCACGCCACGGTGGCCCGGCATATCGAGGCGATCGAGAAAAGCCTCGGCACCGCGCTGTTCGTCCAGCATGCCCAGGGCTATGAACTGACGCCGGCCGGGGAGGCGCTGCTCAAGCACGCCGAAGCCATGGAGAACGTGGCCTTGCTGGCCCAGGAGGAAATCACCCAGTCCACGGCGCCCTTGGGCAAGATCCGCGTGGGCGTCACCGAGGGCCTGGGCATCATGTTTCTCGCCAGCCGCATGCGCGGCCTGTTCGAGCGTTATCCGGGGCTGGAGGTGGAGCTGGTGGCGGTGCCGCGTTTTGTCAGCATCCTCAACCGCGAGGCGGAAATCAGCATCCACCTGGAGCGGCCCAACGCCGACATGCTGGTGACCCGCAAGCTCACCGACTACCGCCTGGCCCTGTACGCCAGCCAGGACTACCTGGACCGCGCACCGCCCTTGCGCAGCCGCGAGGACCTGGGGCGGCATGCCTGGATCGGCTATGTCGACGACCTGCTGTTCAGCCAGGAGCTGATTTTCCTCACCAGCTTCTGCCGCAACCCCCAGGTGGTGTTCCACAGCACCAGCGTGATCGCCCAGCAACAGGCCGCGCGCTCCGGCCTGGGGATCGCCGTGCTGCCGTGCTACATGGCCGCCGGCGATCCGCAGCTGGTGCCCTTGCTGCCCGGCGAGAGCATTCAGCGCGCCTACTGGATCAGCACCCGCCGCGAGCTGCACAAGTCCGTGCGCCTGCGGGTGGTGTGGGATTACGTGGTCGAGCTGTGCGCGGCCGAGCAGGGCTTGCTGCTCGCCGAACCGGCCTGATCGCAGCAAACACTGGCGTGCCTTTGTAGGAGCGAGCTTGCTCGCGATGGCCGCGAGAACGACGCGTTCATCCAGGCGATAGGCGTCATCGTTGACGTTTATCGCGAGCAAGCTGCGCTCCTACATGGACGGCGCCGAACTTGCAGGAGCCCAGCTTGCTGGCGGTGCAGGCGCCGCTGTGGCTCAGGCTTTCTTTGTGCCCTTGAGCTGGACCAGTTGCCGCGTTTGCTCGGCGCACGCCTTGGCCTGGCTGACCATGGCGTCGAACGGCGCGCTGACGATTTCGTCATGGCTCAGCCAGCGCTTTTTCTGGCTCAGGCGGTAGTGATAGCGGTACTCGCCTTTGACCCGTTCGCTGCTCAGGTCCATGTCGAACCAGGGCGAGCGCACGTTACAGGCCTTGATGTCCTTGTCCAGCCGGGCACCGGAGAGGGTGAAGGTGTAGCGCAGGGTGTTGGCGTCGCCGATGTACAGGTCCGCCAACTGGCCGTTGCGGCGGTAGTTGACCAGGAAGTCCCAGTCGCCCTCCAGGGCCGGAGCCTTGTAGAAGTAGTTGCCGGAGATGTTTTCCAGGGGCTTGAGGTCGGTCAGGGAGGCCTTGATCCGGTAGGTCGCGGGCGCGACGAAGGCGGTCGGCTCGCGGCTGATCTGGCAGTCGCGCAGTTCCCGGGTGAAACGCTCGCACAGGCCCTGGTCGTTGCTGGCGATGCCGTTCTGGTTGTCGGAGACCATCAGCCGCATCAGCTCCATATGGCTGAACTCGATACGCGCGTTGACCCGGGCCTGGCCGTTGCTGTCGAAGTGCTCCTGCTTGTCCAGCACGAGGCTGGTGTCCGGGGTTTCCAGGGGGATGTAGTCCTCGCGCACCTGGCCCTTGGCGTCGCTGACAAAGGCCCAGCGCTCCTGGATGTCGGGCATGCTGCGGCCCGGGTCGAACACCGGGTTGGTCGGGTCCAGCCACCACACTTTGCCATCGACCTCGGCCCGCACGATGGCGTGGTTCGGCGCATGGGTGCCGGGGATCAACAGCGGCGCGACGACGTTCTCGCGGCTGACCCAGGCCGTCTCGGCCTTGATCCCGCTGGCCTTGAGCATGGCGGCCAGGAGCACTGCCAGGTCCTTGCAGTCGCCATAGCCGCGTTGCTCGATCTGCTTCAGCTCGAAGGGCAGGTAACCGCGCTCGGTGGCGCGCCAGTCGCCCAGGTAGCGGTAGTTGTCGTTGATGTGCTGCATCAGCCCGGCCACTTTCCGGGCTGGCGGCAGGTCGCGCAGGCCGGCCACGGCCTTGGCGCTGGCTGGCGGCAGGGGCGCGGCGAGGATCTGCTGGTAGCGCTGGGCCAGGGGGCCGAAATAGTCCTGCACTTCGGTGCTGCTGCCCAGCTCGACCCGCGGCACCCGCTGGATAAAGCCGATCGAGGGTTCATTGATGTAGTTGAGGAAGACCGGCGCCTTCTGCTCGATGGTCAGCTTTTTGCGGTCGCTGCTGGCGGTAAAACGGTAGTCGTCCATCTGCTCGCTGCGCCAGACGATCGGGCGCGTGGCGCGGTAGGTGATCTTGAAGCTGTCCTGGCGCACCGGCTTGGGACCGAACTGCAGCACCGAGTGGAACTGCCCCAGCAGCGGTTTGGCCGCGTAGTGCTGCTGCACGGTGTAGCTGAGCCGGGTGCCGACCCGCAGGTTGGGGAAGGCCAGGGACGTCTGTTTCTCGCGCAGGAAACCCTGTTCCGGATTCGGCGCGGTGCGCGTATCGATCTGCGCCGGCGCCAGCGCCACGGGCTTGCCGCCCGGCTGGGTGAATTCGGCCTTGCGCAGTTCGAAGCCGTCGGTTTCGGCATAACTGAAGTCGATGCGCGAGAGCATGTCCCGGCCCGCCGGGGTGAGGATGGTGTAGTGCTGGGTGGTGGTGCAGTCGCTGCTGTGGTCGGCGTTGAACTGGCATTCCATTTCGGAATCGGCGGCCAGGGCGGCTTCCGATTGCGGTTGATAGGCAGCAAAGGCTTGCCAGGAGAGCAGTCCGAGACCGGCGCAGATCAGGGGACGGTAAAGCGGAAAACGGTACATGAGCGCCTCGGGTGAATCATTGAAATCAGCCACGTCGCACCGGTCGAATCACCTGCGCCAAGGGCGTGGCTGGCGGGGGAGGCGCCAAATGATAATTTATCGCAATACGGATTTACACCATTGTCTGACAATTGATCCCGGTGAAAGGCTTGAGATAGAGCGGTTTCTTTAGAATTTTTCCAGGCTTGGGAGACGCGGGATAAAGCCAGCCACGGCGTTTTGAATGCGTCGTGGAGCACGGGGATTCTCCCCGCAGGGTATGGCTTAAGGCCATATCTGCGGCCCGTTCGAGTTCTGGTGATTGCCGGGAAGATCCAGGCATTTTTGCTGTCTGTTTTTTGCCGGGCATTCTGAAATATTTTGTTACGAGATAGGCGCTTCCCTGTAGCCGCTGCCGAAGGCTGCGCAAGGTCCGCAGGACCTCCGGCGGCCGAGAGAACACCGCGCCCCTTCGGGTCGATCGCAGCCTGCGGCAGCGGCTACAGGGTATGCCTGTAAGGCCGAGATGGAGGCAGCTTTGTGTAGCCGCTGCCGAAGGCTGCGCAAGGTCTGTAGGACCTCCGGCGGCAATGAGATCGCTGCGCCCCTTCGGGTCGATCGCAGCCTGCGGCAGCGGCTACAGGGTATGCCTGTAAGGCCGAGGTGGAGGCAGCTTTGTGTAGCCGCTGCCGAAGGCTGCGCAAGGTCCGCAGGACCTCTGGCGGCCGAGAGAACACCGCACCCCTTCGGGTCGATCGCAGCCTGCGGCAGCGGCTACAGGGGGTATGTCTGTAAGGGAGGTGGAGGTGGCTATGGGGCGGGGGGGTGGATCTCGAACGCCGTGCTGCTCAGGCGTTCGCCGTTGACCAGGATATGCAGCTCATGGCGCCCGGGATAGTGGCGGCGGGTGCTCAGTTCGCGGATGTGCTGGGCGCGGCCAAGTTGCTCCCGGGCCTTGGCCGGCAGGGTGAAGGCCTTGAGCTTGAACACCTTGGCGCGGGTGCCGCCCGAGGCCTTGACGTAGTCGATGGCGTAATCCACCACCAGGCGCTGGCTGGCGTCGGCGGTGGACTCCAGGGCAAAGGACAGGTTGATCCGTTCGCCCAGGCGAATCACCGCCGGCTCGACCTGCAGGCCATGCAGCGTCACCTGCGGCGCATGCCCGGCGCCGACGATCGCCAGCGCCCGGCGATGGCCCTGCTTGATCAGGCTGCGCAGGGCGTGGCGGGCGATCCAGGCGGTGTGCGGGTTATCCAGCGGCCAGCCTTCGAGCAACCCCAGCAGCCAGTCGGGGTGGTCCTTGCTGATGTCGTTGAGGTGGTTGGCCACCGACTTGCGCACGTACAGGCTGGGGTCGGCCTTGAGGCATTCGAGGATAGGCACAGCCAGGGTCGGGTCGGCCTGGATCCGCGCCAGGCGGAACGACCAGGGCAGGCGCGGGCGGCTGCCTTCGCTGGCCAGGCGGCGCACATGCTCGTTGTCGTCCCGGGCCCAGTCCTGCAGCACCGCCAGGGTGCGCGACAGGTCGCTGGCGAGGAACGGGCGGATGGCGAATTCCGAGGAGCCGAAGGCGGTGAAATACTTGAGCGCCGCCATCGAGCGCTCGAAGGCGTGGCCGCCGTAACTGGCCACGTAGTGCGGCAGGAACATGCAGACGAAGCGGCTGTCCAGGCGCGGCGCGAGATCGTACAGCCGTGCGAGGTTGGCATCGTAGTCCGCCGGCAGCACCGCGTGCAGGCTCTCGCTGACCCGCGCCAGGCGCTGCATCACCGACAACTCGGCGAGGCCCTTGTTCGCGTGGGCGAGAAAGCCGCGGTGGTCGAACGCCGGGTACACCGCGAGCATTTCTTCGGCGATGTGTTCCAGGCGTTCGGCGTTGAAGATTTCCTTGAGGGCGGGGGTGTTGTTGGTGGCGGTCATCGGCGTATCCATTCGGGACGGGGCGCCGGGCACTGTAGCGCAGTGGGCTGACAGATTGTGTCAGGGGTGCCCCGGCAAGCCCCGCTTCTGTAGGAGCGAGGCTTGCCCGCGAAAGGCCGCAGCGCGCGGCCCGCTGCTCAGCGCGGCGCCGGCAACACGCCTTCGGCCTGCTCGTCCTCGGCGTCCGCCTCGAACAGCCGCGCCAGCTCGGCCCGGGCTTCCTGGGCCGACTGCAGGATCTTCGCGTGGTCGTCGTAGATCGCGTGCTGGGCTTCGAGCACCTGTTCGTCGTGGGCGGTGAAGCGCTTGATCCGCGAGTCGGCCTGGGCGTGGGTCAGGCCCAGGCCGATCAGCGCCTTGCGGCTCATTTCCAGGCTGGAGTAGTAGGTTTCCCGCACCGCTTCGGCCCCCAGGTCCACCAGCTTGTGCACGTGCTGGCGGTTACGGGCGCGGGCGATGATCTTGATGTGCGGGTAGAGCTTGCGCACCACCGCCGCGGTGTTGATGTTGGTCTGCGGGTCGTCGGTGGCGATCACGAAGTACTCCGCCTCGCCGACCTTGGCCGCCTTGAGGATTTCCGCGCGCATCGGGTCGCCGTAGAACACCGGCATGCCGCCGAAGCTGCGGGTCAGCTCGATGGTGTCGACCGAGGTGTCGAGGGCCACGAAGGGGATGTTCTGCGCCCGCAGGATCCGCGCGACGATCTGGCCCATCCGGCCCATGCCGGCAATCACCACCCGTGGCGCGTCGGTTTCGATCTCGCGGTATTCGGCGGGCATCTCCACGGGCTTGGCCTTGGGCTGCAAGAAGCGCGCGCAGGCCAGGAGCAGCAGCGGGGTCACGGCCATGGACAGGGTGATGGTCAGCACCAGCAGGTCATACAGGCGCGCCTCGAACAGGCCCTGGTCGCGGCCGATCTTGAACACCACGAAGGCGAATTCGCCGCCGGCCGCCAGCACCACGCCCAGGCGCACCGCGCTCAAGCGCCCCAGGCCGCCGGCCAGGCGCCCGACCACGAACAGCAGCGGCAGCTTGATGGCGATCAGCAGCAGGGTCAGGCCCAGCACCGCGATCGGCGCGCTGAACAGCAGGCCGATATTGGCGCCCATGCCGACGCTGATGAAAAACAGCCCCAGCAGCAGGCCCTTGAAGGGTTCGATCTGCGCTTCCAGTTCGTGGCGATATTCCGAGTCTGCCAGCAGCAGGCCGGCGAGAAAGGCGCCGAGGGCCATGGACACGCCAACCATGTCCATCAGCCAGGCGGTGCCGATCACCACCAGCAAGGCAGTGGCGGTGGACACTTCCGGCAGGCCGGTGCGCGCCACTACCCGGAACACCGGGCGCAACAGGTAGCGCCCGCCGATCACCACCACGGCGATGCTGCCCAGCACTTGCAGGCCATGGCGCAGGTCTTCGGCGCTGCTGGTGTTGTGGTCGACCCCGGCCAATACCGGGACCATGGCGATCAACGGAATCGCCGCGATGTCCTGGAACAGCAGGATGGCGAAGGCCAGGCGCCCGTGGGGGCTGGTCAGCTCCTTGCGTTCGGCCAGGCTTTGCAGGCCGAAGGCGGTGGACGACAACGCCAGGCCCAGGCCCAGCACGATCGCGCTGTTGAGTGGCTGGCCAAACAGGAACAGGGCCACGCAGCCGATCACCACCCCGGTCAGCAGCACCTGGGCCAGGCCGACGCCGAACACCGCTTTGCGCATCACCCACAAGCGCCGTGGCGACAGCTCCAAGCCGATGATGAACAGCAGCAACACCACGCCCAGCTCCGACACATGGCTGATGCTCTGCGGGTTGCCCACCAGCCCCAGTACCGCCGGGCCGATGATCACCCCGGCCAGCAGGTAACCGAGCACGGCCCCCAGTTGCAGGCGCTTGGCCAGGGGAACGGTCAGCACCGCCGCGAACAGAAACACGACAGCGGCTTGCAACAGGTTGCCTTCATGGGGCATGGGCTTACTCCTGGGAAAACGGGTATTGGGTGGTGCGCGGAAAACAACGGCTGCGCCTCAGGCAACCGTTTGGCCCGCAGGTTCCATGGGGGGATGGCTGTGCAGCATAAAGTCTGGGGCCGGCGCAGTCAGCCGTTAATGGCCGATACGCCGCAGGTTGTCAGCGCAGGTTGCAGGCATTCGTGCTCTTCGATACTGGCGTGCCTGCACCATCGACCGTCAATGCGGCCATTGCTCGAGCAGGATCGACACGAACTTTTCCGCGGCGGGCGATAGCGAGGCGCCGCGGCGGTAGACCAGGCCCAGGGTGCGGTTGACCACCGGTTCGCTCAGCGGAATGCTCACCAGGGTCGGGTGGTCGGCCGCGGGCATGGCCAGGCTGGGCATGGCCGATACCCCGAGCCCGGCCTCGACCATGCCCAGCGACGTGGACAGGTGCTGCACCTCGTAGAACCACTGGGGACGCCAGCTCAGGCCGGACAGGGCGTGGTCCAGCAGCATCCGGTTGCCGCTCAGGCGGCCGACGCCGATCAGCCGGTAATCGCTGAGTTCCGACCAGGTGACCGAGGCCTTTTTCGCCAGTTCATGGTCACGCCGGCACGCCAGTACGAAGGGTTCGTTGACCAGGGGCACGAACTCGATGTCCGGGTGTTGCCCGCTCATCATGTTGATACCGAAATCCGCTTCGCCGCGCAGCACGGCTTCCAGCCCTTCATTGGCGCTGAGGTCGAGCAGGCGGATACGGATTTTCGGATAGCGCTCGTTGTAGAGACGGATCACCGACGGCAGGAAGTAGAAGGCCGCGGTGGGAATGCAGGCCAGGGTCACCTGGCCGATCTGCCGTTCCGCCAGTTCGCGGATATTGAGGATCGAGTCGTCGAAGTCATCCAGCAGGCGCCTGGCCTTGGGCAGGAAGTCCCGGCCGACGCTGGTCAGGCTGACCTTGCGCGTGGTGCGGTCGAGCAGGGCGGTGCCCAGGCCTTCCTCCAGCTTCTTGATCCGGCGGCTCAGGGCCGGCTGGGACAAGTGCAGGGCATCGGCCGCCTCGTGGAAACTTCCGAGTTCGGCGATTTTCACGAAGGATCTTATGTCCTGGAGCTCATATTCCATGTTTTTCGTCTCAAGCGAGGGCGGGAAGGCAGGCGCTGTTCACATTAAATTTTTCATGTGTGAAACGCAATAATCGCTACGATCTTTGCATTGGAAACATGATTTATTCCCTGACACTCTTGTGCCCAGAACATCAATTAACCCGATTGATTAACAAGAGTCTGTGTCCATGCAACGAATTCCTTGTGTGCTCATGCGCGGCGGTACCTCCAAGGGGCCGGTGTTTCTCGCCTGGGATCTGCCGGTGTCCATCGAACAGCGCGATGAACTGCTGCTCGACCTGATGGGCTCGGGACATGAACTGGAGATCGACGGCATTGGCGGTGGTAGCCCGCAGACCAGTAAGGTCGCGATCGTCAGCCCGTCGCTGCACCCCGAGGCCGATGTCGACTACCTGTTCGTGCAGGTGATGGTGTCCCAGCGCCGGGTCGATACGGCGCCCAACTGCGGCAACATGCTGTGCGCGGTCGGCCCCTTCGCCGTCGAGCAAGGCCTGGTCAAGGCCACGGGCGAGCAGACCCGGGTGCGGATCCGCAATCTCAATACCGGCACCTTCATCCATTCCCTGGTGCAGACGCCGGCGGGCAAGGTCAGCTACGAAGGCGATACCGCCATCGATGGCGTGCCCGGCACCGCCGCCCCTGTGCAACTGACGTTCCTCGACGCCGCGGGCAGCAAGACCGGCAGACTCTTCCCTACCGGGAACACCCGGGACCTGATCGATGGCTTACCGGTGACCTGCATCGACATGGCCATGCCGCTGCTGATCGTCGAGGCCGGTCAATTGGGCAAGCGCGGGGATGAAACCCCGGCCGAGCTGGACGCCGACAAGGACTTCCTGCGGCGGCTGGAGTCCCTGCGCTTGAAGGCGGGCCTGGCCATGGGCCTGGGCGACGTCAGTGACAAGGTGATCCCCAAGCCGGTGCTGATCTCGCCGGCGGTGGCCGGCGGCACCTTGCAGGCGCGTTACTTCATGCCGCACAGCTGCCATCGCGCGCTGGCCATCACCGGCGCCATCGGCCTGGCCACCGCCTGTGTCAGCGCGGGCAGCGTCGCCGCGCAACTGCTGGGCGACATCGGTCCCGCGCGTTTACAGCAGGTGCGCCTGGAACACCCCAGTGGCGCAATCGATATCGTATTGTCCTACTCCGGCAACCAGGGAGAGACCATTCGCGCCTCGGTGGTGCGCACCGCGCGAAGGCTGTTCTCCGGTTTCGTCTACGCCCCGGCGTCACAACGCCTGGCCGGATAGTCCTGTACCGCAGTGACAGTCGTTCGCATCAGAACAATTCTAAAAATGGGTGATGCCATGAAAGTCGTTAAATCGCTCTACTTCCAGATCATCTGTGCCGTGCTGCTGGGCGTGCTGGTCGGGCACTTCTGGGCCCAGCAGGCCATTGCCCTCAAGCCCCTGGGCGATGCCTTCATCAAGCTGGTCAAGATGATGATCGCGCCGGTGGTGTTCTGCACCATCGTCACCGGGATCGCCGGGATGAACGACAAGCGTTCCCTGGGCCGCCTCCTGAGCAAGACCCTGCTGCTGTTCCTGGCGCTGACGGTGGTCAGTCTGATCATCGGCCTGGTGGCGGTCTACCTGTTCAAGCCCGGCGCGGGCATGAACATCGACCCCACTCACCTGAGTACCCAGGGCTTGTCGCAGTACACCGAGTCGGCGGCGAAGCTGGGGGTGGTGGAGTTCTTCATGCACATCATTCCCGAGACCTTTGTCGGCGCCTTCACCAAGGGCGAAGTGCTGCCGGTGCTGTTCATCGCGGTGCTCTGCGGTTTTGCCCTGTCGTCCCTGGGCGAGCGCGGCAAGCCCGTGCTGGATGTGCTGGAAGCCGCCTCGCACATGGTGTTCAAGATCTTTTCCTACCTGATGCGCTTTGCCCCGATCGGTGCGTTCGGCGCGCTGGCCTTCACGGTCGGCCAGTACGGCATCACCTCCCTGGGCGCCCTGGCCAAGCTGATCATGACCCTCTACATCGCCTGCGGATTCTTCGTCTTCGTGGTGCTGGGGGGTATTTGTCGCGCCCATGGGTTCAGCCTGTGGAAGCTGTTGCGCTACCTGCGTGAAGAGTTCCTGGTGGTGCTGGGCACCTCATCCACCGAGCCGGTGATGCCGCGCATGCTGGAGAAGCTCCAGGCCCTGGGTTGCAAGAAAGGCGTGGTGGGCCTGGTGCTGCCCACCGGCTATTCGTTCAACCTCGATGGCACGGCCATCTACCTGTCGCTGGCGGCGATTTTCATTGCCCAGGCCTGCAACATCGACTTGAGCCTGGGGCAGGTGATCACGATGCTGGCGATCATGCTGTTGTCGTCCAAGGGCGCGGCGGGGGTGACTGGCAGCGGCTTCGTCGCCCTGGCCTCGACCCTGACGGTGATCCACGACATCCCCTTGGCGGGGCTGGCGCTGTTGATCGGCATCGACCGCTTCATGTCCGAGGCCCGGGCGCTCACCAGCCTGGCCAGCAATGCCGTGGCCACGGTGGTGATTTCGCTGTCGGAAAACGCCTGCGATCGCCAGGTGCTGCTACAGACCCTGGATGGCAAGGCGACACCCAACGCCCAGGCCAGTGACCCAGCCTGGGAGCCGGCGCAGGCCGGCAAACACCTCTAGCCGCTTGCGGCTCCCTCCATCTTCCGTTTTTGACTCCGGTTGAAACCCTCGCCAGGCCCCGCCTGGCGGGTAGGGGGCCGTGCGCCTGGGCGTCGGCCATGCTTGTCCATAACAACAAGAGAATCCCTCATGCTTGCATTACTCGGCCTGGCCATGGTGGTCGTGTTCACCTTCCTGATCATGACCAAGCGCTTGTCCCCGATCGTTGCCCTGACCCTGGTGCCCATCGTCTTCGCGGTGATCGGCGGGTTTGCCGGCAGCACCGGAAAAATGATGCTCGACGGCCTGAAAATGGTCGCCCCCTCCGCGGCGCTGCTGCTGTTCGCGATTCTGTTCTTCGGCCTGATGATCGACGCGGGCCTGTTCGACCCGTTGATCCGCAAGATCCTCAAGCGGGTCAACGGCGACCCGGTGAAGATCGCCGTCGGCACCGCGTTGCTGTCGCTGCTGGTGGCCCTGGACGGCGACGGCACCACCACCTACATGATCACCTGCGCGGCGATGCTGCCGCTGTACAAGCGCATCGGCATGAACCCGATGATCCTCGCCACCATCGCTATGCTGTCCCTGAGCATCATGAGCGGCATGACCCCCTGGGGCGGTCCGGCCACCCGGGCCATCGCCGCCCTGGGGCTGGATGCCGGCGAGTACTTCGTGCCGTTGCTGCCGACCATGATCGGCGGTGCGGCCTGGGTGGTGTTTAGCGCCTTCCTGCTGGGCCGCGCCGAGCGCAAGCGTATCGGCAACACCCAACTGCAGAGCGGTGGCGGCAACTGCTACATCAAGGCCATTGTCGAAGACTCGCCCTGCAAGCGACCGAAGCTGGCCTACGTCAACCTGTTGCTGGTGGTGGCGGTGATGGTGGCGCTGGTGATGGGCCTGATGCATTCGGCGATCCTGTTCCTGATCGGCTTCGTGCTGGCGCTGATGATCAACTACCCGCAACTGGAGATGCAGAAAGAGCGGATCCTCGCCCATTCGGGCAATGCCATGACGGTGGTGCTGCTGGTGTTCGCCGCCGGCATCTTTGCCGGGATCTTCTCCGGTACCAAGATGGTCGATGCCCTGGCGCAGACCCTGGTGGACTGGATTCCGCCGTCGTGGGGGCATCTGTTCCCGCTGGTGGTGGCCATCACCAGCATGCCGCTGACCTTCGTGCTGTCCAACGATGCCTACTACTTCGGCGTGGTGCCGATCCTCGCCAATGCCGCGGCGGCCTATGGCATCGATCCGCTGGAGATCGCCCGGGCCTCGATCCTCGGCCAGCCGGTGCACCTGATGAGCCCGCTGGTGGCCTCGACCCTGCTGCTGGTGGGGATGGTCGATCGCGACATCGGCGACTTCCAGAAAGCCACCGTCAAATGGGCGGTCCTGACCTCCCTGGTGATTACCGCCCTGGCCTTGCTGACCGGCGCGCTGACCCTGTTTTCCTGAGCCTGTTCTCCTGAGTCATCCCCCTGAACCATCAGGTGTTCCCTGGCGCGCCGGGTTCATGGCGCGCGACACCTGCACCTTGAATAACGGCACCTTAAAAAAACAACAACTCGAATAACAACAATGAGTAGTCCGATATGACCCGTTCGATCATCCCTGGGGCGTGGTTTCCTCTGGTCGCCCTGTTGCCGCTGACGACTGTCGGCGCGGCAGGCTTTGGCGACGACAGCACGCTCAAGCTGCAACTGCGCAATGTCTATTTCAACGAGAACTTCCGTGACGAGCATGGCCTGAGCGTCCGGGCGGCACGCACGGCCAAGAGCGAGCGCACGGAGTGGGCCCAGGGCCTGCTGCTGGATTTCCAGTCGGGTTTCACCCCCGGCACCCTCGGCCTGGGCGTCGACGGGCTGGCCCTGGTCGGGGTCAAGCTCGACTCGGGACGGGGCCGCAGCGGTACCGGCTTGCTGCCGGTGCATGACGACGGTCGCGCCGCCGCCGCGTTCGCCAGTGCCGGTGTCACGGCCAAGGCCAGGCTGGCCGGGACCACGCTCAAGCACGGCACCTTGCTACCGAGGAACCCGGTGCTGATCTACAACGACGCGCGACTGCTGCCGCAGACCTACCAGGGCACACAGGTCACCAGCAGCGACATCGACAACCTGACGCTCACCGCTGGCCGGCTGGATCGCTTCAAGCTGCGCGATTCCAGCGACAGCGTGCCGATCGTTGCGGACGGTTATGCCGGCGACAAGTCCGGGGACTTCACCTATGCCGGGGCCGACTACAAGCTCGGCAAGAACCTGCGCCTGAGCTACTTCTACGGCGAGCTCGAGCACTTCTACCGGCAGCACTTCGCCGGTATCCAGCACGACCTGAAGCTGGGCGCCGGCGTGCTGACCAGTGACTTGCGTTACTTCCACAGCAGCGACAGCGGTTCGGCCTACGGCGGCAACATCGACAACGATATGCTCAGCGGCCTGCTGTCCTATGCCGTGGCCGGCCATACCCTGAGTGGCGGCTATCAGGTGCTCAGCGGTGATGCCGGCTTGCCTTATATCAGCGGCGCCACGGTGTACTCGTTCAGCAACGTGGGCATTGGCAAGTTCATCGAGGAGGACGAGAAAACCTGGATGCTCGGCTATGGCTACAACTTCGCCGGGCTCGGGGTGCCGGGGCTGACGTTTTCCACCCGCTACCTGAGCGGCAGCGATGGCCAGTCAAACTCGGCGATCAAGGAATGGGAGCGCGATGCCGAACTGGCCTATGTGGTGCAGCAAGGCCGCTTCAAGGGCCTGGGGGTGAAGCTGCGCAACTATGTGTACCGCTCCGACTTCGCCCGGGGGCGCGACAGCAACCGCCTCTATTTCACCTACGAGGTCGCGCTCTGGTAAGGATGCGGTGCCTGCCCAGGCTGGCGCTGGGCAGGAATGGTTGACCAGTACTCAGAGCGTGGCGGCCTGGGGGGCGCTGGCCGATGCCTGGGAAGGCGCGGGCTCGGTGACTGCCGGGGGCAGCAGCGGCGGCATCGGGCAATCCAGCACATCGGCCACGGCGCGCATCAGCTCGGCTTCGGCCACGGTGACCTGGCCGTCGTAGCAGACGCAGCGGGCCATGGCCTGCAGCAGCGTTGGCCGTTCCTCGGGCATCAACTGGCGCAGGCGCACCAGGGCGGCATCCAGGTGTTCGAGGTCGACCTCCGCCGGTTGCGGCTGGGCGAAGGGCAGGCCGCTCCAGGCATGGGCCAGGGCCAGTTGGGCCTGCTGCGCGGTCTTTTGCCCGGCACTGGCCAGGGCGCCGAGCAGGACCGCCAGTTCTTCGCTGCGCTGGAACAGCCCCCATTTGTACTCGGGCGCCGGCAGGCCTTCGACATTGCGTTGCACGATGCGCAGCAGCGTCCACTCCAGCAGTTCGACCTGATCGTCGGCGTCGATCAGTTGCCGCAGGTTGTCCATGAACAGCTTGCAGGCTTGCTTGTCCAGCTGCTGCAGGGCCGGTATCGACAGGTCCAGCAGCGGCAGGCGCAGGTTCGGGTCGAGGGCCGCCAGTTGTTTTTGCAGGGCTTGCAGGCAACCGAAGACCTCGGTGGGGCTGTTGGCGTCCAGCTGCGCGAGTTGCCGGCTGCGCATCGAGTCGTTGGCGGACAGCAGCAGGCCATAGACCAGCGCCTGGGCGCCGGTGGTGCTGTGGGCGCTGCGCTGGAGCGCCGGGTCGAGGCTGACCAGCGTTGCCTGGGCCGCCAGCAGATGTTGCGCGTTCGGGCTGCCGATGCTGGCAATCGACTGCTTGATCGCATTCAGGTCGAACACCAGGGCGCTGGTCGCTTGCGACTGGCGGCTGAACACCCCGGAGCTGTCCAGGCCGGAGCGGGCGGGTTCGGCCGGCAGTTCGATGGCTTCGATGGTGGGCAAGCGGCCGTCCCAGCCCGGTTCCAGGCGCCGGATCCGCGCCGAGAGGGGCGGATGGGTCGCGGACTGGCCATAGACGGAGAGGGTGGCCCCTTCACTGAAATACAGGTGGCTGTATTCAGCGCTGAAGGCGCTGTCGAGTTTCGAGCTGGCGGCGTAACCGCCGATTTTTTTCAGTGCGCCGACCAGGCCGGCCGGGTTGCGGGTGAATTGCACCGCCGAGGCATCGGCGAGGAACTCGCGCTCGCGGCTGATGGCGCCCTTGATCAGGTTGCCGAAAAAAGTCCCGACCGAGCCCAGCAGGATCAGCGCCAGGCCACTCCACATCGCCAGCCCGCCGACCCGGTTTTGCGCCAGCCGGCCAGCCTGGTTGACCCCTTCGGCCATCGCCTCGCCGGTCAGGCCGATGACCAGGATGCCGTGGACAATCGCCACCAGCCGGGTGTTGAGGCGCATGTCGCCGTTGTAGATATGGCTGAACTCATGGGCGATCACCGCCTGCAGTTCCTCGCGGTTGAGCACCATGATGGCGCCGCGGGTGACCCCGATCACCGCCTCCTGTGGCGTGAAGCCGGCGGCGAAGGCATTGATCCCGGCATCGGGCAGCACGTACACCTGTGGCACCGGCGTGCCCGAGGCCAGGGCCATTTCCTCGACTACATTGAGCAGCCGTTGTTCTTCCAGACCGTCCGGGTGCAGGTTGATCAGCCGGCCACCCAGGCGCTTGGCGACCACCTTGCCGCCGGCCTTGAGTTCGGCGTGCTTGCCCATGCTGCTGCCGATCACCACCAGGAACACCACCGCGGCGATCATCGCGCTCAGGTGCCAGTCGAAGCTCGGCGACTGCTTCATCTCCTTGAGAAATTGCAGCCAGAGCAGATTCAGCGCCAGACTGGTGACGGCCACCAGACACAGCACGGCCAGGATCATCAGCACCACCAGGGTGCCGGTACGCCGTTTGGCCCGGGCCTGGTGTTCAAAAAAGTTCATCGGACCATCCAGGGTGACAGAAGGTTAGAACGCGACCTTGGGGGCTTCCTGGATCAGGGCGCTGTCGGCGAATTGCAGCAGGCTGGCATCGGCGCCATGGCCGAACAGGCCGGCCAGGATCACCGGCGGGAAACTCTGCTTGTAGCTGTTGTAATCCATCACCGTGTCGTTGAAGGCCTGGCGGGCAAAGGACACTTTGTTTTCGGTGCTGGTCAGCTCTTCGCTCAGCTGTTGCATGTTCTGCGACGCCTTGAGGTCCGGGTAGGCCTCCATGCTCAGGTTCAGCCGGCCCATGGCGCTGGACAGTACGCCTTCGGCCTGGCCCAGTTGCGCCATGTGCTGCGGGTTGCCGGGCTCGGCCGCGACGGCCTTGAGACCCGCCAGCGCGGCATTGCGCGCCGCGGTCACGGCTTCGAGGGTGTCGCGCTCGTGCTTGAGGTAGGCCTTGGCGGTTTCCACCAGGTTGGGGATCAGGTCGTAACGGCGCTTGAGCTGGACTTCGATCTGCGCGAAGGCGTTCTTGAAGCGGTTCCGGCGGGCCACCAGGCCGTTGTAGACGGTGATGACATAGATCACCAGCAGGGCCAGAACGAGCAGAATCACAATAGTTGAAACAGCCATACGGATGTCCTTATCGGCGTGCGGATTTCAGGGGGGCGCCATGGTAACCGAATTCATGGCGGGCGCAGCCATGGGCAGCCGTCGGCATGCGCTCTTCGGCAGCGCCTCGCACGCGCAGGCGCAATCGGCGCCAGCGCGTTGTGAATGATTGCCGGCCGCTGTGGTCGGACCTTGCATGGCGTGTCGTCGATCCCGGAGTCCGCGGCAGGCGCGCCACCCAACCCTGGGCCCGCCAGCCACGCCGCGGGCGTCACCTTGTGAAGGATCATCCCGACCATGCTCGAACCCACCTGGACGGCACTCAAACACCATAAGCGGGTGCATCAGATTGTCGCCGTGCTGGCGGCCTTCGGTGCCCAGGACGTTTTACTGCGCCTGGGCCTGGGGCGCCTGTTGGGCGAGTCGCCAGCCGGTGGTGAAGCGCAGCCGCAGGACTCGACGCCGCAACGGGTGCGCCTGGCCCTGGAGAAACTCGGGCCGACCTTTATCAAGCTCGGGCAGATCCTCGCCAGCCGCAGCGACATCCTGCCGCCGCACTGGATCAGCGAACTGGAGGCGTTGCACAGCGGCGCCGCGACCCTGCCCTGGAGCGAGCTGGAAGATCAGGTACGCGACGACCTGGGCTGCGAGCTGGACCAGGTGTTCGCCGAGTTCGACAGCGAGCCCCTGGCCGCGGCCTCCATCGCCCAGGTTTATCGCGCGCGCCTGCTCAGTGGCGAGGCGGTGGTGGTCAAGGTCCAGCGCCCCGGCCTGCGGCGCAAGATGAGCGCCGACCTGCAATTGCTGGAAGGCGTGGCGATGCTGGTGGAAGAGAACGCGTCCCTGGCCCATTACCAGCCACGGCAGATGGTCCGGCAACTGGCCCGGGCGATGCTCGAAGAACTGGACTTCACCCAGGAGGGGCAGCACTGCGACGCAGTGGCGGCGAATTTCGCCGAGCATCCGCAGATCGCCATTGCGCGTATCCACTGGCTGCACAGCAGCGAGCGCCTGCTGGTCCAGGAATTTTTGCCCAGTCACACGCCGCTGGAACGCCAGGCCCTGATCGAGCAGGGCCTGGACCCGAGCCTGCTGGCGCAGCGCGGGGCCCAGGCGTTCATCAAGATGCTGCTGGAGGACGGCCTGTTCCACGGCGACCCGCACCCCGGCAACCTGCGGGCCATGGACGACAATCGGGTCGGCTTTATCGACTTCGGCATGGTCGGGCGCCTCGACGAACGCCGGCGCCTGGAGGTCATGAGCTTTATGCGGGCCATGACCGAGGGCAGTACCGAAGCGCTGGTGGCGGTGCTGATCGACTGGAGCGGCGAGCAGGTGCGCGACCTGTCTGCCATCGAACAGGCCGCCCGGGAGTTCATGGGCCGACACAGCGGCAAGGCGCTGAACATGAGTGCGATGATCGAGGACTTCCTCGGCCTGATGCGCGAATACCAACTGTTGTTGCCGGCCGACCTGCTGGTGCTGTTCAAGGCGCTGATCACTGCCGATGGCGTACTCACCCGGCTCGACCCGCAACTGGACCTGATAGCCACCGCGCGCCCGGCCATCAGCAAGATGCTCAAGCAGCAATTCAGCTGGAAACTCGCCCGCCGCCTGGGCCTCGACGGCCTGGGACTGGGCCGTGGCGTCGCCGTCGAACTGCCTCAACTGACCCGCCTGCTGATCAACCGCCTGAAACATGGCGTGGTCGACCTGCGCCTCGATATGCCGGGCATCGAGCGCCTGGAAAAATCCCTGCGCCTGGCCTCCACCCGCTTGTCCCTGGCCCTGCTGATCAGCGCGCTGCTGATCGCCTTCGGCCCACAGATCGCCGCGGCCGGCCCGGCCTGGCAGGGGTTGTCGGTGGTGGGCTGGCTGGCGGCAGTGGCGACTGTGGGTGGGGTGGTGGCGTTTGTCTGGAGTTTGTTCAAGCGGTCTTGAGGGGGGAGTGGGGGATCAGGGCTTTGCCAGATCCCATTGGCACTCTTTCAACCGATTGACATTGGTGTCGCTGCCTTTCATTTGGGCGTGGCCCTTGTTCACATGTTGCGTATTGTCTCGTTTTCATCAAGCACGAACTCTAGTCCAATACCAACCTCTTTCAGCACCTCAGTAGCACGATCAATGAAGAGCTCACCTTGCTCTGGTAGTTCATGCAGTCCATTGATGCGAATGATGGGGGACTTACCAAGTGCACCCGGAATCTCAGTGTAGATTTCCCCGCTCTCAATGAAAGCAACATATGTGTTGATCTTGTCTTGTAGTAGTTGCAGATGTTCGCCTTGTTGGACTTTATCGCCCCATTCAAGGTGGTCAGAGATAATCAGCACAATGTTATTGGGCTCCCAGGTGGGGATGACCCAGATATCGATTACCTGCGGATTCGTAATAGACATGTCTGTTCCCTCAGGGCTTTGGTCGAATAATTTCGACTTTGGTTGGTGGGATTTCAGTACCACCGGGGAACCCCGGCTTCCCTTTGCCTACAACTATTGCACCATTTTCTTCGATTTCAGGGAAAGCAACTTTCTGGTTCTTGGTCAGTGGTGCTGTGTCTGATGATTTGCACTCGATACAGGAAAGTTTGCCATCAGCATCACGTCCCAGCATGTCGAGCCTTGTACGGGCTCCGCTTTTGGTCTTGATCGTCACTTCTCGGCCAAGCTCGGGTTGGGTCTGGCTGAGCTCATCATATTTGGCATCTTCAAACGCCTTGCCCTGCTTCCTGTTCTTCTCCAACTGAATGTTGAACACGATGTACAGAGGCTGAATCCCGGACCCCGGCGGGAAGACCAGGATGAAGTCTTTGTAATCAGGCGGGTAGAGCGGGTTGACGATGATGCTATCCGCCTGTTCGGTGGGCGGATAAATCCAGATGTGGGGAGCCTGTGGTGCTGCCTCTAATGGAGGGATCCCCGAAGCACTGGACGGGTCAATGGCTGGTGTCCAGGTCAGGGTGATCCCGTCTCCGAAATCGGCCACCTGCTGAGAGCCCTGAGTCTCGAACCGGGCAACAGGGATCATTTCCCAGTCGCTGCGCTTCTCAGTGTTGTATCCATAGCCTTTCAGCGTGCCGTCAGCTTGCTGTTCTATGTGCAACCGGACACGTGTGCGGCCTTCCTTGAGCGCTTTGAGCTGTTCGGGTGTGTACAGGCTGCTGTCGCCCAAGCTCGATGGCCAGAGCAATGCGGCTATGCCCGCCAATCCACCTGCAATAACACCCGTGGTAAAAAACGTGGTACCCGCACTCGCGCCTGTTGCCGCAGTACCCGTGCTGATTCCAGCACCGGCTCCAGTGCCAACCGCTGTAGCAGCACCAGCAGTAGCAGCCACTCCACCTAATAGAAGTGTTCCAAGTGCAGCAGGTAACGCGTGACCACTGATTTGCTGGAGAGGGATTTTCCCCGTTGCATCCGCTTCGCGTCCGCCCAGCAAAACGAGCTGCCCGTATTCGCTGATGGCATTGGTGGGAATGGCGGAGCTGGCGTAGTTGATGACCCCATCAGGGAGCTTGCAGGGTTTGGTAAAGGTGCACCCAGCTGTCTGGGGTTTGGCTTCTGCCTTCGGTGGCAGGTCCGGGTATTGCGCCCAGCGTTGGGCGCCTAGATCGACGGGCTCTACCCCCTTGTTGCGATAGCCCTTCGGGGCGTTCGGTACGTAGCCACTCATCCGTGTTTGCGTCCACATTGTCCATAAAGAAGCCCCCGTCAGAGGGGGAGCGAAGAGCATTTTCAGTTGGCTTAGGGACGCTATTGGATTTGGCTATGGAGGGTCTGTAGGGACAATCTGAAAAATGGTGGCTGGGCCAGGAGGCATCGATAATGTGCTCTGCCTCAGCCCCCTCCAGGAGCATGCCTTACAGGTCGCGAGGCCGAAAATTTGCTATTTTCCGCACCCTCGGTGGCCACTGCCGGCCGCCGTCAATAGAGAGTGAGTGGATGAGCGATTCGTTGCAGGTGATCGATATCGAAGTGGGCGAGGGCAAGGCGGCGGTCAAGGGCGCCTTGATCACCACCCAGTACCGCGGTTTCCTGGAAGACGGCACGCCCTTCGATTCTTCCTGGGAGCGCGGTAAGCCTTTCCAGTGCGTGATCGGCACCGGACGGGTAATTAAAGGCTGGGACCAGGGCCTGATGGGCATGCAGGTCGGCGGCAAGCGCAAGCTCTTGGTGCCGGCGCACCTGGGCTATGGCGAGCGGTCGATGGGCAAGATCCCGCCGAATGCCAACCTGGTGTTCGAGATCGAGCTGCTGGAAGTCCTGACCCGCGACGATTGATTTCGCCCATCGGCCAGGTCAGGAGATCTGCCTGATCTGGGCGCGACCTTCCTCGGTAAATCCCTCTTTGAAATCGTGTCTCCGTGCTTCGCCTGGCGGGGCTGGGCCGTGGGTGATCGATAGGCAGTGGCGGACGACCGGCGTCATCAAACCCTTGCGTAGGCCCATGGCATCGGCCAGGATAAGCGCCATATAGGTATAGGGGGTATGGGTATGTCGCACACGCACGCACAGAAAGACGATCTGCTCAAACGGGTCCGGCGCATCCAGGGCCAGATGCAGGCCGTGGAGCGGGCCCTGGAGTCCGGCGCGGAATGCGCCAAGACCCTGCACCTGGTGGCGGCCACCCGAGGCGCGATCAATGGCCTGATGGGGGAAATCATCGAGGCCCATGCCCTGGAGCATGTGGCCCATCCTGAACTCAGCGATGCCGAACGGGCCAAGGGCGTGAACGAACTGCTCGCAGCCATTCGCCGTTATTCCTGACTGGAGGCCACACCATGCGCCCGACCTTGCCCGCGGCAGGCTTGACCCACGACCACCACTTCCTCGGTGCCGCCCACGATGAAAACGCCCGGCGCACCCTGTGGGTGGTGGTGCTGACCTTCGTCATGATGATTGGCGAAATCGCCGCCGGTTATCTCACCGGTTCCATGGCCTTGCTCGCCGATGGTTTCCATATGGCGACCCACGCCGGGGCCCTGGGCATCGCGGCGGCGGCCTACGGTTTTGCCCGGCGCAATGCCGACAGTGCGCGTTTCAGCTTCGGCACCGGCAAGGTCGGCGACCTGGCGGGGTTCGCTTCGGCGCTGATCCTCGGCCTGGTGGCCATCGGCATTGCCGGCGAGTCGTTGCTGCGGCTGTTGCAGCCGACCCAGGTGGCCTTCACCGAGGCGACCGTGATCGCCGTGGCCGGGCTGCTGGTGAACATCGTCAGTGCCTTGCTGCTTTCCGGCGGCCATGCCCATCACGACCACGGCCACGTTCATCAGCAGGCTCATGAGCATCCGCACGAGCATTCGCACGGGCATGGCCATCACCACGACAACAACCTGCGCTCGGCCTACGTCCATGTGCTGGCCGATGCCCTGACCTCGGTCCTGGCCATCGCCGCGTTGCTGGCGGGGCGTTACCTGGGGTGGGTCTGGCTCGACCCGGTGATGGGCATCGTTGGCGCGGTGGTGATCGCCCGTTGGGCGTATAGCCTGATGAAGTCCAGCGCGGCGGTGCTGCTCGACACCACGGACGAACAGCTGGCCGGCGAGATTCGCCAGTCGGTGGAAGCCGCCGGCGATGCGCGTATCACCGACCTGCATGTGTGGCAGGTCGGCCCGCAGGCGCGGGCGGCGATTGTCAGTGTGGTGGCGGCTGCTGGCGTCAGCGCCGAGACCATCCGCCAGCGCCTGGCGCCGGTCCACGAACTGTCGCACCTCACCCTCGAATATCGCAGCCTGTAACGCTAGGCCCCTGTCTGCACCGTAGGCGGGCAGGGGTAATGCCGGCGCAGAAAATCCAGCAGCCGCAGATTGACCTCCTCGGCCTTTTCACTCTGGATCCAGTGCCCGCAATCCGCCAGTCGATGCTGTTCCAGGCGCGGTACCTTGCCGGGCATGCGCTCCAGCGTGCGGGCTTCCAGCTGGCCCACCGGGTCGCGATCGCCGATCATGAACAGGGTGGGTTGGCTCACCTGGCATTCGCCCAGGTGTTCGGTCCGTTGCCAGTTGCGCTCGAAGTTGCGGTACCAGTTCAAGGCGCCGCGAAAACCTCGCCCTGCAAAGGTGCGCCGGTACACCGCAAAATCCTCCGGCGTGCACCAGGCGGGCGGTGTGTGGCGCACAGGCATGCCCTCGAACAGCAGGGCCGACGGGCTTTTTTCATCCAGCAGGTGTTCGCAGTCGTGCATGAAATGCAGCAGGCTGCGGTCGATGTCGGCGTCCAGTTCCCGCTCGGAGACGCCGGGTTCCTGGAAGTACAGGATGTAGTTGAAACGCTCGGCGAACAGCTCGCGCATGATCTCCACGGCCGGGCGTTTCGGGCGGCCGGCGAACGGCACCGACAGGGTCACCAGGGCCTTGACCCGCTGCGGCTCCAGCAGCGCCAGGTGCCAGGCCACCACGGCGCCCCAGTCGTGACCGACGATACAGGCCTGCTCCTGGCCCAGGGCATCCATCGCTTGTTGAATATCGGCGCACAGGGTCAACACGTCATAGGCCGCCACCTCCTCGGGGGCGCTGCTGGCGCCGTAGCCGCGCATCTGCGGGAGCAGCACCCGGTAGCCGGCGGCCGTCAGCGGCGCGACCTGCCGGCGCCACGAATACCAGCACTCGGGAAACCCATGCAGCAGCCACACCGGCGGCCCGTCCAGCGGGCCGGCGGCATGCAGGTGCAATTCGATGCCATTGAGCTTCAGGGCATGTTGGGTGATCTGGCTCATGATCCTGTCCTCCGAGGTCCAGGCCTGACCCTAGGCTCTGTACGAAAAGTGGCTGCGCTCGGCCATGCTGCGTTAAAAACAGGCTCGGAATGCTCATGTAGGACCCTACACTCCGCTTCCTCGCCTGTTTTTGCCTTGCCTGACCTTCGCTCGCCGAGTTTTCGTACAGACCCTAGCAGAAGCCCGATGACCTTCTGAGCACCATTCATTGGTCGAATAGGCGCCCAGCAGTGTTACCCGGCATGGGCCCGGCGGCTGTCTGCCGGCGCCTGGTCGCGCCGGGTCAGCCCGTAGTCGCGCGCCACCTCGGCGACCCGCAGCCGGTAGTCGGCGAACACCTGGGTCCGCCCCAGGGCCTGGGCCGTGCGATGGCGTTCCAGGGTGCGCCAGGCTTCCACCGCTTGCTCGTCGCGCCAGAACGACAGGGACAGCAGCTTGTCCGGCTCGCTCAGGCTCTGGAAACGTTCGATGGAAATGAAGCCGTCGATCTCCAGCAGCAGCGGTTTCAGCGCGGCGGCGATGTCCAGGTAACGCTGGCGATGTTCCGGGCGGGGCAGGGCTTCGAATATCACGGCGATCATCAGTGCGACTCCGGCAGGCTAGTGAACAAGGGGATGCGCCCGTTGAGCGAGGGTTTGTAGGTCCAGGCGATGGGCTGGTCGAGGGCCGATTGCCGCAGCAGCGCCCCCACCACCGCGCTGGCGATGGCCAGGGCCAACTCTTGGCCGGGGCATTGGTGGCGTCCGCTGCCAAAGCTGAAACTGCGCCGCGCCTCGCGTTCGAGCAGCAGGCGATCCGGCTGCGGGTTCAACTGCGGGTCGCGATTGGCCGAGGCCAGCAGCACCAGCACCACTGCGCCGGGCTCCAGCGTCACCCCGGCGACGCTGCAAGGCGCGGCGACGAAGCGCCGGGTGTTCTGCACCGGCGGATCGTGGCGCTGCACTTCGGCCAGCAGGTCGGCGACCCGGGTGGGCGTCGCCCGCAGGTCCGCGAGCAACCGGCGATCGCCCAGCAGGGCGCAGAGGGTATTGCCGATCAGTCCGGCGCTGGCCTCGAAGGTCTGGGATAACAGGCCGATCAGGTTGGCGATCAGGCTGTCGCGATCTTGAGCGTCGAAGCCTGCGACGATCCGTTGCAACAGTGGGCTGACGGGCGGCTGATCGAGCAGAACCTCAAAGCGTCGAGTCAGCTGTCCGGCTGCCCGGTGGGCGGCATCCCGTTGTGCCCGGTCGCTGGCTGGCGACAGGCAGGTGACAAAGTCCCGGGTCAGCTCGGCAATTGCTGGCAACTGATGCGCGGCAAAGCCCAGCAGCCCGGCGACCACCGCCACCGGCAGGTGGAACTGACAGTCATGCAGCCTGGCCGCGGTATCGCTTGGCAGGCCCAGCAGCAGGGCGGCGACCCGCTGGCTGACTTCCTCGGCATGCCCCTGTTGCAGGCCCGGCTCGATGGCGGCCCGGGGGCAGCGCTGGCGCTCATCGTCGTTCATCCGCATCAGGCGGCCGAATATTTGACCGGCAGCGCCGTCGACTATCGCCCGCGGTACTGGCTCGTGCGCAGGACGTACCCGACATTCGGGATGGGCCAGCACCGCGGCCACCGCTGCGGCGCTGCTGGCCAGCCACATCCCCAGTCCGGGGTCGAAGGCCAGCCCGCCCCGGGCCCGCAGGCTGGCGTAGTAAGGGTAGGGATCGGCGTGGGTGACGGCGGTGATCGGGTCCATGGCGTGCGGCCTTATTCGCGGGGGAGAAGTGTTGCTACTATCGGCAACCTGCGAGGGGCACGATTCGTTCGGGAGCGAAATATGAATGCACAGCAGCACGACAACGCCGTATCCCAGGTCGCCGCGGCCATTGCCGAGCCGGCGCGGACGAAAATGCTCTGCGCGCTGATGGACGGCCACGCGCGCACCAGCACCGAACTGGCGGCGATCGCCGATGTCAGCGCCTCCACCGCCAGCGCGCACCTGGGCAAGCTCAAGGAACTGGCCCTGGTGCGCCTGCATGTGCAGGGCCGCCATCGTTACTACAGCCTGGCCGACAAGCGCGTGGCCCAGGCCCTGGAAGCGCTGATGGTGATCGGCCGCAACGCCACGCCCGCGTTCAGTCCGCGCACCCCGGACCGCCTGCAGTTCGCTCGTACCTGCTACGACCATATGGCCGGCACCCTGGCGGTGCAGCTGCATGACCGCCTGCTCGAGGCCGGCTGGTTGCAGGAGCCGCGGGAGGGCGCCCAGGAGTACGTTCTGAGCGCGGCCGGCGAAGGTTTTTTTGTTGGGCTGGGCATCGATGTGCAAGCTCTGGCCAGCCTGCGCCGGCGCTTTGCCTGCCCGTGCCTGGACTGGAGCATGCGCCGCCCGCACCTGGGCGGGGCGCTGGGGGCGGCGTTGTTGCAGGAGGCGATCCGGCGCAAATGGCTGACCCAGGACCTGGACAGCCGGGCGCTGGGGTTGACTGTCCTGGGGCGCAAGGAGCTTGCCAGTCGGTTCGCCGTC
Source organism: Pseudomonas sp. GW821-FHT02B10 (assembly GCF_059421865.1). NCBI lineage: Bacteria > Pseudomonadati > Pseudomonadota > Gammaproteobacteria > Pseudomonadales > Pseudomonadaceae > Pseudomonas > Pseudomonas sp. GW821-FHT02B10. The sequence goes on along the minus strand of NZ_JBWKVU010000013.1, from coordinate 33,230 downwards.
CAGCTCGAAGAACCGGACAGCCCGGTCCCGCGTGCCAGGAGCGTTGCCAAACCGGGTCGCCCGGCCGTTACCCAGGATTCATAGGCCGGTCCACAAACCCATGGCTGGCGTTGCCGTCAGCCACCGAATGCATCGCTTTGCCTGGAGTTCTGCCTATGCTCATCGTCTTCAGTGGCCTGCCCGGCAGCGGCAAGACCACCATCGCCCGGGCCCTGGCCAGCCATCTGCGGGCCACCTATCTGCGCATCGACAACATCGAGCAGGCACTGCGCAACGGCGGGCTGGCGGAAGTCGGCAAGGCCGGGTACGACATCGCCAATGCCCTGGCCCGCAGCAACCTGGCCCTGGGCAACCGAGTGGTGGCCGATTGTGTCAATCCGGTCGCCGAGAGCCGCCAGGCCTGGCAGGGCATCGCCGAGGCCGAGCAGAGCCCGCTGCTCAACATCGAGGTGGTCTGCACCGATGTCGCCGAGCACCGGCGCCGGGTGGAAAACCGTGAGGCGGATGTACCCGGGTTGCGTCCACCCAGCTGGCAGTCGGTGCTCGATCACGATTACCAGGCCTGGAGCAGCGAGCGCTTGACGCTGGACAGTTCGCTGTTGTCGCCGGCGGAGGCGGTGCGGATCATCGTCGGGCATCTGGAAGCGCTTTAACGTCGGTGTGCCTGGTCTGCCACGGTGCCTGTATCGCGAGCAAGCTCGCTCCTGCAAGGGTAGGCAGTAGCAATAATCGATAAACACTGGAATGAAGACTTCGGCGGATAACGTCGGCGAACGTTATTCCTTCGGGCGCGAACCGTGCACAGTCGGAAATGCCCGGTTCAATCCTGTCCGACACTTTTACAAACTAGCGCTGGCGAAAAGCTGAAATTGCGCCAATAGTTGGCGCTATTGGGTGTTTCGTTCGCCGTTGGTGCGTTTTCCGGACCGCTAATGGTGCGCTGTTCTTTCTCTCGGCAGGCCGCGTCAACTCTTGCTTTGTGCAAAGCGATAACAGCTGCTTTGCCAAAAATCCCCGTGTCAGGGCAAAAAAACCTTCCTCGACAGTTTCTGCACTTTTTTCGTTCGCGCCAGTGTTGTGCAAAGCCGTTCAGGCGGCTTTCCGGATAAAACGTTTCAGCGTCAACCGGGGGTGGGGCCCCGTGGTTGAGTGAAAAATGCCGTCAAGCGGGTGTTTTTTCACCCTTGGGGACTTTATTCGCAAGGAGGCGGGGTTTGGGCACAGCGATTGCTACAGTAGATAAACAGCCTTCGGACTCCAGTGAAGTGTGCTGTCGAAGTTTCGGAAAACTTTCAGATTGAAAGTTCACATTAAAACGAAAAAGGAGGTGACGAGTTCCACAACCAATGGACGTCATCGCGGGCGCTCCATTGCCGAAAATCCATACGGGAAGTTTCGCCAGACAACTGGCGTCAATAAGTGGGGGTATTTCCGCCAGCATCGAGCGGAATATTCAAGCCGCACAATGAGGTGCTCAACAGAACAGTTTCTATCGCACAGCGTAAGGCCCGATTTATTGAAACAGAGAGTTTAAATAAAAAAGCCGTTTAAACCACGGCGAGGAGTTGGGGTATGTCCCGTGCTTTTTTTAACGAAATGTATGATGCGAGTGGTGGCTGCCGCCCACATTACCAGGAGTTCGCCCGCTGGCTGGCGGACACTCCCGTGGAGCTGCTGGACCAGCGTCGGCGCGAAGCCGACCTGCTGTTCCACCGCGCTGGCATCACCTTCACGTTGTACGGTGACGAGCAAGGCACTGAACGGCTGATTCCCTTCGACATCATCCCGCGCAGCATCAAGGCCAGCGAATGGCGGAACGTCGAGCGCGGCTGCATCCAGCGGGTCCAGGCCCTGAACCTGTTCCTGGCCGATATCTACCACGGGCAACGCATTCTCAAGGAGGGCATCATCCCGGCCGAGCAGGTGCTGGCCAACGAGGGTTACCAGGTGGCGATGCGCGGCCTGGATTTGCACCGCAATATCTATTCGCACATCTCCGGCGTCGACCTGGTGCGCGACGGCGACGGCAGCTACTACGTGCTGGAAGACAACCTGCGCACCCCCAGTGGCGTGAGCTACATGCTCGAAGACCGCAAGATGATGATGCGCCTGTTCCCCGAACTCTTCGCCGCGCAGCGCGTGGCGCCCATCGACCACTACCCGAACCTGCTGCTCGATACCCTGAAAAGCTCCAGCCCGCTGGACAACCCGACGGTGGTGGTGCTGACCCCGGGGCGCTTCAACAGCGCCTATTTCGAGCATGCGTTCCTGGCCCGGGAGATGGGCGTGGAACTGGTGGAAGGCGCCGACCTGTTCGTGCGCGACGACCGCGTATTCATGCGCACCACCTCCGGTGCCCAGGCGGTGGACGTGATCTACCGCCGCCTCGACGACGCCTTCCTCGACCCCTTGTCGTTCAACCCCGATTCCATGCTCGGCGTGCCCGGGCTGATCGCCGCCTACCGTTCCGGCAACGTGGTGCTGGCCAACGCGGTGGGCACCGGGGTGGCGGACGACAAGTCGATCTACCCCTATGTCGACGAGATGATCCGCTTCTACCTGAGCGAGGAACCGATCCTGAAGAACGTGCCGACCTGGCAATGTCGCAAACCCGAGGAACTGTCCCACGTACTGGCCAACCTGCCGGACCTGGTGGTCAAGGAAACCCAGGGCTCCGGCGGCTACGGCATGCTGGTGGGGCCGGCGGCCACCGCGGCGGAGATCGAAGACTTCCGCGCCCGGCTCAAGGCCCGCCCCGAGGCCTATATCGCCCAACCCACCCTGTGCCTGTCGACGTGCCCGACCTTTGTCGAGAACGGCATCGCCCCGCGGCATATCGACCTGCGTCCGTTCGTCCTGTCGGGCAGCGAAACCCGCCTGGTGCCGGGCGGCCTGACGCGCGTGGCCTTGCGCGAAGGCTCGCTGGTGGTGAACTCGTCGCAGGGCGGCGGCACCAAAGACACCTGGGTCGTGGAGGATTGACCGATGCTTTCAAGAACCGCTGCAGACCTCTACTGGATGTCCCGTTACCTGGAGCGCGCCGAGAACCTGGCGCGCATGCTCGAAGTCAGTTACTCGCTGTCGCTGATGCCCCAGGCGGGGCGTAGCGACGGCCATGCCGAGCTGGCGATGTCGCTGCTGGCCGCCGGCACCCTGGACGACTACAACCAGCGTTACGGCGAGCTGAACACCGAACGCATGCTGCATTTCTTCGCCCTCGACGAGACCAACCCCGGCAGCATCTATTGCTGCCTGCGGGCGGCGCGGACCAACGCCCACGCGGTGCGCGGGCGCATCACCGCCGACATGTGGGAAAACATCAACGCCACCTGGCTGGAGATGCGCAACATCGCCAAGAGCGGCCTGGGGCGCTACGGCATCAGCCATTTCTGCGAATGGGTCAAGGAGCGTTCGCACCTGTTCCGTGGCGCGACCTCGGGCACCATCATGCGCAACGACGCCTATTGCTTCATTCGCCTGGGCACCTTTATCGAGCGGGCCGACAACACCCTGCGCCTGCTGGATGCGCGCTACGAAATGTTCGGCGAGGAGTCGGAGGAGGTCAGCGACAACTCGGCCCGCGGCTACTACCAGTGGAGCGCCTTGCTTCGCGCCTTGTCCTCGTTCGAGGCGTTCAACGAGATCTACCGCAATGCGCCGGGGGCCGAGCAGGTGTCCGAGATGCTGCTGTTGCGCGCCGACGTACCACGCTCGCTGCATGCCTGCGTCGAGGAGCTGGACCAGATCCTCGCCAGCCTGCCGGGCAACAACGGCCGTCCGGCCCAGCGCCTGGCCGCCGAGCTGAACGCGCGCCTGCGCTACACCGGGATCGACGAGATCCTCGCGTCGGGCTTGCACCTGTGGCTGAGCGACTTCATCGCGCAGATCCGTCACCTGGGGCAGACCGTCCACGAATCCTATCTGGAGGTTGTATGAAACTTTCCATACGCCACGACACCACCTACAGCTACGCCGACGAAGTCTGCACCAGCATCCAGTTCCTGCGCCTGACCCCGCAGAACAGCGAGCGCCAGCACATCCTCGAATGGCACCTGGAACTGCCGCGCCTGGTGCGCAGCCAGCTCGATCCCTACGGCAATATCCTGCACGTGCTGACCATGGACGAACCCCATGGCGCCCTGGTCCTGAGCGCCTATGGCCAGGTGGAAATCGACCAGGCCCGGGAGGTGGAACACGACAGCCAGTCGCCGCTGCCGTTCCTGCGCAGCAGCCCGCTGACCAAGGCCGACGCGGCCCTCGGCGCCTTTGCCGCGCAGCATTGCGGCACCCGGCGCGACCGCGCGGCACTGATCGAGCTGATGCATGCCCTGGCCGCGCACATGGTCTACAGCCCGGGCGCGACCACGGTGGACACCACCGCGGCCGAGGCTTTCGCCGGCCGGGTCGGGGTCTGCCAGGACCACACCCATGCGTTCCTGGCCTGCGCCCGCGGCCTGGGGATTCCCGCGCGTTATGTCTCCGGCTACCTGTGCACCGAAGACGAAAACCACCTGGCCAGCCATGCCTGGGCGGAGGCCTGGATCGACAGCGGCTGGTACAGCTTCGACGTGACCAACCGCCTGGCGCGGCCCGAACGGCACCTGAAGCTGGCGGTCGGCCTCGACTACCTCGACGCCTGCCCGGTGCGTGGTATGCGTCGCGGCGGTGGCGCCGAACACATGCTGGCGCGGGTCCAGGTGAACTCGATGTTCCAGGTCCAGCACCAGTAGCCGCGACCTTTCCCGCACTATCGGGCATGCCGGCCCCGGCATGCCCCACCCCTTGGGGCGCAGTAGCCCTGCGTGGCCCATCATCTGTGCTCTCTGTCGTCGGACTTTCTCAGCGACTTTCGGACTTTTCCTAAAGACAGTCTTTCCTCCCGGTCCCTAGCATGCGCCGCTCCACAGGCTTGCAAAGCAGCACGCCGGCGCGGGAAAGGAAAGCAACGTTCAAGGGCAAGTCATGAAGAAATACACCACGGTCTTAAGCCTCTTGCTGGCGATGACCGGTTGTACCAGCAGCCACCAAGACACCTCCGAGGCCAGGCTTACGGAGAACGAGGGCTACGTCCTTTCGAAAGGCGAAAGGGCGGTGGCGCAGAACCATCGGATCCGTTTCCTGGTCCTGCACTACACCGCGCTCGATCAGGTGCAGTCCTTCGAAACGCTGACGCGATCGGAACACGTCAGCGCCAACTACCTGATTCCCGACCGGCCGAAGACCTACAAGGGCCTGCCGGTGGCCGACCAGTTGGTCGATGACCACGACCGCTCCTGGCATGCGGGAGTGAGCCAGTGGAAGAACCGCAGCAACCTGAATGACACCTCGCTCGGGATCGAGATCGTCAACGCTGGCTGGGACCAGGACACCGGCCAGTTGCTGGGCGAGCCCTACAACGAGCGCCAGATAGAACTGCTGATCAGCCTGACCCGGGACCTGGTCAGGAAGTACGACATACAGCCGACGGACATCGTCGGGCACTCGGATATCGCCCCCGGGCGCAAGATCGATCCGGGGCCGTTCTTTCCCTGGAAACGGCTTGCCGAAGCCGGCATTGGCGCCTGGCCCGACGAGCGCACCATTGACGACTACCTGACTCGCTTCAGCGTGGCGCCGCCGAGCATGGTCCAGGTCACGAAGGCGCTGCAAACCTATGGTTATGGCTATCTGGAGCAACAACCGGAAAGGGTGGTGGAAGCCTTCCAGATGCGCTTTAACCAGGAGAATGTCAGCGGGATCGTGGATATCCGCACGGCGGCCATTCTGTTTTCCCTGATCGACAAATATCACGGCAAGGACAAGGCGAGCGCCATTCTGCTGCCGCCGGAAGTGGCGGCTCTCGGCTAGGGGCACAGGTTTTCAGAACCGTGTGGCCACCATGAAAAAGCCCGCCGATCACGCAAGTGAAAGGCGGGCTTTTTGCTGCCGGGAGGTGTCAGGTCAGACCTTGACGATCCAGCCGGCTGGCGCTTCGACGTCGCCGGTCTGTACCCCGGTCAGCTCTTTGTAGAGCTTCTGGGTGATCGGGCCGACTTCTTTTTCGCTGTAGAACACGTGCAGCTTGTCCTGGTACTCGATGCCGCCAATCGGTGTGATCACCGCGGCGGTACCGCAGGCGCCGGCTTCCTTGAAGTCCGACAGCTTGTCGATCAGCACGTCGCCTTCGATCACTTCCAGGCCCAGGCGGGTCTTGGCCAGTTCGATCAGCGACAGGCGGGTGATGCCCGGCAGTACCGACGGCGATTTCGGCGTGACGAATTTGTTATCAAAGGTGATGCCGAAGAAGTTGGCCGAACCGACTTCCTCGATCTTCGAGTGGGTCAGCGGGTCCAGGTAGATGCAGTCGGCGAAGTGCTTCTTCTTGGCTTCCGAACCTGGCATCAGGCTGGCGGCGTAGTTGCCACCGACCTTGGCCGCGCCGGTGCCCTGGGGCGCCGCGCGATCGTAGGTGGAGATCAGGAAGTTGTGCGGGGTCAGGCCGCCCTTGAAGTAGGCGCCGACCGGAATGGCGAAGATCGAGAAGATGAACTCGGGGGCGGTGCGCACGCCGATGTTGTCACCCACGCCGATCACGAACGGGCGCAGGTACAGCGCGCCGCCGGTGCCGTAAGGCGGGATGAAGCGTTCGTTGGCGCGTACCACTTGCTTGCACGCTTCGACAAACTGCTCGGTGGACACCTGCGGCATCAGCAGGCGCGCGCAGCTGCGCTGCATGCGGGCGGCGTTCTGGTCCGGGCGGAACAGGTTGATCGAACCGTCCTTGCAGCGGTAAGCCTTCAGGCCTTCGAAGCACTGCTGGCCATAGTGAAGGGCGGTGGAGCCTTCGCTGATGTGCAGCACGTTATCTTCGGTCAGGGTGCCTTTGTCCCACTCGCCGTTCCGCCAGTGCGACAGATAGCGCTTGTCTGTCTTGATGTAGTCAAAACCCAGCTTGTCCCAATTGATGCTTTCGTTACCCATGACACCCTCTATCGCTTAACAACCGTCGCAACGGCTCAAGGCTTCTGACGTTTTTTGGATGGGCACAACAATACTGCATTCCGGGGGGGCACCGCATCCCGGGCGATGGGAGGGGCAGCAAAAAAACCTGGCCTGCTCATGAACCCTCCTGTCGTCCTGTGGAGCGCCCTGTAGCCGCTGCCGAAGGCTGCGATCGGCCTCGAAGAGGACGTGCTCTTGAGATCCTTGAAGGCCCTGCGGGCCTTATCGCAGCCTGCGGCAGCGGCTACAGGGGTTGCCTCCCGGTGTGGCGTTTACAGATGCAAGGCGTGGCCCAGGGCCCGCAATGCCGCTTCCTGCACCGCCTCGCCCAGGGTCGGGTGGGCGTGGATGGTGCCGGCGATATCTTCCAGGCGCGCGCCCATTTCCAGGGACTGGCCGAAAGCCGTGGACAGCTCGGACACGCCGACACCCACCGCCTGCCAGCCGACAATCAGGTGATTGTCACGGCGTGCCACCACCCGCACGAAACCGCTTTTCGATTCCAGGGTCATGGCGCGGCCGTTGGCGGCGAACGGGAAGCTCGAGACGATGCAGTCCAGGCCGGCGGCCTTGGCCTCGTCCGGGGTCTTGCCGACCACCACCAGTTCCGGGTCGGTGAAGCACACCGCGGCAATGGCCGTCGGGTTGAATTCCCGGTGCTGGCCGGCGATCAGCTCGGCGACCATCTCGCCCTGGGCCATGGCCCGGTGCGCGAGCATCGGTTCGCCGGCGAGGTCGCCGATGGCCCAGACATTGCGCATGCTGGTCTGGCAACGCTGGTCGATGCGCAGGGCCGAGCCGTTCATCTCCAGGTTCAGCGCTTCGAGGTTCCAGCCCTGGGTGTTCGGCTTGCGCCCGACCGCCACCAGCACCTGGTCGGTTTCCAGCTGCAGGCTGTCGCCGTTCGGGTCACGCACCTGCAGGCTGTGGGTGCCGGCATCGAAACCTTCGACGCTGTGCTTGAGGTAGAGCTTGATCCCCAGTTGCTTCACCGATTCGAGCACCGGCTGGGTCAGCTCGGCGTCGTAGGCCGGCAGGATGCGCTCCTGGGCCTCGACCACGCTGACCTCGGCGCCGAGCTTGCGGTAGGCGATGCCCAGTTCCAGGCCGATATAGCCGCCGCCGACCACGATCAAACGCTTGGGCAGGGCCTTGGGCGCCAGGGCTTCGGTGGAGGAGATGATCGGCCCGCCAAGCGGCAGCATCGGCAGGTTGACGCTTTTCGAACCGGTGGCCAGCAGCAGGTGCTCGCACTGGATGCGGGTGTCGGCGCCTTCGATGTCCACGGTCTTGCCGTCGACGACCTTGGCCCAGCCATGGATCACCTGGACCTTGTGCTTTTTCAGCAGGGCGGCGACACCAGTGGTCAGGCGGTCGACGATGCCATCCTTCCATTCCACGCTCTTGCCGATGTCCAGGGTCGGCGCGGCAACGTTGATGCCCAGGGCCGAGCCCTGGCTGTGATGGCGGGTCTGCTGGAACTGTTCGGCGACATGGATCAGCGCCTTGGACGGGATGCAGCCGATGTTCAGGCAGGTGCCGCCCAGCGCCTGGCCTTCCACCAGGATGGTCGAGATGCCCAGCTGGCCGGCGCGGATCGCCGCCACATAACCGCCAGGGCCACCGCCGATGATCAGCAATGTAGTGTTCAGAGTTTGTTGCATGGGTTACTCCAGAAACAGACTGGCGGGTTGTTCGAGCAGGCCGCGAATGGCCTGGATGAAGAGCGCCGCGTCCATGCCGTCGACCACCCGGTGATCGAAGGAACTGGAGAGGTTCATCATCTTGCGGACCACGATCTGGCCTTTGATCACCATCGGCCGTTCGACGATCTTGTTCACCCCGACGATCGCCACTTCCGGCAGGTTCAGCACCGGCGTGCTGACGATGCCGCCCAGGGCGCCGAGGCTGGTCAGGGTGATGGTCGAGCCGGACAGTTCGTCGCGGGCCGCCTTGCCGCTGCGCGCGGCTGTAGCCAGGCGAGAGATTTCCGCAGCGCTGTCCCACAGGCTGCGGGCTTCGGCGTGGCGCACCACCGGCACCATCAGGCCGACGTCGCTTTGCGTGGCCACCCCGACATGCACCGCGCCGTGGCGGGTGATGACCTGGGCTTCGTCGTCGTAACGCGCGTTGATCTGTGGGAAGTCGCGCAGGGCCACGACCAGGGCCCGCACCAGGAATGGCAACAGGGTCAGCTTGCCGCGGGTGGCGCCGTGTTTTTCATTGAGGTGCGCGCGCAGTTCTTCCACGGCGGTGACGTCGATTTCCTCGACATAACTGAAGTGGGCGGCGCGCTGGGTGGCTTCCTGCATGCGCTGGGCGATCTTGCGGCGCATGCCGATCACCGGGATCTGCTCTTCGTCGTCACGCTGGGCATAGCCGGACGGCGCCGAGCCGCTCTGGGCGCGCTGATTGCCCTGGGCCAGGTAGACGTCCAGGTCTTCGTGGAGGATGCGGCCGGCCGGGCCGCTGCCCTGCACCAGGCGCAGCTGGATGCCCAGGTCCAGCGCATGCTTGCGCACGGCCGGGGAGGCCAGCGGGCGCTCGTCGGCCTCGCGGGCTACCGGCGCTTGTGGCACGGGGCGGCAAGCGGCGGCGGGTTTGCTTTCGACCACTGGCGCGGCTTCGACCTTGGGCGCTGCTACTGCGGGTGCTGCTTCTTTAATAACCGCGGGTTCCTTGACCAGCTGATCGGACGCCTTGAGGTTGCCGGCGCCTTCGACCTCGATGCTGATCAACACACTGCCCACCGCCATCACTTCGCCGGGCTGGCCGCCCAGGGATAGGACCTTGCCGTGCACCGGGGAGGGGATATCGACCATGGCCTTGTCGGTCATGACGTCGGCCAGCACCTGGTCCTCGACCACCAGGTCGCCGACCTTGACGTGCCACTGCGCCAGTTCTACTTCTGCGATGCCTTCGCCGATGTCCGGCATCTTGATTACGTGCGTGCCCATTCAGACCTCCATGACCCGTTGCAAAGCCGCGCCCACTCGGGACGGGCCAGGGAAATACGCCCACTCCTGCGCGTGCGGGTAGGGGGTGTCCCAACCGGTCACGCGCTCGATAGGCGCTTCCAGGTGGTGGAAGCAGTGTTCTTGCACCAGCGACACCAACTCGGCGCCGAACCCGCAGGTGCGGGTGGCTTCGTGGACCACCACGCAGCGACCGGTCTTTTTCACCGACTTGACGATGGTCTCCAGGTCCAGCGGCCACAGGCTGCGCAGGTCGATGACCTCGGCGTCGATCCCGGTTTCCTCGGCGGCCACTTGCGAGACATACACTGTGGTGCCGTAGGTCAGCACGGTGACGTCCTTGCCCGGCCGGGCGATGGCGGCGACGTCCAGCGGCACCTTGTAGTAGCCGTCCGGCACCTGGGCCGAGGGGTGCTTCGACCAGGGGGTTACCGGGCGGTCGTGGTGGCCGTCGAACGGGCCGTTGTACAGGCGCTTGGGCTCGAGGAAGATCACCGGGTCATCGTTTTCGATGGAGGCGATCAGCAGGCCCTTGGCGTCGTAGGGGTTGGATGGCATCACGGTGCGCAGGCCACAGACCTGGGTGAACATCGCCTCGATGCTCTGGCTGTGGGTCTGGCCGCCGTAGATGCCGCCGCCGCAGGGCATGCGCAGGGTCATGGGCGCGGTGAACTGGCCGGCGGAGCGATACCGCAGGCGCGCGGCTTCGGAAATGATCTGGTCCGAGGCCGGGTAGACGTAGTCGGCGAACTGGATTTCCGCCACCGGGCGCAGGCCGTAGGCGCCCATGCCGACGGCGACGCCGACGATGCCGCTTTCCGAGATCGGTGCGTCGAACACCCGCGAGGTGCCGTACTTGGCCTGCAGGCCCTCGGTGCAACGGAACACGCCGCCGAAATAACCGACGTCCTGGCCGAACACCACCACGTTGTCGTCACGCTCTAGCATCACATCCATGGCCGAGCGCAGGGCCTGGATCATGGTCATGGTGGTCGTGGTCATGGCGGTTTCCAACTGGATATTGTTGTTGTGGTCGTTCATGTCAGATTCCCAGTTGCTGGCGTTGGCGCTTGAGGTGCTCGGGCATTTCCTTGTACACGTCCTCGAACATGGTCGCGGCGCTGGGGATCTGCCCGCCGGCGAGGGTGCCGTACTGCTCGGCCTGTTTCTGCGCGGCGATGACTTCGGCTTCCAGTTCGGCGCTGACCGCGGCGTGTTCCTCTTCGGACCACTGGCCGATCTTGATCAGGTGCTGCTTGAGGCGGGCGATCGGGTCGCCGAGGGGGAAGTGGCTCCAGTCGTCGGCCGGGCGGTACTTGGACGGGTCGTCGGAAGTGGAGTGCGGGCCGGCGCGGTAGGTGACCCATTCGATCAGGGTCGGGCCAAGGTTGCGCCGGGCGCGTTCGGCGGCCCAGCGGGACGCGGCGTAGACCGCGATGAAATCGTTGCCGTCCACCCGCAGCGAGGCGATGCCGCAACCGACGCCGCGTCCGGCGAAGGTGGTGGCTTCACCGCCGGCGATAGCCTGGAAGGTGGAGATCGCCCACTGGTTGTTGACCACATTGAGGATCACCGGCGCGCGGTACACGTGGGCGAAGGTCAGGGCGGTGTGGAAGTCCGACTCGGCGGTAGCGCCGTCGCCGATCCAGGCCGAGGCGATCTTGGTATCGCCCTTGATCGCCGAGGCCATGCCCCAGCCCACGCCTTGCACGAACTGGGTGGCCAGGTTGCCGGAGATGGTGAAGAAACCGGCCTCTTTCACCGAGTACATGATCGGCAGCTGGCGGCCCTTGAGCGGATCGCGCTCGTTGGACAACAGCTGGCAGATCATGTCCACCAGCGGCACGTCGCGGGCCATCAGGATGCTTTGCTGGCGGTAGGTGGGGAAGCACATGTCGTCGATGTTCAGCGCCAGGGCCTGGGCGCTGCCGATGGCTTCCTCGCCGAGGCTCTGCATGTAGAACGACATCTTCTTCTGGCGCTGGGCGACCACCATGCGGTTGTCGAAGGTCCGGGTCTTGAGCATGGCGCGCATGCCCTGGCGCAGGACCTCGCTGGGCACCTCTTCGGCCCATTCGCCCAGGGCGTTGCCCTGGTCGTCGAGCACGCGAATCAGGCCACGGGCCAGGTCGGCGGTGTCGGCGGGTTCTACATCGATTGGGGGTTTGCGCACCGTGCCGGCGTCGGTCAGACGCAGGTAGGAGAAGTCGGTTTTGCAACCGGGACGGCCTGAGGGTTCAGGCACGTGCAGGCGCAGCGGTTCGTACGCTTGGGTCATGGCTTGTCTACGCTCGATCTTGTGAATTTCTTGTAGTGGGCGCGCTTAGCTGACAGTCATTCTTTGGGTAAAAGAAATCTTGTCCTACAACAATCATAGGCCGGGCCAAGGAGAATATTTATCTCTGTTTCGTTGCGCTAAAGATGATTTGCAGATAAAAAATCTGCATAAACATAAAAAACAGGTTGATTTTTCTCATGCGCAAACTGGACCGTACCGACATCGGCATTCTCAACAGCCTCCAGGAGAACGCCCGCATCACCAACGCCGACCTCGCCCGTTCGGTGAACCTTTCGCCCACCCCGTGCTTCAACCGCGTGCGCGCCATGGAGGAGCTGGGGCTGATCCGCGAGCAGGTGACCCTGCTGGATGCCGACCTGCTGGGGCTGCACGTCAATGTGTTCATTCACGTCAGCCTGGAGAAACAGGTGGAAGAGGCGCTGCAGCATTTCGAAGAGGCCATCGCCGACCGCCCGGAAGTCATGGAGTGCTACCTGATGGCGGGCGATCCGGACTACCTGATCCGCGTGCTGGTGCCGACCATCCAGGCCCTGGAGCGCTTCATGATGGACTTCCTGACCAAGGTCCCCGGCGTGGCCAACATCCGCTCCAGCTTCGCCCTCAAGCAGGTGCGCTACAAGACCGCGCTGCCGCTGCCGGCCAATGGCTTGACGCTGGGCAGTTGATGGGGGAACGGCAGGCCCGGCCTCTCGCGAGCAAGCTCGCTCCTACAAGGAGTGTGTAGGAGCGAGCTTGCTCGCGATGACAATCGACGGGGCGCTATCGAACCTGGCCTTGAGCCCTGTCTTTGAGCCCAACCATAAGGCTTCAATCGTTGTAAGCCGCCTCGCTGTTATCGATCAGCGGGTTCTTCTCCGTCAGCACGATCTGCGCGATCCGGTCCTTGCGCATAAAGCTGACCTTCGGATGGGACTGGGCGTAGCGGATAAAACGTTCCACCGCTTCGACCATCGCCGGCGTGCCGCCGATCCGGTCGTGCAAGCTCACCGACATCATCCGCCTCCGGCTCGCGCCTTCGGCGTACAGGCGATCGAACTCCAGCACTAACTGCTGATAGAACTGCTCGGCGGAGAAGTGCCGGCCCTCGATCAGTACGATGTCGTTGTTGCGCAGGGTGTAAGGCACCACGGCGAATTTCTTGCCACGTACCAGGGTAACGAAAGGTTCGTCACGGCTGACATCGTCGATGTGGTAGGTGAAATTCAGCTCCTGCAAGACCTTCAGGGTGTTGGGGCTGCGCCGCAGCCAGTTGGCGTTGTAGCCGACCGAGCGCTGGCTGGTGAGCTTTTGCACCGCGTCCACGCCATCGCCGATGAATTGTTTCTCCTGGGCGTAGCTCATGTTGTAAGAGTCGGCCCAACGCATGCCATGGGCCGCTACCTCGTGGCCACGTTCGGCGATGGCCTTGACCAGCTCCGGGTGTTTCAGCGCGGCTTCGCCGACCACATGGGAAGTGACCTTGATCCCGGTGCGGTCCCACAGGTCGAGCAGGCGCCACAGGCCTTCCTTGTAGCCGTAGTCGAACCAGGTGTTGGCCGGCAGGTCGGGGTAACCCTTGGGCAGCGGGCTCCCGGAAAACGGGCTTTCGGCGCCCTCCGGCTGGCCACCGCTCTCGAACTGCATGGAAAACGACAGCACCAGTTGCGAGCCGTCCGGCCAAGGGCGCTCCTGGGCGAACGCCAGGGCCGGCGCCAGCAGGCTGAGGGCGAGCAGGCGCTTGAGCCAGCGCGAGTGTTTGTGGGGGGACATGGTGGCACTCCTTGAGGAAAAAGTGCCGATAGGCTGGCATCAGGCTTTTTCCTGAAACATCCCCTCGAGGCCAGATCACCTTTAAAGAAAATTTACCAATCGAGTCGGGATGGGTCTTGCTGTGCGTGTTCAAGTTCAAGCGCGATGAGCTTGCCCGTTGAGTCGCACACCGAGCCATAGCCGAGGTTTGGTTCTCCGTTCACAATGGTCCGCGTATTGGCGGACTGGGCGTTTGAGAGCGCTCCGATTCTTCTGCTGCTACCGACCAGGAAAAACAGGTCCCGTAAAATACAGGCGCTTGCCTGTTTCTCGAGCGAATCATTCAAAGCCCAAGGCACTGATAAAAGCCATGCATAGGCTGTTATTGTCTTCTCATTGAAATCTTCTACTTTGCTGGACATCTTCGCTATGAAGAAAAACACGACCCCCGAGCAACAGGCGCTGATCAGTCAGCTGGAGCAAATTGCAGAAGGCTTGAGCCAGACCTTCAGCCCATTTTGCGAAGTGGTACTGCACGACCTGCGAGATCCCGAGCACGCCATACTGGCTATTCACAATAATCTTTCCGGCAGGATGGTTGGACACCCCGCTACCGAGTTGGGACTTGCTCGAATTGCCGACCCCGCTTACCCCCAGGTAATTGCCAATTATCCCAATCATTTCAAAGATGGCCGCCAGGCCAAAAGCACATCGATTGGCATCAAGGATTCCACAGGGCGTTATGTGGCCGCGCTCTGTATGAATATCGACCTGACCCTGTTCAGAAGCCTGCAAGGCATGCTCGATCAGTTCGGGGCCTTCAGCGGCGAACGTCCCCATGAGTCGCTCGAGTCGAGCGGTGCAGAGTCGATTCGAGCGCGCATCGATCAGTTTGCCGCACGCATGGCCACCACTCCCCGTGCCCTGAAGGCAGGCGATCGAAGGGCTCTGCTCCAGGAACTGAAGGAGTGCGGTCTGCTGGACATCAGAAAAGCCATGGAGACGGTGGCTTCACACCTCGGCGTATCGCGCGCAACGGTGTATAGCGATACGAAGTGATAGACACCTCATCCGCTCCTGGCCACACGGGGCAGCGTTGACCCGATCGGTAGATTGAAACGATCGGCGTCAGACGTATCGTCCTCAATCCTTTGGGAAGTCGGCGCTTCCCGATCCAGCGATTGGCGCCAGGCATCGAGGTGCCTTCGCACCTCGACCCCGGTGGGTTACATACGGGCCACAGCCTCAATCTCGACCAGATAGCCATGGTGCAGTTCTGGCACCGGCACTACGGCGCGCGCCGGACGATGGCTGCCCAACATTTCGCAATAGATCTCGTCGAAGGCTGGCCAATACTTTATGCCCGCCACATACACAGTGACCTTGACCAAGTCAGAGGCTGTGCGGCCTGCGGCATTGAGAATCGCCAACAGATTGCTGAGGGCTATGTGTGCTTGTTCGGTGAACGAGGCTTCGATGTTGTGAGTGCCATCGGGGCTGACGGGAAGCTGACCCGAAATGTACAGCGAGTCTTGGTGAATGACCGCTTGCGAGTAATGGCCGGCAGGAGGGGAAGCGGTATCGGTGCTTACAATTTTCATGAGTAACCTTATGTAGAGGGGAGCCGATGCGGTAGGCGATGCAACCCATCCGCTCCCGGTGTTCGATTGAATGGCGGGGTATGGTTTTTTGTAAGGGGCGGTTAAACGGCTTGCAGGCTTTTCTCGGTATCGTTTGCTGTCTCGATCGGGTCCGTATTGCCGTGTCGCCCGATGACAGCGGTAGCGACGCCGCAGCCAAAGACGTTGGTGGCGGTGCGTCCCATGTCCAGGACTGGATCAACGGCGAGGATGAGCAGCAGGCCCGCTTCCGGAAGGCCGATCATCGGCAGGCCCGCAGCCAGGACGACCAGCGAGCCACGCGCCACCCCCGCAGTTCCTTTACTGATAACCAGCAGCGTCAACAGCACCATGATCTGGTGGGAGAACGTCATTTCGATGTTGTACGCCTGGGCGATGAACATCACGATGAAGGATTGGTACATCATCGAGCCGTCCAGGTTGAATGAGTAACCTAGCGGCAGGACGAAGCTGCTCACGCGCTTGTTGGCGCCGAACGTGTCCAGGGCGGCAATGGTTTTCGGGTACGCGGCCTCGCTGCTAGCCGTGGAGAACGCGATCAGCAGCGGTTCACGCAGGTGCTTGAACAGGTCCTTGATACGGGGTCCGAGGGCCAGATAGCCGGCAAGCGTGATCAGCGTCCAGAGTAGCGCCAAGCCGAGGAAATACTGTCCCACCATCTTGCCAAAGGTCACGACCATACCCAGGCCATGCACGGTGATAGTGGCGGCGATGGCTGCAAAAACGGCCAGGGGAGCCACATACATCACGTAGTCAGTGACCCTGAACATGACATTGGCCAGCTCTTCGAGGATATCCACGATGAACTGGCCTTTGCCCTTGACGAACGCCAGTGCGGATCCGAAGAACAGGGAAAACACAACGATCTGCAGCACTTCGTTGCTACCCATTGCCTCAATGATGCTTCGAGGGAATACATGGGTGAGAAAGAGCGGCAGGCTAAAGGCGGAAGTGTTCAGGCCGCTATTCACTGCGTCACCGCTAACCGCCAGGTTCAGACCCGTTCCAGGCTGGAAAAAGTTGGCAAGGAGCAAGCCAATGGACAGCGATACCAGGGAAGCGATCATGAACCAGGTAATGGCTTTGAAGCCAACGCGGCCCATCGAACCGTTTCCCGACATGCTGGCCACGCCGGTAACCAGCGTGGCCAGCACCAGGGGTGCGATGACCATTTTGATCAGGCGTAAAAACACGTCAGTGATCAGGTTCAGGTATCCGGCAACTTCTTTGGCGGCCACCGTATCGAGTTGACTATGAAGCATGCCCCCCAGGACGACGCCGGAAATCATCGCAATGACAATTGCTTTAACGAGAAGACGGCTTTTCATGTGCACCTCTTTTTTATTGTGGCTATATCTATAGCCATGTTATCGGGCTGAATATGTTCATCGAATTTTGGCAAGACGATGCCGTCAGGCGCTGTTGAACGCCTGATGTTCTTCAATGGATAAAGCGCGCTGTCTTAAAGCTGGAGAAACTTTCCAAACTTGTCGATATCAATGTTGCCGCCGGTAATGATGATGCCGACACGTTGACCTTGAAGTTCATTCCTTAACTTTCTTGCGGCGGCAAGCCCCAGGCATCCGGTGGGCTCAACCACAGTTTTCATGCGCTGGGCAAAGAACTTCATTGCACAAATAAGCTCTTCGTCGGTAACGGTTACAATCCGGTCAACGCCATTCAGGATTATTGGGAAAGTGTAATTTCCAAGGTGCTGGGTTTGCGCCCCATCAGCGATGGTGTCGGGGGTGTCGATGTGAACAATCGCACCTGAATTGAACGATTGCTGGCCGTCATTACCGGCTTCAGGCTCGACCCCGATCAAGGTACAGCCGGGTGACAGCGCGCGTGTGGCAAGGGTTGTTCCAGAGAGCATTCCTCCACCCCCCAGGCCCACAAACAACGTATCCAGTTGGCCCACGCTTTCGAACAGTTCCTTGGCGGCGGTTCCCTGGCCGCAAAGCACGTCCGGATGATCGTAGGAGGGGATCAATGTCATACCGTGCCTGGCGGCCAGGGCTTTGCCGATAGCCTCGCGGTCTTCGGTGTAACGGTCATAGAAGACCACCTCGGCGCCATAGCCTTTGGTCGCCGCGACCTTGGCGGCAGGCGCATCAGTGGGCATGACAATAGTGGCCGGAATTTTCAACAGGGATGCTGCTAATGCGATGCCTTGCGCGTGATTTCCAGAGGAGAACGCCACAACACCGCCTCGGCGTTGCGCTTCGCTGAATTTTGCGAGGGAGTTGTATGCCCCCCTGAATTTGAAAGAGCCGGTACGTTGGTAGTTTTCACATTTGAAAAAAACCTTGGCACCGATTTCATCATCGATCGTGCGCGAGGTCAGGACTGGCGTAGCGTTTGCTACTCCCTCAAGTCGCGTCGAGGCATCGACTACATCTTGATAAGTGGGCAGAGTGATTTGCATAACAAAATGTCCTCAAAGAATTACCACGGCCAAGAAATATCGTGGCCAATACCTTCGATATTGGCTTGCTTGAACAGCAGTTGAGCACCTGTCAGGTCTTGTAGCGCTAACCCCGTCATAACGAAAAGAGTGATGTCGTTCGCCCTGCGGATGAGTTCGACTTGCCCCGCCAGCAGGTCACCCATTTCCGCTTGCGTGGCTGGCACTCTAAAGGGTTAAGACAAATTATCCAGTTCTGGACTGTTTGTAAAGTTCTACTGCAAACCGTCTGTCATCGAGACAGCTCCGTCCAGGCACCATCAGCCGCAGAGCATCCCACCGAACACCTGCACCACATTGCCGGCCAGCCGCACCTTGCCCTGGCCGTCCCAGCTGACGGTGACCGGGCCGCCGTCGCACAGCACCCGCACCGGGCTGTCCAGCAGGCCGCGGCGGATGCCGTTGACCGCCGCACCGCAGGAGCATGAGCCGGAGTCCAGAGGGATGGCGCCGTTGCGTTCCCAGATGCGCAGGCGAATGGTCTGGCGGTCGATGACCTGGACGAAATGCACATTGGTCTTCTGCGGGAACAGCGGGTGCGCCTCGATCCGCGGACCGAGTGTGGCCACATCGATGGCTTGTACATCCTCGACGAAGAATGTGCAGTGCGGGTTGCCCATGCTGCATGCCGCCGGCTCGCCGGGCAGGGGCAGGGCCAGGCTGTCGAGGGCCGTCGCCAACGGAATGTCCTGCCAGGCAAATTGCGCCACGCCCATCTCTACCGCTACCGACTGATCGTCCAGGCGCGTGCAATGCTGGATGCCGCGCACGGTTTTCACCTGCACCGAGTCTGCGCCGCTTTCGCGCATCAGCAGGTCGGCCGCGCCGCGGGTGGCGCTGCCGCAGGTGCTCAGGCTGGAACCATCGGCATTCCAGAAAGTCAGTTGCGCCGCCGTCTCGGGGCAATCGCTGAGCACCACCAGTTGATTGAAACCCACGCCGCGATGGCGGTCGCCCAGGGCCCTGGCCAGCTCGCTGGTGATCGGGTTGTCGCGCCCGCGGGCATCGACCAGCATGAAGTCGTCGCCATTGGCATGCAGCTTCTGAAAAGGCAGGGGCATGGAGGTCTCCGCGGCTGGAGCGCAAGGGGAGGTTGATTCTAGAGGGGCAGGGGCGGCAATGGTAAATGCGACGTCGCAAGAAATGGTCCGTAGGAGCCAGCTTGCTGGCGATACGGGTACCGCGGCCAGCCAGGCACACCGCTATCGCGCGCAAGCTCGCTCCTACAAAGACGCCTCAGGTTCCGGCAAACTGCCGGGCAACCCGGAACAACTCTGGATCGTCCGCCACTTGGGCGGACATGGGACAAGCTCACGCAATGGCAAGGTCAATGAATGGATAGTTACGCCCCGCGCAACTGGCAACCCCACGAAAAGCCCAGCTTGCCCGGTTCCCCCTCGACGCCGCTGCACCCCACCCACAAGCGCCTGGCCTATGCCCTGGTCGGTTTGCTGGTGGCGATCACCGGCGGCCTCGGCAACTCGCTGGTGATCGCCAACCTGCCGTATCTGCAAGGCGCCCTGGGCGCGACCACCGCGGAAATGGCCTGGCTGCCGGCCGCCTACGTGATGACCAACGTGTCGATGAACCTGCTGCTGGTGAAGTTTCGCCAGCAGTTCGGCCTGCGCGCCTTTACCGAGGTGTTCCTGGTGCTCTATGCGCTGGTGACCTTCGGCCACCTGTTCGTCAACGACCTGAGTTCGGCCATCGCCGTGCGCGCGGCCCACGGCATGGTCGGCGCGGCCCTGAGTTCCCTGGGCCTGTACTACATGGTCCAGGCGTTCCCGGCCAAGTGGCGGATGAAAGCCCTGGTGCTTGGGCTGGGCGCCTCGCAACTGGCCTTGCCCCTGGCCCGGCTGTTTTCCGAAGACCTGCTGCAGATCGCCGAATGGCGCGGCCTGTATCTGTTCGAACTGGGCCTGGCGCTGGCGTCCCTGGGCTGCGTGTTCCTGCTCAAGCTGCCGCCCGGCGACCGTTTCCGTACCTTCGAAAAGCTCGACTTCCTGACCTTTGCCATCCTCGCCAGCGGCGTCGCGCTGCTCTGCGCCGTGCTGTCCCTGGGGCGCATCGATTGGTGGCTGGAGGCGCCGTGGATCGGCTACGCCTCGGCCGGCTCCATCGTGCTGATCCTCGCCGGCCTGGCCATCGAACATAACCGCAGCAACCCGATGCTGATGACCCGCTGGCTGGGCAGCGGGGCGGCGATCCGCCTGGCCTTGGCGGTGATCCTGATCCGCATGGTGCTGTCCGAGCAGTCCACCGGCGCCGTGGGTTTTCTCCAGGCGCTGAACATGAGCAGCCAGCAGATGCGCCTGCTGTACGGGGTGATGCTGCTGGGCAGCATCGCGGGCCTGGCCACCAGCGCCATGACCATCAACCCGGCGCACCTGCTGATGCCGCTGATCATCTCCCTGGCGCTGATGGCCGTGGGCTCGGTGATGGACAGCTTCTCCAGTAACCTCACGCGCCCGGCCAACATGTATGTCAGCCAGTTCCTGCTGGCCTTCGGCGGCACTTTCTTTCTTGGCCCGACCATGGTCCTGGGCACGCGCAACGTGCTGACCAACCCGCGCAACCTGGTGAGCTTCTCGGTGCTGTTCGGCATCTGCCAGAACCTCGGCGGGCTGATCGGCTCGGCGCTGCTGGGGACCTTCCAGATCGTCCGCGAGAAATACCATTCCAGCCATATCGTCGAGCAACTGGTGCTGATGGACCCGCGGGTGCTGGGCCGGGTGCAGAGCGGCGGGGCGGCCGTCGGCCGGGTCATCGCCGACCCGCAGGCGCGCGAGCTGCAAGGCATCCGCAGCCTGGCCAGCGCCGCCACCCGCGAAGCCAACGTACTGGCCTACAACGATGTGTTCATGCTGATCGCGGTGATTGCCGTGCTGACCATGATCTGGATCTTCATTCGCAGCCTGTGGCTGATGAGCACGACCAAGGCGGTCGCGCCAGCGTCCCCAGCCCCGACTCCCGTCCAACCCAGCGGTGCCATTTCTTCATGACCGAACCGACCATCACCACCACCAACGCCATTGCCTCGACGCCGGAAGGCAGCGCGCCGCCCTCGATGCCGATCACCGAGCCGCGTTCGCTGCGGGTGCGGATCATCTCGTCCCTGGGGTTCGCCGCGATCGCCATCACCGGGGTATTGATCGTGCTCTATGCCTGGCAGCTGCCGCCGTTCAGCAGCCCCATCGAAAGCACCGAGAACGCCCTGGTGCGCGGCCAGGTGACGATCATCGGGCCGCAGCTCAGCGGTTATGTGTTCGAGGTGCCGGTGCAGGACTTCCAGTTCGTCAAGGCCGGCGACCTGCTGGTGCGCCTCGACGACCGTATCTACAAGCAGCGCCTGGAGCAGTCCCTGGCCCAGCTGGCGGCGCAGAAGGCGGCGCTGGCCAATGTGGTGCAGCAACGTAACAGCGCCGAAGCCACCATCAAGCTGCGCCAGGCGGCGCTGGCCGACAGCCAGGCCCAGGCGCGCAAGAGCGCCGCCGACCTGCGCCGTAACCAGGAACTGATCGCCGACGGTTCGGTGTCCCAGCGGGACCTGGACGTGACCCGCGCCGCCAACGCCCAGACCCTCGCCGCGGTGGCCCAGGCCCAGGCGCAGCTGGACATCGCCCGCCAGGACCTGCAGACGGTGATCGTCAATCGCGGCTCGCTGGAGGCCGCGGTGGCCAATGCCGAGGCGGCGGTGCAGCTGGCGCGGATCGACCTGTCCAACACCCGGGTCACCGCGCCGCGCGATGGCCAGCTGGGGCAGATCGGCGTGCGCCTGGGGGCCTACGTCAATTCCGGTGCGCAGCTGATGGCGCTGGTGCCGAACCAGCTCTGGGTGATCGCCAACATGAAGGAGACCCAGATGGACAACATCCGCGTCGGCCAGCCCGCAAGCTTCACCGTCGATGCGCTCAACCACCGCAAATTCCACGGCCATGTGCAGCGCATTTCGCCGGCCACCGGTTCGGAGTTCGCCTTGTTGCAGGCCGACAACGCCACCGGCAACTTCGTCAAGATCGCCCAGCGGATACCGGTGCGCATCACCGTCGACCCCGACCAGGCAGAAAGCGAGCGCCTGCGTCCGGGGATGTCGGTGGTGGTGAGTATCGATACGGCGGCGGAGGGCGACGCCCAGGTCGAATGACCCGACGCTTGTGTAGCCGCTGCCGAGCCCTGGCGAGGCTGCGATCGTCTGCGAAGCAGACGCCAAACCAGGCACCGCGCACAGTCAGTTACACCACGCCGCCAGGTCTACGGGGCTACGCCCCGATCGCAGCCTGCGGCAGCGGCTACAGGGCCTAAGCGGTGAGAGGCGGCAGGGTGCCGAGCAGCGACACGGCCGTCACCGCGGCGATGCCCAGCAGCCATTCCAGCAGCACGCTACGGCGCAGGGTACCCAGGCGTTGCTGGCAGTCCTCGATCCGCAGGCGGTTGAACAGGGCCAGGGCGAACATGCCGCACACCAGCAGCACCTTGATCAGCAGGATCAGGGCAAAGCCGGACAGCAGCGGCGTCGGCCACAGCTGGCCGGTCAGCACTCGTACATTGATCAGACCCGTGACCAGCAACCCACCTACCAGCCCGTAACCCACGCCGCTGAAACGCCGCAGCAGCGGGCCCAGCGGCAGGCCGTCCGGCTGGCGCAGAACCATCAGCAGCACCAGCAAACCGCCGAGCCACAGGCTGACGCAGCCCAGGTGGACGATCTGGTTGAGGATCAGCAACTGGCCGCTGAGGCCGTCGAGCATGGCGCCGTGGCCCACGGGGGCGAGGGTGGCCAGCAGCAGGGCGGCGAGGATCAGCCGTAGTGCCAGCCGCTCACCCAGGCGGGTCAGCAGCAGAACCAGCAGCGCGCCATTGAGCAGCAGATGCCAGCTCCATACCTGGCCGAAAAAAGTCTTGCCCAGCACCAGTCGCAAGGTCGCCGGGTCCAGGGCCGCGGCGCCGCTGCCAGCCATGCTGGCGGTGATCAGCAGCAACCAGCAGATGCCGGTGGCCAGGGCCGTCCAGGCCAGCCAGCGGCCGAGTCGGGTCAGGCGGCGATCCAAGGCGGCAACGGGCTCGCGCCCCAACAGCAGGGGCCTGAACACCCAGGCCCCGAACAGCAGCAGGACGGCCGCGAAATGCACAAAGCGGCAGAGCACCAACAGGGTCGACATCGGTTACTGGTCGACCTTGAAGCTGTAGCTGCCTTCGCTTGTGTGGGTATCCACCGACACCGCGTGCCACTTGACCTTGTAGGCGCCCGCCGCCAGCGGCGCCGCCGGGGTCACGACCAGGGTCTTCTTGTCCGCGCCTTCGGTGGCCAGGGCCTTGACGGCGACCGCCGCGCCATCCTTGCTCAGGCTGACTTTAGTGAAGGCCGCCTCGACGCCTTCGGAGAACACCAGGCGCAACTCGCTTGGCGCGCTCACCGTGCTGTCGGCGGCCGGGACCTGGCTTTGCAGGTGGGCGTGGGCGAAGGCCGAGGAGGCGGTGACGAGAGAGGCCAGCAGGGCGCTGGTGGTCAGCAGTTTTTTCAGCATGGGAAATACCTGTTCAATGAGTGTCGGGTAGTCGCTGCGCCGATGAGTATAAGGACCGCGGCCGGGTCGCTGGATGAAACATCGGCGCGCTGTTCAAGCGCTTTTCAGGCGCATATGGATGATCGGGAACGGCCGTCCCTGGCCGTCGGTTGCCGAACGGCCGATGTCTTCGAAACCGTAGTGCCGATAAAAACCATGGGCCTGGGGGTTCTGTTCGTTGACGTCGACGCTGAGCCGCGGATGCCGGCTGCGTACATGGTCGAGCAGTTGCCGGCCGACGCCCTGGCCACGGCGGGCCGGTTCGATAAACAGCATTTCCACCTTGTCGCCGGCGGTGGCGATAAAGCCGGCCGGGGTGCCGTCGGGATCCTCCAGCAACCAGGCTTCGAGGGCTGGAAGGTAGGTGTCGCGCACCAGGGGGTAGAGCAGCTGGATGTCGTCTTCGGCGATAAAGTCGTGGGTGGCCCGTACCGAGCGTTCCCACAGGGCGGCGAGCCGCGGATCGTCCGCGGCCCGGCGTTTGCGAATGTTCATGGATAAGCTCCATAGCGGCGTTGCAGGATGGCCGAAACGCTCTGGGTTCGGCGGCGAAAGTCCTGCCTGCATGTCCGTGTCGCGAATCAACGCCTGGACGGAACACTTCAGGTGCCCGGGAATAAGGCGGGAGGGATCCTAACCAATCGGTTTTGCCGGGGAAAGCCGGGCGCAGGAAGTTTCGTTTTTGTACGAAGGCCGATGGTAGTCTTGCAGCAGACTGTTTTCAGGGAGCCCTTATGGGCAATCACAAGATCGAGATCCGTCGCAGCAACGTCGAAAAAATCCTCCTGGCGGCGGAAAAGGTGTTCGCCGAAAAAGGCTTCAGCGGCACGGCCATGGCCGATATCGCCGCCGAGGTGCAATTGCCGCGCTCCAACCTGCATTACTACTTCAGCACCAAGAGCGAGCTGTACAGCGCGGTGCTGCTGGAGTTGCTGGAGCTGTGGAAGCAGGATGCGCTGTGCTTCGAGATGTTCGACGACCCGCGGGTGGTGCTCAGCAGTTATATCCGCGCCAAGATGAACCATTCGCGCAGCCGGCCCTATGGCTCGAAAGTCTGGGCCAACGAAATCATCCACGGCGCGCCGACCCTGGGCGAGGCGCTGGACGCCAGCCTGTACGACTGGGCGAAGATGAAGGAAGCGAAGATCCGCCAGTGGGTCGAAGACCAGCGCATCCTGCCGGTGGAACCGTCGAGCCTGCTGTACATGATCTGGGCCTCGACCCAGCACTACGCTGACTTCGACCACCAGATCATGATCATCAACGAACACCAGCCGCTGTCGGACATGCAGTTCGAAAAGGCCGTGCAGACGGTGACCAGCGTGATCCTGCGCGGGATCGGGCTGGAGCCCTGATACGGCAGCCCCTCTGAGCGCCGGCGTGTAGCCGCTGCCGAGCGCAGCGAGGCTGCGAACGGTCGCGAAGCGGCCGCAACCCGGATAACGCGCAAGACCTGACACGCCGCGGATTCAGGTTTTGCGGCAACTGCGTTGCCGATCGCAGCCTCGCGGGCTCGGCAGCGGCTACGGGGTAGGCGTTCATCGCGGGCAAGCCTCGCTCCTACAGGACCAGGCCAACCCTGTAGGAGCGAGGCTTGCCCGCGAAAGCGTCGGTGCGCTCTGCGCCGGCCCTAAACCGCCTCGCGATACGGATTGCGCGGATCGTGCTGCCAGTCGAGGAACGGTTTGCCGGTGTCCTGGGGCACCATCTCGATGCAGTCCTGCACCGGGCAAGTGATCTGGCACAGGTTGCAGCCCACACATTCGGCGTCGATCACTTCGTACTTATGCGTGCCGTCGGCCTGCTTGAGGCTGGCGATGGCCTGGTGCGAGGTGTCTTCGCAGGCGATATGGCAGCGGCCGCAGCCGATGCAGGCGTCCTGGTCGATCTTGGCGATCACCTGGTAGTTGATATCCAGGTACTTCCAGTCGGTGGTGTTGCCCACCGCGCGCCCGGAGAAGT
Organism: Pseudomonas sp. GW821-FHT02B10; assembly: GCF_059421865.1. Taxonomy (NCBI): domain Bacteria; kingdom Pseudomonadati; phylum Pseudomonadota; class Gammaproteobacteria; order Pseudomonadales; family Pseudomonadaceae; genus Pseudomonas; species Pseudomonas sp. GW821-FHT02B10. The sequence continues at coordinate 7,614 of NZ_JBWKVU010000013.1, read as the reverse complement.
CCTGCAGGCTGTGATACCCCTGGCTGTCCATCCACCGCGACAGGCCGTCCTTCATCTCTTCGACGATGCGAAAGCCATGCAGCATCGCCGCCGTGCACACCTGTACCGCGCCGCAGCCCAGGGCGACGAATTCCGCGGCGTCGCGCCAGGTGCCGATGCCGCCGATACCGCAGATCGGCAGGCCCTGGGTCTGCGGGTCACGGGCGATCTCGGCGACCATGTTCAGGGCAATCGGCTTGACCGCCGAACCGCAGTAGCCGCCGTGGGTGCTCTGGCTGCCGACCATCGGGTTGGCGACCATGCGCTCAAGATCGACGCTGGTGATCGAGTTGATGGTGTTGATCAGCGACACCGCGTCGGCGCCGCCGCGATGGGCCGCGCGGGCGGCCATGCGGATATCGGTGATGTTCGGCGTCAGCTTGACGATCACCGGCAGCGAGCAATAGGTCTTGCACCAGCGGGTGACCTGTTCCACGTACTCCGGCACCTGGCCGACCGCCGCGCCCATGCCGCGCTCCGGCATGCCGTGGGGGCAGCCGAAGTTCAGTTCGATGCCGTCGGCGCCGGTGGCTTCCACCAGCGGCAGGATGTTTTTCCACGACTCTTCGACGCAGGGCACCATCAGCGACACGATCAGCGCGCGGTCCGGCCAGTCCTTCTTGACCTGGGTGATTTCCCTGAGGTTGATCTCCAGGGAGCGGTCGGTGATCAGTTCGATATTGTTGATGCCCAGCACTTCGCGGTTGGCGCCGAAGTGCGCCGAGTAGCGTGACGACACGTTGACCGCCGCCGGGTCCTCGCCCAGGGTTTTCCAGACCACGCCGCCCCAGCCGGCCTCGAAGGCGCGGACCACGTTGTAGGCCTTGTCGGTCGGCGGCGCGGAGGCCAGCCAGAACGGGTTGGGGGCTTTGATACCGGCGAACACAATCGACAGATCGGCCATTTACGCAGCCTCCACGTTGAGCATGAGTTGGGCATGCATGGCTTCGGCGGCCCGCTTGCCGTGTTGCACCGCCTGGACGGTGAGGTCCTGGCCGAGGCTGACGCAGTCGCCGCCGGCATACACCCCGGGAATGCTGGTGCGCAGCTGTTCGTCGACTTCGATGCGTTCGCCGGCGCGCTTGAGCTCGCGGGCCAACGGGTCGCTCAGCGCGGCGCCGTCGAACGCCTGGCCGATGGCCTTGAAGATCGCATCGGCGGCTAGCTCGAAAGTCTCCCCGGTGGTTTGCAGGCGGCCCTCCACCAACCGGGTGCGGGCGAAGCGCATGCCGCGCACCTGGCCCTGGGCGTCGAGCAGCACCTCTTCGGGCGCGGCCCAGGTCAGCAGGCGCACCTGATTGGCCTTGGCGATGTCCTGTTCATGGCGAGTCGCGCCCATGTCCTCGATGCCGCGGCGGTACACCAGGTTGACATCGTGGGCGCCAAGGCGGGCCATCTGCACCGCCATGTCGATCGCGGTGTTGCCGGCGCCGAGGACGATGCAGCGCTCGGCCAGGGGCAGTTGCGTGAGGTCGTCGGCCTGGCGCAGTTCGCGGATGTAGTCGGTGGCGGCCAGCAGGCCGGGGGCGTCCTCATGGGGCAGGCCCAGCTGTTTGCTGGCGGCCAGGCCGAGGCCGAGGAACACCGCGTCGAATTGCTGGTGCAGCTCGGTGAGGCTCAGGTTGTCGCCGAGTCTGTGCCCGTGGCGGATCTCGATGCCGCCGATCTGCAGCAGGAAGTCCAGCTCCTTCTGGGCGAAGTCGTCCACCAGCTTGTACTTGGCGATCCCGTATTCGTTGAGGCCGCCGGCTTTTTCCCGGGCCTCGAAAATCACCACCTCATGGCCGTGCATGGCGCAGCGGTGGGCGCACGACAGCCCCGCCGGCCCGGCGCCGACCACGGCGATGCGCTTGCCGCTGGCGGCCTCGCGCTGGAACGGGTGCTGGCTGAAGTGCGCGTTGTCCACCGCGTAACGCTGCAGCAGGCCGATCAAGACTGGCGCGCATTCCTGGGCGTTGTTACGCACACAGGCCTGCTGGCACAGGATCTCCGTCGGACACACCCGGGCGCAGCTGCCGCCGAGGATATTGGCCGAGAGAATCTTCTGTGCCGCGCCCTGGACGTTGTCGGTGTGGATATGGCGGATGAACGAGGGAATGTCGATCTCGCTGGGGCAGGCGTTGACGCACGGCGCGTCGTAGCAATACAGGCAGCGCGAGGCTTCCAGGTGCGCCTGACGGTCGTTGAGCGGCGGCGCCAGGTCGCTGAAGTGGCCGGCGAGGGTGGCGCCATCCTCCTGGGGATGGGGCAAGTGGTTCAGGGTCTTGATCACGGTTCAGGCCTCACGGTTTTTTGTCGATTGCCTCTGACGGGCATTGTTCTTCACCAGCGGGACGGCCCCCGCTGGATTCGCTGCAACGCTTCCTGTAGCCGCTGCCGAGCGCAGCGAGGCTGCGATCGACTGCGCAGCAGGCGCAAGATCTTGAGATCGCTGAAGGCCTTCGGCCTTATCGCAGCCTGCGGCAGCGGCTACAGGTATCCGGTTTTATATGCTTGGCTCAGCGTTTGACGGCGGTCGGCTTGTGCGCCTCGGCGCGTTTGCTCAGCAGGTCGAACACCGCCGGGTAGGCCGGGCGCTCGATGTAGCGGCCGGCACCGCGTTCGGCGCGCAGGTCGCCGTCGGCCCAGACCAGCTTGCCCTGGCTGATGGTGTGGCTGGGCACGCCGCGCACGGTCTTGCCTTCGAAGATGTTGAAGTCCACCTGCTGGTGGTGGGTCGCAGCGGAGATGGTGCGGCTGCCTTGTGGGTCCCAGAGCACCAGGTCGGCATCGGCGCCGACGCGGATCGCGCCCTTGCGTGGGTAGAGGTTGAAGATCTTCGCCGCGTTGGTAGAGGTCAGGGCGACGAAGTCCTGCATCGACAGGCGCCCGCTGTTCACCCCTTCGTCCCAGAGCACGGCCATGCGGTCTTCGATGCCGGCGGTGCCGTTGGGGATCTTGCTGAAATCGTCGCGGCCGGCGGCTTTCTGCTCGGCGCAGAAGCAGCAGTGGTCGGTGGCGGTGGTGTGCAGGTTGCCCGATTGCAGGCCGTGCCACAGCGCGTCCTGATGGCCGCGAGGGCGGAAGGGCGGGCTCATCACGTAGCCGGCGGCGGTCTGCCAGTCCGGGTGGCGGTACACGCTGTCGTCCAGCAGCAGGTGCCCGGCCAGCACTTCGCCGTACACCGGCTGGCCCTTGCCACGGGCGTAGGTGATTTCGTCCAGCGCCTCCTGGGTCGAGACATGCACCAGGTACAGCGGCGTGCCCAGGGTTTCGGCGATGCGGATCGCCCGGCTGGCGGCTTCGCCTTCGACCTGGGAAGGGCGCGACAGCGGGTGCGCTTCCGGCCCGGTGATGCCCTGGGCCAGCAGCTTGCGTTGCAGGTGATAGACCAGCTCGCCGTTCTCCGCGTGCACCGTCGGCACCGCGCCGAGTTCCAGGCAGCGCTCGAAGCTCGCCACCAGGGTGTCGTCGGCGGCCATGATCGCGTTCTTGTAGGCCATGAAATGCTTGAAGCTGTTGACCCCGTGCTGGTTCACCAGCTCGGCCATTTCCTCGCGCACCTGCTCGCTCCACCAGGTGATGGCCACGTGAAAGCCGTAGTCCGATGCCGACTTCTCGGCCCAGCCGCGCCACTGATGAAAGGCTTCCAGCAGGGACTGCTGCGGGTTGGGAATCACGAAGTCGATGATCGAGGTGGTGCCGCCCGCCAGGCCCGCCGCGGTGCCGCTAAAGAAGTCTTCGCTGGCCACGGTGCCCATGAAGGGCAGTTGCATATGGGTGTGGGGATCGATGCCGCCGGGCATCAGGTATTGGCCACTGCCGTCGAGCACTTCGCAGCCTGCGGGGTCCAGATTCTGGCCGATGGCCTTGATCACGCCGTCGGCGCACAACACATCGGCTTTATAACTTTCATCATGGGTAATAACGGTGGCGCCACGGATCAACAGAGACATTCCGAGTTCCTCGCAGGCATGACCGGCTTATGCCGGTTCTAGTGTTTTTGTAATACGCAGGCTGCGGAATGTTTATTCCTGTCAGCGGTGTCAGGAATAAAAACTAGCTGGTGTTCAATCAATCGGCAAGATTATTTTTTATAAGCATATATCGATATTAAGTTATTGAAATATAAGGTTTTAATTTGTAAATCCGCAAAATGGTGCAGCCTTTCACCATTTTGACGCACTTGACAGGATCGAAATATGAGCAAAATTTCCTATGTGAAATCAGCCGCTTGAAGGAGGCCTGTGGCCCATACAAAAGTTTGAAAAAAGTTTGCGTGCACCAGATTGAGTCCTGACCCGATGGACAACTTGCCCGGCATTCGGCCTGAGTGAACCGGCAAGTTATCCAGGGCAGGAAGTTGTTCAGAATAAAACTGAAGAAACATCAGTTGTTTACATGGATTTTACCGACTGTGGAGCACCGTCGACGGGCAAGCCGGCACGCTTATTGAGTGCCGCCGTCGACAGGATGGCCGGTCGGTAAAAGTCGTCAGTTCTCCGGCCATCGCCGGGCTGGCAGCACGTCTGCCAGCCCATGTGATGAGCAAAAATAATCAGAAAAAAGTGGAGCGGCCATGCAACAGAACAGATCCCAAGTGACCGAGCGTGCCGGCCTGTACGAGCTGGACGCCGGCAGCGACGTGCTCGACAGCCCCCGTTACAACCACGATATCGCGCCGACCAAGGTCCATGAGCGCACCTGGAACAAATGGCACATCACCGCGTTGTGGGTCGGCATGTCGATCTGCGTGCCGACCTACACCCTGGGCGGTGTGCTCACCGCCTATTTCGGGCTGACGGTGGGCGAGGCGCTGCTGGCGATCCTGCTGGCCAATATCGTGGTGCTGGTCCCCCTGACCCTCAACGCTTTTGCCGGCACCAAGTACGGCATTCCGTTCCCGGTGCTGCTGCGTTCGTCCTTCGGCGTCATCGGCTCCAACGTGCCGTGCCTGATCCGCGCCCTGGTGGCCTGCGGCTGGTTCGGCATCCAGACCATGTTCGGCGGCCTGGCGATCCACCTGTTCCTCGGCTCGATCTTCGAGGGCTGGAAGGCCCTGGGCGGCACCGGCGAGGTAATCGGCTTCATGCTCTTCTGGACCCTCAACCTGTGGGTGGTGCTGCGCGGCGCCGAGTCGATCAAGTGGCTGGAAACCCTGTCGGCGCCGCTGCTGGTGGCGGTGGGTGTCGGGCTGCTGGTGTGGGCCTTGCCCAATGTGTCCCTGAGCGAGTTGCTGGCGATTCCGCCCAAGCGTCCGGAAGGCGCCAGCGTATACAGCTACTTCTTCGCCGGGCTCACGGCGATGGTCGGGTTCTGGGCCACCCTGTCGCTGAATATCCCGGACTTCAGCCGCTACGCGAAAAGCCAGAAGGACCAGATCCTCGGGCAGATATTCGGCCTGCCGCTGACCATGTTCCTGTTCGCCGCGCTCGGGGTGGTGATGACCGCCGCCTCGGTGAAACTGGTGGGCGTCACCGTCTCCGACCCGGTGAGCCTGATCGGCCATATCCAGAGCCCCGGCTGGGTGGCCCTGGCCATGGCGTTGATCATCATCGCCACGCTCTCGACCAACACCGCGGCGAACATCGTCTCGCCGACCAACGACTTCCAGAACATCGCGCCCAAGCTGATCGGCCGCACCAAGGCGGTGATCCTCACCGGGCTCGTCGGCCTGGCGCTGATGGCCCATGAGCTGCTGAAAAAACTCGGCCTGCTGGTCTCGGACGTCAGCCTGGAGACCGTGTATTCCAACTGGCTGCTGGGTTACTCCAGCCTGCTGGGGCCCATCGCCGGGATCATGGTGGTGGACTATTTCATCATCAAGAAACAGCGCCTGGACCTGGCCGGGCTGTACCGCGATGACGTTTACCCGGCGTGGAACGGGTACGGCTTTATCGCCTTTGGCGTGCCGGTGGCGCTGACCTTGCTGTCCCTGGGCAGCGATGTATTCAGCTGGTTCTACAGCTACGGCTGGTTCACCGGCTCGGCGCTGGGCGGGATCATTTACTACGGACTGTGCAGCATGGGCCGCCCGCAGAGCGTGAGCGTCAAGACGCCGGTATGACCTTTGAATGGCGTTATGGCGGCCGGCCAATCGCGAGCAAGCTCGCTCCTACAGGGACCGTGTGGCTTTTTGTAGGAGCGAGCTTGCTCGCGAAAAAGTCCATCGCCCATCGCCAGATTCCAGACGAGCGCCCCTCGTCAACGACAACCAGAAAAGCCTGAGGAGATCACCATGAACGCTGCCGTCGACGTTCTGCAATCCAGCTACCGGCACATCAACCGCGACCGCCTGTGGCAGTCGCTCATGGAGCTGGCGCGGCTCGGGGCCACGGTCAAGGGCGGGGTCTGTCGCCTGGCCCTGACCGACCTCGACCGCCAGGCCCGCGATCTGTTCGTGCAGTGGTGCGAGGCGGCCGGCTGTACGGTCACGGTGGATGGCATCGGCAATATCTTCGCCCGCCGCCCCGGGCGTAACCCGCAGCTGCCGCCGGTGATGACCGGCAGCCATATCGACACCCAGCCCACCGGCGGCAAGTTCGATGGCTGCTTCGGCGTGCTGGCCGGGCTCGAAGTGCTGCGCACCCTCAACGACCTCGGGGTGGAAACCGAGGCGCCACTGGAAGTGGTGGTGTGGACCAACGAAGAAGGCTCGCGCTTCCCGCCGTGCATGATGGGCTCCGGGGTGTTCGCCGAGAAATTCACCCTCGAGGAAACCCTGGCCAAGACCGATGCCGAAGGCGTGAGCGTCGGCGATGCGCTGAACGCCATCGGCTATGCCGGCAGCCGCCAGGTCAGCGGGCACGCGGTGGGGGCCTACTTCGAGGCCCATATCGAGCAGGGGCCGATCCTCGAGGACGAAAAGAAAACCATCGGCGTCGTACTCGGCGCCCTCGGCCAGAAATGGTTCGACCTGAAGTTGCGCGGCGTCGAAGCCCACGCCGGCCCGACCCCGATGCACCTGCGCAAGGACGCCCTGGTTGGCGCGGCGGCGGTGGTGGCCGCGGTCAACCGCGCCGCCCTTGGCCATCAACCCCATGCCTGCGGCACCGTGGGTTGCCTGCAGGCCTATCCCGGTTCGCGCAACGTGATCCCCGGTGAGGTGCGCATGACCCTGGACTTCCGGCACCTGGAGCCGGCGCGCCTGGACTCGATGATCGCCGAGGTGCGCCAGGTGATCGACAGCACCTGCGAAGAACATGGCCTGACCTTCGACCTGCAGCCGACCGCGGACTTTCCACCGCTGTATTTCGACAAGATCTGTGTCGACGCGGTGCGCGATGCGGCGCAGGGGCTGGGCCTGAGTCATATGGACATCGTCAGCGGCGCCGGGCACGACGCGATCTTTGTCGCCGAGCTGGGCCCGGCGGGGATGATCTTCGTGCCTTGCGAAGGCGGCATCAGCCACAACGAAATCGAAAACGCCGACCCCGACGACCTCGCCGCCGGCTGCGCGGTGTTGTTGCGGGCGATGCTGGCGGCGTCCCAGGCCGTCGCCAAAGGACAGCGGGTGGCCTGAGGACATGCGCCTGTAGCCGCTGCCGAGCCCGCGAGGCTGCGATAAGGCCGAAGGCCTTCAGCGGTCTTGAGATC
>NZ_JBWKVU010000012.1:0-252071 GCF_059421865.1 Pseudomonas sp. GW821-FHT02B10 | reverse complement strand
ACCGGAATATCGAGGGCGTCACCGCTCCCTGTAGCCGCTGCCGAGCCCGCGAGGCTGCGATAGACCCGCAGGGTCTCTAGCGCCCGCAAGATCCCCGCGAGCGTACCGCTCGATCGCAGCCTGCGGCAGCGGCTACATAAACATCGGGCCTGACCGGAATATCGAAGGCGTCACCGCTCCCTGTAGCCGCTGCCGAGCCCGCGAGGCTGCGATAGACCCGCAGGGTCTCCAGCGCCCGCAAGATCCCCGCGAGCATGCCGCTCGATCGCAGCCTGCGGCAGCGGCTACACAAGCATCGGGCTGACCGGACGGCAGGTGTTTAGCGAATCGGCAAGGCAATCGGCCGAATCGGCGCGGCATCGGCACCGCGCAACTTCAATGACGCACCGATAAAGGCGAACTGGTACACCCGGTCCCGCGACAGGCCTTCGAGGTTGACCAGCTCCAGGATCGGCGCGCCCTGCATCGCCAGCAGGTAGGTATGCAACGGCAAGTAATTGCCTTCCACCTCCGACGGGAAGGTCTCGAAACTGAGGTTGTCGGCGCCCACCACCATCGCGCCGCCCTCCTCCACCAGGAACTTCGCCGCGTCCAGGCTCATGCCCGGCGGGTTGGCCATATAGGCCTGGGCCTTTTCGTAGTCGCGCATGCGCCCGGTGCGGATCAGCACCACGTCGCCCTTTTCCAGGCTGACCTGTTGCGCCTTCAGCGCCTGTTGCAGGTCGGCGCGGGTCACCCGGTAATTGTCCGCCAGCATGTCCACGCCCTTGGCCGCAGCGACGTCGATCAGCACCCCGCGGGCAACGATCGGCGGCAGTTTTTCCGCACCGGTGACGTTCCAGCCACGGTCGCCCAGGTGCTGGTCGGCGCGAAAGCCGTTCCAGATCTTGCCGTCGAGGCCGAAGTGATTGAGCGCATCGATATGGGTGCCCATGTGGGCATACATCGACACCGCCGAGCCGGTGTAGCTGACATGCCGGTTCATCGGCTCGCCGACCTGCATCGGGTCGGCGATCACATTGCCGTGGGGGGTGTGGGTCATCCACATCTGGTACGGCGGATCGCCCGCCGCCTGCCAGCTGGGCATGCCGACGAAATACTCGACCGCCAGGTCGTAGGCCTGGCTGCCGCTGACCCGGGCCATGATCGCCGCCCGCGACTGCTCGGTGATCAGGTTCAGGCGGCCGATCTCATCCTTCGGCCCCCAGGGGCTGACGCCGACTTCGGCCTGGGGCGCGGCGCCGCACAGCGCACTGAACAGCGACAAGGCGGCCAGGCCGGGGATGACAGGCAACAAACGGGAAACAGCCATGACGACACTCCTGTGAAATGAAGTACCCATGGTATGGATTAACAATTCGGCGATAATCAGGCATTTCGTTAAGACATATTCAACCCAGGAGAAACAATATGGATGTGCTGGCAGCCATGCGCACCTTTCGCCGAGTGGTGGAGCGCGCCAGCTTCAGCCTCGCGGCCAACGACCTGGGGCAATCCACCGCCGCGGTCAGCAAGCAGGTGCGCCAGCTGGAGGAACACCTGGGCAGCCTGTTGCTGCTGCGTACCACGCGCCGCATGAGCCTGTCGGACGCCGGCCAGGCCTACTTCAGCGAATGCTGCCACCTGCTCGACGAACTGACGGCCCTGGAATGCGCGACCCGCGCCGGCACCCGCGAGCCCGGCGGCCGCTTGCGGGTCAACGCGCCGCTGTCGTTCGGCCTCAAGGTGCTGTCGCCGATCCTCGCCGACTTCATGCGGCGCTACCCGCAATTTCGCATCGACCTGACCCTCGACGACCGCCTGCTGGATGTGGTGAGCGAAGGTTTCGACGTGTCGCTGCGGATACGCCGACAGTTGAGCGACTCGTCGCTGATCGCCCGGCGCCTGGGGGAAATCGAACAGGTGATCTGCGCCGCCCCGGCCTACCTGCAGGCCAAGGGCAGCCCACAGACGGTCGATGAGCTGCGCGAGCACAGCTGCCTGGCCTATCGCCTGGCCGAACACCCCGGCCACTGGCAGCTGGAAGGCCCGCAAGGCAGCAGCCGCCTGGAACTGCCGGTGCGTTTTGCCGTGGACAACAGCCTGATGCTCAGCGACATGCTCCAGGCCGGGCTGGGCATTGGCGCCCTGCCCTCGTTCATCGCCCAGCCGCTGCTCGACAGCGGCCAGTTGCAGCGGGTCCTGCCCTGTCACTCCATGCCGCGCCGGACGATCTACACGGTGTATGCCAGCAATCGCCATGTGTCGCAGAAGATCCGCTTCTTCGTCGACTTCCTGGCCCAGGCCCTCGGCCCACTCCAGGAAGCCGATCAGGCAAGGCCTCAGGCGGACTGAGCCTGGGCCACCAGCCAATCGATCAGCCAGGACGCCGCCGGCCCCGGTGGCGTGTCGAGGCGGTAGATGGCGTCGAAGCCATAAGGCAGGCCCTGGCTGCCCGGCAGATCGAGTTGCACCAGGCGCCCGCTGGCCAGGTCCTCCTCGACCATCGGCGCCGGCATGTTGCCCCAGCCGATGCCTTCCCTGAGCAGCATATGCTTGGAGCCCAGGTCCGCCAGGCGCCAGCTGTGGGTGCCGACCACGCCGAAATCCTGGTTGCGCGTCAGCTCGGAACGGTCCGACAGCACCAGCTGCACATGTTCGCGACCAGCCCCCGGCAGGTTGACCGATGCTTGCGCCAGCGGATGCTCCGGAGCCGCCACCGGAATCAGCTGGACAAACCCCACCTGCACCCGCTCGATACCGCCCAGATCGCGGTGCACCATGCCGCTGACACCCACCGCGGCGCGTCCCGCCAGCACCATCTCGGCCACTGCGCCCAGGGCCTCCATGTGCAAGTGCAGCTGCACCGTGGGGAACTCGCGGCGGAAGTTTTTCAGCGCATCGACGATGCGCGCCGCCGGGAACATCACGTCGATCACCAGGTGAACCTCTGCTTCCAGGCCTTGCAGCAGCCCCTTGACCTTGGCCCGCAGGCCGTCGATGCCGTTATAGATGCTCCGCGCCTCGGCCAGCACCGTGCGCCCGGCCTCGGTGAGCTGGGGTTTGCGGGTGGTCTTGCGGTCGAACAGGCTGACCCCCAGTTGCAGCTCCAGGTTGGCCATGGAATAGCTGATCACCGAGGTGGCGCGATGCAGCTTGCGCGCCGCGCCGGCAAAGCTGCCGACCTCGACGATGGTGAGGAAGATGCGCAATTGATCGAGGGTGGGCGTACCGGGGTTGCTGGACATGGGGCTGTTCTCGCAAAGGCTACGTTCTAAAAAATCGAATCTGACACTCGAAATTATTCGGCTATTACGTTCATAACGCCAGTGGCAAACTTCTCTCCATCGCGGCGCACCAAGGTGGTGAGGCCGAACCCACTGAGAGAATCCAGCATGTCCACACTGACCAACAGCCTGTCCACTACCTCGAACAGCAACGCCAGCATCAGCCTGATCGGGCGCGTCCTGCTCAGCGCCATTTTCATCCTGTCCGGTTTCTCGAAAATCGCCGCGCCGGCCGCCATGGTCGGCTACATCCAGTCGGTCGGCCTGCCCTTCCCGCAACTGGCCCTGGGCATCGCCATCGCCGTGGAACTGGGTGGCGGCCTGCTGCTGATCGCCGGCTACCGCACCCGCCTGGTCGCCCTGGGCCTGGCCGTGTTCAGCGTGGCCACCGCCCTGGCCTTCCACAACAACCTGGGCGACCAGAACCAGTTCATCCACTTCTTCAAGAACATCGCCATGGCCGGCGGCCTGCTGCAAGTGGTGGCCTTCGGCGCCGGTCGCTTCAGCCTGGATGCCCGTCGCCAGGGTTGATCGGCCTCTCCCACGACAACGCGGCGCCCAAGGGCGCCGCGTTGTCGTTTTGTTTCGTGACAAGAACCCCCTTGCCCACCTTAAGACATACAAGCGAGCTTGCTCGCGATAAAAATCCCGCATGCACCGCCATGTCTTTCAGCCTGGCGGCTGATCGCGAGCAAGCTCGCTCCTACAGGGAATTAAGGTGTTTCAAGGGGTGGTCGGCACATCCAGCCCGACCTTGACCCGGCTCATGGCCACCAGGGTCTTGAAGCGCTTGACGTTGTTGTTCTCGAAGAACATCTCACGAGTCAGTTCGTTGTACTGGGCCATATTGCGCACGGCGAAGATCAGCACAAAATCGCACTCGCCCGCCACGTAGTAGCACTGCTGCACCTGCGGGCAGGCCTGGAAGCTGCGCTTGAGCGCATCGAGCTGATCGATGCGTTCGCTCTCCACCTCCACCTCGACAATGATGCTCAGCTCATAGCCCAGGGCCTCGGGAGCGATGACCGCGCTGTAGCGTTCGATCACCCCTTCATCGCTCAGGCGCTTGAGGCGCCGGTTGACCGCCGCGGTGGACAGGTTCACCCGCAACCCCAGCTCGCTTTGCGGGGTGCGCGCATCGCGTTGCAGTTCGGCGAGCAGTTTCAGGTCGTAGGCATCCAGGCTGGTGGTCATGCGGGCAATCCATGGGCGGGCAATCAGTGGTGGGCAATCAATGGAATGAAATTGTGCAAAGGCTGGCGATTATGCGAAACAAATTCGCCAGCCACGCAATATTATTTCCAGGGCTGCGAGCCGGGGCCTGGCCAGTGGCGCGCTGGACTCGTCGATGGCTCGCCCGGCCTGGCGCTTCCTGCAACCTTCGAACGATTGCCTGGTCACACTCCCCGACGCGCTCACCGCCGGCGCCATGTGCCAGCTGGCCACCGGCAGCGCCCGGGACATTCCCCTGCTGGCCGGCGAATCCGCTGCCGCGGGCCTCGCGGGACTGAGCCTGATGTGCAAGGATGGCGCGCGGCGCAAAGTCGCGCACCTCGACGCCCACTCGCGCGTCCTGCTTATCCACACCGAAGGCGCCATGTCACCGGCGGTGTATCAACAACGGGTCGGTGAAACGGCCGGCCCGGTCCTCCAGCGGCAACCGCCGATTGCCCGACAGGCGCCTGGAGCTGACCGCCAAGGATTTTTATGACAGCCCTCAACACCCACACCTCAGAGCAACAGATCAGCCCCGGCCGCCTGGAACAGATGGCCACGCGCATCGCCTTTTTCATCGCCGGTTTCGGCATCGCCGCCTGGGCGCCGCTGGTGCCCTACGCCAAGGCCCGGGCCGGGCTCGATGAAGGCACCCTGGGCCTGTTACTGCTGTGCCTGGGCGTGGGTTCGATCCTGGCGATGCCGATCGCCGGGGTGCTGGCCGGGCGCTTCGGTTGCCGGCGGGTGATGGCCGCCGGCAGCCTGCTGATCTGCCTGGCCCTGCCGCTGCTGGCCACGGTGAGCACGGTGCCGCTGCTGATCGCCGGGCTGTTCATGTTCGGCGCCGGGCTGGGCACGGTGGATTCCACGGTGAACCTGCAGGCGGTGATCGTCGAACGGGCCAGCGGCCGGCCGATGATGTCGGGCTTCCATGGCCTGTTCAGCCTCGGCGGCATCGTCGGCGCGGCCGGGGTCAGCGCCATGCTCGGCCTGGGCCTGTCACCGCTGGGCGCGACCCTGGTGGTGGTGGCCTTGCTGGTCGTCGCCCTGCTCAAGGCGGCGCCGCACATGTTGCCGTACGGCAGCCAGAGTTCGGGCCCGGCCTTTGCCGTGCCCCACGGCGTGGTGCTGTTCATTGGCTGCCTGTGCTTCGTGGTGTTCCTCGCCGAAGGCGCGGTGCTGGACTGGAGCGCGGTGTTCCTCAGCGCCGAGCGCCAGGTGGATGCCGCCTATGCCGGCCTGGGTTACGCGGCCTTCGCCCTGACCATGACCGTCGGCCGCCTGACCGGCGATGCCATCGTGCACAAGCTGGGGGCCACGCGGGTGATCGTCATGGGCGGCTCGGTGGCCGCCGCGGGCCTGCTGCTGGCGACCCTGGCACCGGCCTGGGAAGCGGCGCTGGTGGGTTACGCGCTGGTGGGCGTCGGCTGCTCGAACATCGTGCCGGTGCTGTACACCGCGGTGGGCAAACAGACCGTCATGCCCGAAGCCATCGCCGTGCCGGCCATCACCACCCTGGGTTACGCCGGCATCCTCGCCGGCCCGGCGCTGATCGGCTTTATCGCCCACGGCAGCAGCCTGAGCATCGCCTTCGGCCTGATCGCGGTGATGCTGATCGGCGTGGCGGCCAGCGGGAAAGTGTTGAAGGTTTGAGCCCTTTCGCGGGCAATCGAGCGTCCATTGCGTCTTCAAGATTGCAGGAAGGCCCTGCGGGCCTTATCGCAGCCTGCGGCAGCGGCTACACAAACATCGGGGCTGACCGGAATATCGAGGGCGTCACCGCTCCCTGTAGCCGCTGCCGAGCCCGCGAGGCTGCGATAGACCCGCAGGGTCTCCAGCGCCCGCAAGATCCCCACGAGCGTGCCGCTCGATCGCAGCCTGCGGCAGCGGCTACACAAACATCGGGCCTGACCAGAATATCGAGGATGTCCCCCATCCCTGTAGCCGCTGCCGAGCCCGCGAGGCTGCGATAGACCCACAGGGTCTCCAGCGCCCGCAAGATCCCCACGAGCGTGCCGCTCGATCGCAGCCTGCGGCAGCGGCTACAGGGGTTTGCGCCGGGCATAAAAATCGCGGGTAAGCCTCGCTTCTGCTTGCCCGCGATGGGCGCGACGCGGTCGGTCAGAAGCCGACGCTGGCCTGGACGAAGAAGGTCCGTGGCGCGCCGACGTAGATGCCGGAGTTGTTGTCGCTGGAGCGGGTGAAGTACTGCTTGTCGAAGAGGTTCTTCACCCCGGCGCCGAGCTTGAGGTTCGACAGCTGCGAACCGAAGTCATAACCGCCACGCACGTTCCAGGTGACGTAGCCCGGCATATCGCCGTACTGGCCGTCGGCGCTGCCTTCGGTGATGTAGTTGTCGTTGAAGCTGCCATCGGCGTTGACCATGCTGCCCGGCGAGCGCTGCTTGGACTGGGCGAAGGCATCGATGTTGTAGGTCCAGCGGTTGATGTCGTAACGCAGGCCGAGCGTCGCCACCTGGCGCGAGTAAAACGGCAGGTCACGATCCTTGAACGCCGAGCTGCCGCCTTCATAGGTCGCGCGGGTGTAGGTGAAACCGGCATTGGCGGTCAGGCCGTCGAGGCGCGGGTCCAGCGCGGCCAGGTCGTAGTGCACCGACGCCTCGATCCCCTGGTGCTTGGTGGCGCCGAGGTTGGTCCAGCCGACATCGTTGCTGATGTATTGCAGCTCGTCCGAGAAGTCGATGTAGAACGCCGTCAGCTCACCGCCCCACACCTCATCGTTGTAGCGCGTACCGATCTCGTAGGTCTTGGCCTTCTCCGGGTTCAGGCCGTTGGCGGTCTGGTCGCCCACCCCACCCTGGCCCAGCTGGAAGTACTGCAGGCTGCCAAACGACGTCTCGTAGTTGGCGAACAGCTTCCACGCATCGGAGAGGTGATACATCACGCTCAGCGCCGGCAGCGGCTCGTTACTGTTGATCTCGCGGCGCTTCTCCTGCACCGGCACGCCATTGGTGCCGGCTACCGGGCGGTCGTGCCATTCAGTGCGGATGTTCTCGAAGCGGATCCCCGGGGTGATGGTCCAGTTGCCGACGTCGATCTTGTCGTCGATGTAGAAGGCCGTGGCCTCGGTGCCGCCGGTGCGGTCCTGGTACACATGGCCGTCGGAGCCCGGGCGCACCACTGGCTGGTTGTTGACCAGGGCCAGGCGGCTGGCCTCTTCATGCATGCCTTCTTTCAGGTAGCGCATGCCGACGCTGGCTTCCTGGGTGGTCGGGCCGAGGTCGAACACATGGGACACCCGCGGCTCGATGCCGAAGGTGTAGTAGGTGCGCGGATAGGACACCAGGGTCTTCTGGTCGCGGGCGGCGATGGTGCTGCCACGGAAGCTGTCGGAGTAGTAGGTCAGCACTTCGAACTGGGTGCGATCGTCGATCTGGCGCAGGTACTTGAACGACACATCCTTGCGGCGGCCGCTGAAGTTGTCCCAGTCGCGGTCCGACTGGTAGGGGTCGGCGTCGTACTGCTTCTGCGTCAGGCCGCCGGGCATGTCGGCCTTGGCGTCGTAGTAGTGGAAGTTGAGGCTGAAATCGTCCTGGTCGGTGGGCGCCCAATGGGTCTTGAGGATCACGTCGTCGATGTCGTTGCCATTGTTGCTGGCGCGATAACCGTTGCCGTTGACCCCGGAGTACAGCAGCGCGGCGCCGATACCGTTGTCCGCGGTGCCGCCGAGAAAGGCCGTGTCGATGTGCTTCCAGCCGCCGCGCTGAGAGGTTTCCAGGGTGCTGCCGATTTCCCCGGTGGCTTTTTCCGGGATGGCCCGGGTCACGAAGTTGATCACCCCGCCGACGTTCTGCGGCCCATAACGTACGGAACCGGCGCCACGCACCACGTCGATGCTGTCGAGGTTGCCCGAGGAGATCGGCGCCATCGACAGCTGTGGCTGGCCATAAGGCGCGAAGGCTGCCGGTACGCCGTCGATCAGCACCGTGGAGCGCGGCGACAGGCGCGACGTCAGGCCACGCACGCCGACGTTGAGGGAAATATCGCTGCCGCCGGTGCCGTTGGCGTCCTGCACCTGCACGCCCGGGACCCGACGCAGCACGTCACCGACGTTCATCGCGCCCTGCTCGACCATGGCTTCACGGCGGATCACCGTACGCGCGCCCGGGTGGTTCTGCACCGCCGCCGCGTTAGCGTCGCCCAGCCAGTCACCCACCACGCTGATGCTGGTGGCGCCCAGTTCCAGAGGGCCGCCACCCGCCGCCGACGGCGCCGGGCTGAGGGTCACCGAGCCGCCGTCGATCTGGTATTGCAGGCCGCTGCCTTGCAGCAACTGGCGCAGCGCCTGCTCCGGCGACAGCTTGCCGTCCACCGCCGGGGCCTGCTTGCCGGCCACCAGCTCAGGGCTGAAAAACACCTGCAGCGAGGTTTGCAGCCCCAGCTGGCTCAGGGCCTGGCCCAACGGCTGGGCCTGGATGTGGATAGCGCTCGGCGCCTGCTCGGCATGGGCCTGGGGCAGCGCGGCACTGACCGCCAGGGCCAGGGCCAGCGGCAGCCAGCGGGTGGAGGGCGAGCAAGGATTGTTGTTATTCAGGTCGAGGCGTTTCAAGTTCGAGCAGTCCTGTTGATCGCAAGAAGATGCGTCTGTTAATGCAAACCAGTTGCAGTTGGACAAGAAGACGAAGAGCTCGAAAAAAACCTGAATCTATCGCGCAATTATTTCCTGGCTACCGTCGGCGTGGGTCTTCACCGCCACCGGCAGGATGCTCGGCAAGGCCTTGAGCAGCGCGTCGGTGTCGTCGGCCTTGAACACACTGGTCAGGCGCAGCCTGCCCACCGCCTCGCTGCCGACCCGCAGCGGCTGGTCGCGATAACGCGACACCTCGGCGGCCACCTCGTTGAGGCTGGCGTTGTTGAACACCAGCTTGCCACTGCGCCAGGCGGTCAGCGCCTGGGGATCGACCGCGTAGGCCGCGGCCACCTGGCCCCGGGCATCGACCGCGGTGCCCAGGCCCGCGGTCAGGTTGACGAAGTCGCTGTCGGCGGCATCGCGCCCCTGCACCCGCACCGTGCCCTGCTCCACCGCCACCCGGGTCTGGCTGGCGTCGCGGCGCACATCGAAGCGCGTGCCGGTGACCGTGACCTTGCCGGGCCCGGCCGCCACCACGAAGGGCCGGCTGCTGTCGTGCTCGACACTGAACATTGCCTCGCCTTCGCTCAACTCGACGCTGCGCAGGCCTTTTTCATAACGCACCCGCAAGCGACTACGGCTGTTCAGGTCGACCTGGGAACCATCGGGCAAGGCCACATGGCGGCGCTCGCCCGGGGCCGTGGCGAACTCGGCGCTGTACCCGGCAGGCTGGTTCAGGCCGCTGAACAACCCCAGGCCCACGGCCACCGCCAGCACACTGGCCGCCACCGCGTAACGCAACAGCGGGCGACGCCTGATGCTCGGGCTCGGGGTTGCGCATAGCGCCTGCAAACGCGCCTTGGGCACCCGATCCGTGGCCGCCCACAGGGTGTGCAGCAGCTGGAATTCATCCCGATGCGCCTCGTGCTGCGCCAGCCAGGCGTCGAAACGCTGCCGCTCCTCGGCATCGATCGCCGGTTCTTGCAGGCGCACAAACCACAGCGCCGCCTCATCGCGAACCGTCGCCTGCCCGCACGCGTACTCACGAGTCTGCGTCATGGAACATCCTGTTGGGCTGGGGGTGAAAAAGTCATGGCATTCATCAGCGCGGCCCGTCCACGCGCTCGCGCAGATGCCGCAGGGTGCGGATCATATACTTTTCCACCATGTTTTTTGACAGCCCCAGGCGCTCGGCAATCTCGGCCTGGGTCAGGCCTTCGAGCTTCTGCCAGACAAACACCTTGCGGCAGTTCAACGGCAACTCGCCAAGGGCCCGTTCGATAGAATCAGCCAGCTGGATCGCATGCATGAAATGCTCCGGGTCGCCGCTGGGCGACGCAACTGGATACACCGCCTCCATGGCGCCGCGCCGATCCTCGCGGCGATAGGCATCCACCGCGATATTACGCGCCGTCTGGTGCAGATACGCCCGCGGCTGCTGCACCGCCGCCGCATCCGACTCCAGCACCCGGACAAAGGTGTCATGGGCCAGGTCTTCCGCCTGCGAACGGTTCTTCAGCCGACGCGTCCAGGTGCCGATCAACTCTTCGTAGTGCTCGAAAAAGCCTGGTCGGCGAGGCGGCTTGGGGGTCATTGCAGTGTGCTGAGGGTGGGGAGGCGTGAATAGTAATGCTTCTTATTAAAGGCGGCAATTGGTTCAAGCTTGCAATGAGATGAATGCTTGATCAGCTGATTCTTCTCTCCCCCATGAGTCATGATTCGAATTTCCTCAACAGAAAACTCAAGGGGTTGGACACCAGGATGGCTATTTGCTAGCGTCATCAACCAATAGACCATTAAAGACATGCATTTTTGCTCTTCCAACGCTCTGCCAAAATAGTTCGCCGAGAAGCTTATCATAATAATAATTAATTATAACAAACAACTCTAGCTCAACCATAAACCTTACAAAAACCAATATCAAGGACGTAAAAATGAGCGCTTCACCCCCTACTCAAAACAGTAAGAATATTTCAAATTCAAAGCGCAGCGATCTAATTAATCCAGAACTATTTGGAAACGAAGCTGGCGACGACGAAGACCTCGAAGTATTAAATAGTTACTTTTTAGGCAAGCCAGAGTTTGAGCGATTTTATTCAACCAACACTCGGCTTTCATTCGTCAGATCAAGGAAAGGTGTGGGAAAGTCAGCCTTACTAAAACAGACAATGTATCTACAACAAGAAAAGAAGACAGGAGACATATTAATATATGTCAAAGCTGCAGACCTAATAGCCATGCAAGATGTAAAGTCAAGCTCACCCGATGAATTACTCTATGGCTGGCAACAACGAATCTGCTCACAAATAAACTTAGAATTGGGAGCAGCATTACAATTTGGATTTACCGATGATTCAATGCTATTAATTGAGTCAGCAGAGATCGCAGGCTTTAGAAACAGAAACATTGTAAGTGCTTTATTTGACAGGCTTAAAATAAAAGGCTTGGGGGCTGAAATCGAACGTACAAGACTTAAAGCAACTGACTCTCACGCCGTACTTCAACGAGTACTTGAAAACAAAGATGTAACCGTATGGCTATTTGTTGATGATGTAGACGCTACTTTTGTCAACACTGAACATGAACGTCTTAAGGCAAGCACATTCTTCAGCGCATGCCGAAACCTAATAAGCTCTGTGAAAGGTCTTTGCATTCGTGCGTCTGTCAGAAGTGATGTATGGTCCGTACTGGCCCAACATGATGAAGCACTAGACAAATGTGAACAGTACATGCTTGACTTGGCCTGGAGTACAACAGAAACAGGGCGAATTTTAGAAAATAAAATTAGCAGCTATTTCTCTCGTTATTTATTATAGTGACGACCCAAAATTCACATCCTTACGCCCTGAAACTGATGGAGCGAAGATTCGAAAGATCATATTCAAGGAGCCATTTCATTGGTCTGGCCGGCCATTAGATTCCTTCAGACCAATTCATATTTTGTCAGCCGGACGACCTAGATGGGCAGCTCAATTATGCAAACTCGCCAGTCGTGACGCATATGACAAAGCCTACTCCCACATTTCTATGGGACACATCAAAGAAGTTCTAAGAACATACGGAAAATTCCGTGTTAGCGACCTATACAAAGAGCATCGCCATCAATGCCCGATGTTGCAGGAAATTATTGAGTCTTTCAGTGGCGGAGTCTATCGCTTCACCACCAATCAGTTAACCAATCACATAACAGATAAAGTAATCAAACGGATCGGCATCCCTGCAATTGATGGAATAAGCGCTGAAAAAGGAGCTCTATCTGTAGCACACTTCCTTTTCAGATGTGGCTTTATTGCAGCCCGAGATGAAACTAACGTTACAGGTTTGGGCTTCATACGCCACGAGGAACGACCAAACCTACTTACCTCCAACGTCAATCTTGATGATGGAATGTCTTGGGAAGTACACCCAAGCTACAGAGACGTGCTAAGAATAAAATAACTAAACTTACCCACATAAAAATACAAATATCAACATCACAAAACACCAGCGGACCCCATGGGGTCCGCCTCCCCATGAAATCCCCCATCACAACAGCCAATCATTACCATAAAAAACAAGCCACCTACTATTCAATTACCCCATATCAATCAAATGCAAAAACACCACCATCTTAAAAACAAAATATCTAAAAATACCGTTCACATCCCTCAAGCACCTCACCACCTCCTACCAGAGTTAATATGCACATTTCGTCCGTCGAACCTGTTCTCTTCAACCGTAACAACGCAAAACCGGCCTCTAAACCAACCCTCCCCTAAGGTCTATCGCTAAAAAAACGACATGCACGAGGAGGTCTACATTACTTATGCGCTCGCCTCCCTCCCACTCGTATCAATGAGACATCTGCCCCTAGCGGCTCCAGCGAAGCGCGATAAGTAGCAGGCGCTGGCAGCTCAGGCCAGGCAGCCCATCGTATCAGCGGTGTTCTGGGCGATAGCCGGGCCGAGCCGGTTTCTTTTTCATTGGCATACATGCACCTTTTTCATAAGTTATTGCCCGAACACAAAACTTCTGACAGTCCCCTCTAGGCCAACAACCGACAAACAGCAACTTACAGAAATTTTCTGCTAGCACACTCAACTCTCTATAAAAAAGAGCCCCGCATCCGCGAGGCTCTTTAATAACTACCTACGCCCACTCCCCTCTTCCCTCGCCAACACCGCCTCCACTAGCACCTGCGTCATCTCGATCAAGCGCACGCCTGCCAGTACCACCTTGCGGCTCGTCACAAGCATATCGTCGATAGATTGATAAGTGGCGCTTGCTGCGGACTCGAGGATTTCGCAAGCGTTGCTCAGGGCTTCTTCGGTACTCAGGTGTATCTAGGGCTTACCTACCCGTTAGCACCACGCGAACTAAGGTAGCGAGCACAACAAAGGGGATCGAGCGCTCCCCAGGCAAATCTGAAACAGCCTCAGATTTCGACCCAAATCAGCTACTCCCACAGCTCTCTGACAACCATCACTCAGGATGGGCAGTAGGCGAAAATATTCCGCAACAACATACCGTTCGGCCGGCCAGGCCCAAGAGAGTTCGGCACTTCATTTATCGGCTGTGCACGTTCATATCGTCCAACCAGAGTTGGTCAGTCAGGCCTGTTAAGCGGATCAATGTGCGCCACGGATTTACACTCCCGATACAACTGCCCGAACACAACTCCATAGTCATCGCAGTTACGAGGGCTGCTAGATAATATCAAAGTGACAGCTATCGTTAGTAACGCAGCTCATGTCCATCACCTCGGAGGCATCATGGCAACGTCACCATATCTGAAGGACTCATCCCGACTGGGCGATGTGATCGCCGCGATTCAAGTGATGTCGGTGTACAAGTTCTATAAGCTGTCGTTCGAAGAATGGGCTGATCGAATATCAGCAGATAAAAACGACTCCGAAAAATGGAAAACCATTTTCATTGAACACCCTGAATTCTTTCGCCTGGACGGCGCCAGGGAAAAGGCTTCCTTGGTGTGGCGCCGGCAGTTTCCCCGCCGATACGATGTAGATGCTGAGCGAGTGCTGAGCCTGGAGGATTATCAAAAGCTCGACGCTTCGAAAAAAAGTACTCGAGTCTCCCGACTACCTTTACCCTCCTCAGATATCAAGGCGCTTGTGGATACCGCGGTGAATCTCCACTCACGAGCACTTGAACATCAGAAGGACAAACGTTGGTGGACCGCACTTGCCGGCGCTATTGGTGCGTTGATTGGCTCACTACTCGGGAAACTCATCCCCTGAGCACCAGATTCCGGATAGGTAGAGGCAAGTCCTTTGGACCTGTCTCTTATCGGCTTCGTTAAGATCCCTGGATCGAGACATCACCGTTTGAACCCAGGCAACCCATTAGCCGCGCGCCAGGCTTTTACCTCATTCAGAACAGCCTCAGGACTATCCTCTATGCCGTTCTGGTCCGGGTAATAAATGAGTCCGTAACCGGCGGGGTGCCTTGTGATTGCTTCGAAATGAGCGGCTAGCCTGCTCAGGTATTTTTCGAGCTTGGCCCCCTCGAGATTGTTGGTCTCACTGAAGAACTCGTTGATGAGCTGCAGGAACTCATTCTCGGTGTAATCCTCAATCCGGGACATCCCCACTCATCCAGGTCGTTTCCTGTTTCCCCCAAGAAGACTTCGTCACTGGCATGCCCAGCGCGAAGTCTCCCAAGCTGGCGAATCGCCCCCGCCCTGGAAACCTGGAAAACTCTTAGATTAACGTTGATAGGTCTGAATGACCTGTAGTCTGGACTCCATTCCAGCCGGGGCCTGTCCGGTCGCGAGAGGTGCTGACGATGCGGCCATTGAGTGGGTCGATATGGGAAATGTCGGCGACCTGGCGGCAGCCCCGTTGCAGGACTTCAACACCGGTTTTATCGAGACAGGGGAATGAGAAAAGAACCGCTCCCGAACGAGAGCGGCAAAAGCCCGCGACAAGCATCGCGGGCCCTGTTACCGGTCAAGCTTGCGCGATCACGTCCAGTTGGCCGCCAGCACAGGTTGCAAGGCCTGTTGCTCGGCCGCGCCGAAGGTCATGGTCGCCGGGGCTGCCGGCGCGAACGCCGCCATGGCCTGGACCAGGTTTTCCACATCGTTGCCCAGCAACCGGTGACGGTCGCCGGTCATGATGTCCCGTGGACGCTCGGGGGTCGCGGCGTACCAGTTGTGCAGCGTGACCTCCTGCTGGCTGCCGATCACCGAGATCTGCAGGTCCTGCCCTTCGTGCTGGAACCACAGGCGCTCGGGGCTGATGTCCTGGCCGAACACCAGTTGGCCCATGCTGCCGCTGAACTCGAGGTCGTTGACCCCGTGCCCGACTTCCACGGTGGGCATGCTGCCGCTGACCAGCACCTTGTTGTTGCCATCGCCCAGCTTCACCGTGGCGAAGGAGCCGCTGTCGGTGATGCTGTTGTTGCCATGGCCGACCGTGAGCTTGTTGATGTCGCCGGCGATCACGTTGTTGCCGTTGCCCAGGGTGATCTCGGCGCGGCTGCCCGTCACGTTGACCTTGTTGTCACCGTTGCCGGCCACCAGCTTGGCGCTCGAGGCCTCGACGTTGATGGTCTTGCTTTCGTCGCCCAGGCTGACGTTGGCGAAGAAGCCCTTGACCGTCATGGTGTTGGGATCGCTGGCCACGGGCGCGGGATCGACGCTCGGCAACGGGCTCAGCGTGAGCGGGTCGCGCGACGAGCTGGTCACCGGGTCCACGGTGGTGGGTGTCGGACGCGAACGGATTCTGTCGCGAATCGACGCGAACGAGAAATCCTCGGTGTCAGTCACCGATGGCACCGGATCATCGAACTTGAACCGCGGGTCCGACGCCGTCGGGAAATCGGGCACAGTAACCCGCGGACGACTCACAATATCCAGGTCGCGATGGCTGGTATCGACCACCGGGATATCGGGAATCACAATCGGCCGCGGGCTCGGCACATCCACCGGCGTGCGTCCCCCTTGATCGCGCCCGACCGGGCCGATATCCGGCAGCTTCGAAGGCTGCAACGAACCGATGCCGCGCTCGGCGAGAATCTGCTCGATGGTCTTGTGCTCGGGAACCGTCGGCCCCTGGTTGCCGCCACGCTCGGCCAGGATCTGGTCGACGGTCTTGTGTTCCGGCACTTTCGGATTCAGGTCGACACCGCGTTCGGCGAGGATCTGCTCGATCGTCTTGTGTTCCGGCAGGGCGATGTCCGGGATCGTCACCGAAGGTTGCAGCACCGGATCGACCACTGGAACGCTGACGGTCGGATGCAGATCGACAGGCGGCAGCGGCGGCACCACGACAGGCTTGTCGACATCAGGACGCTCGACAATCGGCGTCAGCGTACCCGGAACAGTCACCGTCGGCTGTTCCACCGGGGCCACCACCGGGCCGACTGGCGCCACCACCTGCGGCGCATGCTCGGCGAAGATGAAGTCCGAAGCACTGACCTGCGCCACATCCAGCGCATCCAGGTACAGCAGGTTGACGTTCGAGTCGGCGCCCTGGGCGCCGGTACGCGTCACATACACCCCGTGAATCTGCGTCAGGCCGTTGAGGGTCGCGCGATTCTTGTGCTCGATGGTCAGTTGGCTGAAATCGGTCACTCCGGTCTGGCGCAGGTCGATCTTGTCGATGCCATGACGGAAGCCGCGCAGGGCGTTGTTGTAGTCCTTGACGCCCGACTGGGCCGCCACTACGAACACATCCGAAGTCGCGCTGTCATGGCTGTAGATAGTGCCGCTCAGCGAAGCGACCATCTTGCCCTGGGCGTCGCTGCTGTACATCACGCCCTTGCCGCCGCCGTTGAGCAGCACGGTGCCCAGGCCTTCCTGCGGCTTGACCGCCGAGGCGTCGCTGTTGACGTAGGCCGTCGGGGCGACAAAGGTGTCCTGGAACTTGAAGTTCGCCGCGCCGATCCCGGCCAGCGACTGGTTCTTCAGGACAATGCTCTGGCCCTTGGCCAGGTCGATCTTGACGTCCGCGCCTTGCTGGCTGAGCACCAGGTCGGTGAACTTCTTCCCGGCAAAACCCACCAGGTCGATGATCTCGCCCCGGGCAGCCTCGAAGTGGCTGATGACATCGCTGCCGCCATCGCGGCGATGGACCACGAAGAAGTCCTTGCCCGCGCCCCCTGTCAGGCTGTTGTTGCCACGCCCGCCGTCGAGCAAGGCATCGGCATTGCCAGCCACCAGCACATCGTTGCCGTCGCCGGTGACGATGTTCTGAATGCTCGGCGGATTTTTCACCGTCAACGCCGCGCCGCCAATGCTGGCGACACCGGTCAGCAGGTTGACCGAGCTATCCCCCGACACCGCCGCCACGTTGAGAGTATTGCGCCCGCCCGCGACACCATTGACCGCGTCGTCCAGGACGCCACGGTTGGCATGCCCGACCACCGACTTGAGGTATTCGTCGGTGTAGAAGTAGGTGTCGTCCGGGGTGCTCTTGCTGCCGTACAAACGCAGCGACCAGGCATTGAGCGTGACCGGCAGGCCAGAGGCCGAATCGCTCACCTGCAAGGTCCAGTTGCCCGCCGAGCGCTCGCCGAAGTCATGGGTCGTCATGAAGGTGTATTTGAACGATCCCGACTGCGTGCTGCCAAGGTCCGTGGCGCTTGCCCCCGGCATGCCGTCCGGCACCTTGCCCTGGCGGTTGAGCAGGACGCTCTGGGTACCGTCGGGCGAGATCAACTTGAGCGTCAGGTCTCCAAGGCGGCCCACCTGGGCGTCGAAATCGATCTCGACGTGCTCCACATTGAGGCCGGCATTCATGGCGATGGACGTGCTCAGCGTGCCCCCCGCCGCCAGGTTCTTGCCCAGGGCGCCGCTAGAGGCGCTGTAGACATACTCGTTGGCGCCGGTGCTCTGGGTCATCCAGGCTTCGGCCAAGCGCACCGCGGCCCGCGCATCGACTTCGCCGAAGCCGTAGTCGTTACTGGTATGCATGCCGCCGCCGTTCCAGTTGTGGGCAGCGTTGTCGCTCCACTGGCTGGACGGATCGTTGATCTTGCGCGCCGACAACGCGAGGATCTGCTGCACGTCGCGGTAGCCCAGGTTCGGGTTGGCCTCGAGCATCAGCGCGACGATGCCGGAGACGATCGGCGCGGCAAAGCTGGTGCCCTGCATGCTGGTGTAATCGTTGCCGAAGGTCGAGCCACGGTCGGTTTCCAGCATATGGCTGGTGGACACCACGTTGCTGCCCGGCGCCGACACCAGCAGGCTGGCGCCCGGGTTGGAGAACGGCGAGGAGCCGATTTGCAGGGTCGACAGGTCACCCTGGGCATTGATCGCGCCGACTTCCACCGAGAAGCGGTTGTTGTTGGTCAGGGAGCCCTGGGCATTGCCGCCGGTTGCACGGCTGTTGCCGCCGGCCGCGACAATGATCGTGCCCAGGCCACCGCGACCGTTACTCGCGGCGTACTGGGCATTCATGCTCAGCGCCGTGGCGGTGTTGACGAAGCCGTCCTGGAAGCTGCTGAGGGCGAAATCGTTGGTGAAGCCCCAGCTGTTGTTGGCAATGTCGAAGCTGACCATATGCCCCAGCCCGGCCAGGTCGGCGCCGCTATTGGCCAGGTAGTAGCCGCCCAGCGTCGCGCCGTAGGCCACCCCTACTCCGCCCGTGCCATTCTTGGCCGCGACCATCACCCCCGCCACCATGGTGGCGTGGTTGGACACCAGGCCCGGCAAGCTGCCGTTGCTCTGCTGGGTCTGCAGCCAGGCCTGGTCGACGTTGGCGGCCAGGTCCGGGTGGGCGATGTCGAAGATCTCGGGCGCGGTGGCGAACTGGCCGCCCGGCTCGAACTGGCCGATGCGCACGCCCTTGCCGGTGTAGTCCTGCCAGACCGGCAGCACGTTGGTATCGCTCAGGTACCACTCCTGGGCCGCCAAGGGGTCCAGCGGCACTTCCGGGGTCAGCAAGGTCACCCCGGCGCGCATCGGCGCGGTCTGCCCGCTGCTCAGGTCCACCACCGAAGCCGACAGGTTGCCGGCGGCATCGACCACGCCGTACTTGAAGCTGAGCAGGCCGGTGTAGTGGGCATCCGGAGTGAAGAGCACGTCGCCCTGGGCCGTGAGGCTGACAGTGCCGCCGACCGCGTCGCCGACGTTGGCGATGCGCAGCGCGCCCTGGCTGTTGAGGTGTTGATCATTGGCCAGCAGGCTCTGCGCGGCAACCCGGTGAGGCTGGGTCCGGTTGAAGGCCTTGCCGTCCTGGTCGAGGCTCAACACATCGGCCACCGGCATGGCATTAGGCGTTTGCAGATCGACCGCCGAGATATCCGAGAAATTCAGCTTCTGGATATTTTTCAGGGTCACCGTACCGTCGCGCCCGGCGACCTTGTCGGCCACCTCATAGCCGCTGGCGGTGCGGGTGATGCGGTAGTCGCCATGGTTGCCGTGCAGGGTCACCAGGTTGATCCCGCCATCGCCGTCGATGGTTGCGTTGCCGTGGCCGACTTCGATCACATCATTGCCCGCGCCGCCGAAAATCCGGTCGGCGCCGCCACCGGCGTGAATGATGCTGCCGCCTTCGGCGGCGTAGATCACGTCGCCCTGGGGCCCGGCGTAGATCACCGCCTTGCCGCTGCCGCCGATGATGGTGTTGTGGCCGCTGCCACCGACCAGCACGTCGCTGCCGCCACCGCCCACCAGGGTCGAATTGCCGGAACCGCCCTTGATGAAGGCGCTGCCGTTGCCGCCGCTCATGATCGTGTCGTCACCGCTGCCGCCCTGGGCAATGGTCAGGCCGGCCTGGGCCATGTTCAGCACCACGCCTTTGTCGCCGACGACGATCGCCGTATCGTGGCCGCCGTTGCCGTGGATGTTCTTCATTTCATCCGAGGCGCTGACCACAAACACGTCGTCGCCCTTGCCGCCGACATAGGTGTTGCTGCCGCCGCCACCCACCAGCCAGCCACCGGCCGGCGCGGCAATCAGCGTGTCGTTGCCGCTGCCGCCGTACAGGTTGCCCACGCCCAACTGCGCGGCGTCCAGGGTTTCGCCCGTGGTGCTCTGGCTGGCATAGGCAGTGGTGGTGATGCCGTTGCTGGTCGAGGTCACCTTGGTGCCCGCGCCCTGGGCGCTCAAGGTGTTGCTGACCGGGTCACCGAGGAAATCCACCGCCAGCGCTTCCTGGCTCTTGCCATTGATGGTGAACGAACCGGTGGCGAGCACCCGGTTGCCGTCCCGCACTTCGGTTTGAGTGGACGCCGCGGCCCGCACATTGATCTGGGTGATGCCCAGCTCGGCCAGGGTCTTGAGTTCGCCGGCATCGACTTTCGCGTCATGGGTGCCATCGACCCAGACCCGCAGCTTGCTCCAGATCGGATCGCGCTGATCGATCACACCGTCCTTGTTGCCGTCCTCGCTGGCCAGGGCGGCAAAACCGTCCTTGAACTTCGCCTCGCCCGCCGCGCCGTTCACGCCGGCCTTGCCGCCGTAGTACTCGGAGAACATCTGGCTGACGTCCTTGATCTGGCCGCTGCCATCGTCGATCACCAGCATGCCGGTGCTGCGATCGGCCCAGCCGCTGCGCTTGAGCGTGCCGCTGTGGTCGGTGTCGAACAGCACGCCGTCACGGATGTCGGTCATGTGCACGCCGTTGCCGGTCAGGTCCAGCAGCAGCGGGTCGACGTAGGTGTTGAAGGTGGTCATGGCCGACAGGCCGTTCAGGGTCACGGCATTGCGCAGGCTGAAGTCCGGCTTGGTGCTGTCCGGGGTCTGGTAGAAATTCGACAGGTAGGTGTTGGGCCGGGCATTGGGGTCGAGCTGCATCTCACCGGGACGAATACCGCCCGAGGCCAGGCTGGCCATCTGGGTCGAGGTGAAGTCGGTTTTGTTGAGAATGCCGCCAACGGCAAAGATATTGTGCGTCGCGGCGTTCTGGATATAGCCGTTGGCGACGTCCTGCTGGGCTTTGCTTTCGCCCTGGATGTGTTGTTGGGGTTGGGGGGATGGGTTGATGTCGATGTTGATCAGGCCGGGTGTCTGAGGGGCAGTAGAGACATCACCCACGCCAAGCCATAAACATTGCTGGCCATCTTTCGCTTCATAATATTCGCCGTGACGGGTCAAGTCGTCACGAATGATCTGGGCGCCATACGTATGCAGAAGATTGTTGACCGGCTTTATGTTATCCGCCGGAAAAAGAGCGCCCTCGAAACCCTCGCCATTAAAACCAATGGACTTCAGCGAGGCATATACGAAATCCACGCAGCTATTGGTTAGAAGCCTATAACGCGTGTTATCAAATCCGCCGGACGCGGGATTCTCCGAGAAAGCCAGCAAACTTTTATATTGAGCCTCGGTCAATGCCACGCTAACTTCATAGACCGTTTCCTTGTAGCCCGCATTGTCATGCCGGCCTACTTGCCCTGGCCCGCGCATCTCATCGAACTTTGATTCAAAGCCATAACTGGCGCTTTCGCCTACCCCATCGCTCAAGGCATACCACATATGCCCCCCTGTCGATGAGTGGCTATCGCCTGCCTTGTGATCCGCTTTATCCTGCTGATAGACGTACTCCGCGCCTGCCTTTGCGACCTTATAAGTCACACTGTACTTCTTCTCCAACTTCCAGCTCCTTAAAAAAGCTCACCACAATGCTTCAATGCTTTGGATCGTAATAAGAAAACTCTACAAACCCCTCGATACCCCGGAACGCTTCCAGGTCACCGAGTGTGCTGACTTCAACCGAGTAACTTCCAGGTGAAAGTTCCAACGTCTTGATCAGCCTTACCGCGGTATTCAAACGCCTCCCCTCATAGTCAAACGTCTGCCCCCATTGGACACCTACTGTTATCAAGCTTTTTTCAAAGAATACCTGGCCGTCTTTCAAGACCCGAAGATGGATGGGGATAGCCACTCCATCAACGCCATAGTTTCCCCAGACTTCAATCTGTCTGAGTATCTCGGGCAGGCTGTCTTTTTTGGTAAACAGCAAGGCGAATCTGTAGTCACCGGTCTTCCTGACCACAAACTCCGCACTGGCGGACTGCTCCGCCCGAGAGACATCCAGGGGTTTTACTATTGATACAGGTGCGGAACAGGCGGTCAGCAAAAAACATACAGCACCTAAAACTCCGCTACGCAAAACACTGATCAGTCCATGCATGACCTACTCTCCCCGAAAGTTTTAATAAACTTGCCCGCCCTTGTCCCCAACAAATTCAACTACCACTTGAACCTTCCCGTCATCCCATTTCCAGCAAGTACCTGGAGAGGCAAGCACAAGAACAATGCAATAACAAAAGCCCACAACCAGGACCAGTGCACTAAAACTCCGAAGCAGCTGCCATATACCAAGGCAGATCACCAGCAAATATGGCTTAAGAACAAGAGGCATCTTTTCCTGGAAGGCGATACGCCGGGAACTTCACTTCAACCGTCCTAGCGCTCGCGCAAACTCTCATCCACATGCTGTTGCAAGGGGCTCAGGAAGTAGTCGATCACCCGGCGCTGGTCGGTCTTCACTTCCGCGGTGATCGACATGCCCGGCGACAGTGCCACGCGTTGGCCATTGACCATCAGGTGATCGGACTTCAGGCGAATGCGGCTGCTGTAGATCGGCCCGCGCTTCTCATCTTCGATGGCGTCGTTCGAGACATTCAGCACCTCACCGTCGACGGTGCCGTACTTGGTGAAGGTGAAGGTTTCCACTTTCACCGTGACCGGCTGGCCGGCGCGGACGAAGCCCACGTCCTTGTTTTCCAGCATCGCTTCGACTTCGACCGGTTGGTCGGCGGGCACTATGACCATCAGCGGCTGGGCCGGGGTGACCACGCCGCCGACGGTGTGGATCGCCAGTTGTTGCACGGTGCCGTCCACCGGGGCCTTGAGGCTGGTCAGGGTTTCCTGGTAACGGGCCTTGGCCAGTTCCTGGACCAGGCTCGCGGCTTTCTGATTGGCTTCCTGTTGCAGGTCGAGCATGGCCCGGCGGTTCTGCGCCACCACGCCTTCGCGCCGGCGCCGCGCTTCAGCCTGGGCGGCGGTGGACTGCAAGACACTGGCCTGCTGCACGCTCAGCTGGCGC
This sequence comes from Pseudomonas sp. GW821-FHT02B10, assembly GCF_059421865.1. Lineage (NCBI taxonomy): Bacteria > Pseudomonadati > Pseudomonadota > Gammaproteobacteria > Pseudomonadales > Pseudomonadaceae > Pseudomonas > Pseudomonas sp. GW821-FHT02B10. The sequence goes on along the minus strand of NZ_JBWKVU010000012.1, from coordinate 229,000 downwards.
AGCAGGTCGAGACGCGCCTGCTCCTTTTCCAGGTACTCATGGCGCGCCACGTACTGTTGCTCCAGCAGCCGCCGGTAGTCCTCGGCCAATTGCGTGGCGATCGGCACCGTTTGCCGCAGGCTGGCCACCTGGGCCTGGGCCGACTGGATTTCGGCGCTGCGCTGGAGGATTTCCGCGTCCACCAGTTCCAGGTTGCTGCGGTACTCCTGGTACTGCCCCTGCAACCAGCGCTGGGCGCTCTGCACCTGCTCCGGGTTGGCGTTGGCGCCGGCGTTGGCAAGCGGGCCGAGCAGCGAGGCCGGTGGCTGTTGCTGGTTGATCGCATCGAGCATGGCCGCGCCACGGGCGCTGTCGACGCGGGCCGCCAGCAACTCGCTCTGGATCCGCCTGACGTCGGCATCCGCCGCCGTCGGGTCGAGTTCCACCAGCAGCTCGCCGACTTTCACCGCCTGGCCGTCACTGACATGGATCGCCCTGACCACCGCCGTTTCGCTGGACTGAATCAGCTTGGTCTTGCCATTGGGCACGATCTTGCCCGGCGCCACCGCCACCACTTCGATCTTGCCGATAAAGGCCCACAGCAAGGCCAGCACGGCAAAGCCGAGGATGCTCCAGATAAAGATCCGCGGCGCCGGGTGCACGGGGGTGTCCTGCAACTCCAGGGCGGCGGGCAAAAACTGCGCCTCATGGGGCAGGCGCTGCACGCTGTCCATGCTTTTGCGCTGGCGCCAGGCGTGCTGCCAGGCGTCGCGGTAGCGCTGCAATAACGAAGGAGTGGCGCTCATGGGCAATCGGTCCTTGAATCCGGATGGCATCCAGCCCCGCCCCCTGCGGCGAGGGAGCTGGCCGAACAAATAACCTGTGAATCGGGCGCTGTTCAGCCCTGCTGCATACGGTGCAGGCGCGAATAGTGGCCGGCCTGGTGCGCCAGCAGTTCGGCATGGTTGCCCTGCTCGACGATCTGCCCGCGGTCGACCACCAGGATGCGATTGGCGTCGCGTACCGCCGACAACCGGTGAGCGATGATGATCACCGTGCGCCCGGCGCAGATGCTTTGCATGTTCTGCTGGATGATCCGTTCGGACTCATAGTCCAGCGCACTGGTGGCCTCGTCGAAAATCAGGATCCGCGGGTTGCCGATCAAGGCCCGCGCGATGGCGATGCGTTGCCGCTGGCCACCGGACAGCGAGGTGCCATGCTCCCCGACCATGGTGTCGTAGCCTTCGGGCAACTCCAGGATGAATTCGTGGGCCCCGGCCATGCTGGCGGCATGCATCACCGTTTCCAGCGGCGCGCCCGGATCGCTCAGGGCGATGTTTTCGCGGATGCTGCGGTTGAACAGCATGTTGTCCTGCAACACCACGCCGATCTGCCGGCGCAGCGAGGACACGTCCGCCAGCGCCAGGTCCATGCCATCCACCAGCACCCGTCCACGCTCGGGCACGTACAGGCGCTGGAGCAGGCGCGTCAGCGTGCTTTTGCCCGAGCCGGAACGCCCCACCACGCCAATCACCTCGCCGGCGGCGATCTGCAGGTTGATCCCGCGCAGGATCTCCGAGCCGTCGGCGCGATAACGGAAATGCACCTGGTCGAATTCGATCTGCCCCCTGAGGGGCGGCAAGGCGCTGCGGGTGGCCTGGGAAAGCTCGGTGCGGGTGTTGAGGATATCGCCCAGGCGCTGCACCGAAACACCGGTCTGCTGGAAGCTGGTCCACAACTGCGCCAGGCGCATGATCGGGCCGCTGACCCGGCCGGCCAGCATGTTGAAGGCGATCAGCTCGCCCACCGAAAGCTGTCCGTCGATCACCAGCCGGGCGCCCAGCCAGAGGGTCGCCACCGTGACCAGCTTGCCGATCAGCGACACGCTCTCGTTGGCGATGGTAGACAAGGTCTGGGTCTTGAACCCGGCCGCGACATAAGCCGCCATCTGGTTGTCCCACTTGCGAATCGCCTGGGGCTCGACGGCCATGGATTTCACCGTGTCGATGCCGTTCACCGTCTCCACCAGGAACGCCTGGTTCTCCGCGCCGCGGGTGAAACTGTCCTGCAAGCGGGCGCGCAGCAGCGGGGTGACAAACAGCGAGACCAGCACATACAGCGGCAGCGACAACAGCACCACCAGGGTCAGCCAGCCGCTGTAGTAGAACATCACCAGGATGAACACCAGCGAGAACAGCACGTCCAGCAACAAGGTAATGGCGTTGCCGGTCAGGAAGCTGCGGATGTTCTCCAGCTCACGCACCCTGGCCACCGAATCGCCGACCCGGCGCGCCTGGAAATACGCCAGCGGCAGGTTGATCAGATGGCGGAACAAGCGCGAGCCCAACTCCACATCGATACGGCTGGCAGTATGGGCGAACACGTAGCTGCGCAAACCGCTCAAGGCCGACTCGAACAGCATGATGCCGAGCAACCCGGCGGCGATGACATCCAGGGTGGTCAGCCCGTGGTGCACCAGCACCTTGTCCATCACCACCTGGAAAAACAACGGCGTCACCAGGGCAAACAGCTGCAGGGCAAAGGACACCAGCAGCACCTCGCCCAGCAACTTGCGGTATTTGACGATGGCGGGAATGAACCAGGTGAAATCGAACCGCGAGGTTTCCCCCGGCAACCCGGCTTCGGAACGCAGCAGCACCAGCTCGCCGGTCCAGCGCGCGGCCAGGGTTTCGAAGGAGATCACCTCAGGCCGATCCGCACGCGGGTCCTGGATCAGCGCCTGGCCCTGGTCCAGCCTGGCAATGATGAAAAACCTGCCGTCGCCATCGGCCGCGATCGCCGGCAATGGCGTGCGCTCCAGGCGCGCGATGGAGGTGCTGACCGACTTGGCCCTGAGCCCCAGCTTGCGGGCGGCGAGCAGCAGTTCGCGCTGGGTGAACGGCTGGTTCTCTGGAGCGAATTCATGGGCCAGTTGCTCGGCGGACGCCGCCACCGAATGAAACCGGGCCAGCATCACCAGACAGACCAGGCCAGTGTCTGGCGTGGGCGACTCGGCGCCCCTTCCTTGTTCGCTCATAAGCTTCCATGCATGCCGCGCTGCGGCCGTAAAGTCCTAATATTTCAAGATGTTATATCAAACAAGAAACAATTAGTATCAATACGACATCATTGATTGAGATTTATTTCACTCAGCTGTATGAGTCACCCGTCAGAGCGCCTTGCGCTCCTGCGGTGGCAGGAAATCCCGATCGGCGTCGTAGTCTTTCGTCAGGTACATCGCCAGGTCGCTCAGGTCCTTCGGGCTCAGGGTTCCCGCCGCCTGCTTGAGCTTGAGGGTGTCGATGATGTAGTCGTAGCGCGCGTTGTTGTACTCACGCACCGCGCTGTACAGCTGACGCTGGGCATTGAGCACATCCGCGGTGTTACGCGAGCCCAGGTCCCGCCCTACCTGGTTGGCCTTGACCGAGGCCTGGCCGGAACGAATCGTCTGCCGCCGGGCAATGACCTGCTCGATATCGGAATTCACCGCGCGGTAGAAATTGCGCGTGTTCTGCACCACTTCGCGGCGACGGTCCTCGCGCTCGTCTTCACTCTGGGCCAGCCGCTCGGTCGCCTCGCGCACCTGCGAGCGGGTCATGCCGCCGGAGTACAACGGAATATTCAGCTCCAGGCCGATGCTGCTCTGCGTGACATTGCCCCGATAGCCATCGCGCCCGAAATCGGTGGGGTTGCTGTAGCCGAAGCTGTCGTTTTCACCTTTGCGCCAGGACGCCACCGCATCGACGGTCGGCGCATAGCCGGCCTTGCGCTGGCGGTTGGTCTGTTCGGCGGCAATCACCGCGTAACTGCTGGCCTGCAACGCCAGGTTCTGGCGCACCGCGCGGCTGACCCATTCGTTGGCATCATTGGGCACCGGCAGCTCCACCGGCAATTGATGCTGAATGCCCTCGATCGTCGAATAGTCCTGGCGGGTCAGGCGGGACAAGGCCTCGAAGGCATCGTCGACCTTGCGCTCGGCGAGTTTGCGATTGGCCCCGGCGTTGTCATGGGCGGCCTGGGCGTCGAGCACATCGGTGATGCTCGAGGCACCATTTTCCAGGCGGGCCTGGGCCTGTTGCTGCTGGCGCTTGAGCGCCGCTTCCTCGGCCTTGGAGGCGGCGAGCAGGTCCAGGGCACGCAAGGTTTCGAAATAGGCTTGGGCCGTGGTCAGCACCAGCCCCTGCTCCTTCGCGCCCAATTCAAGCTCGGCCTGGGCGGTGCTGGCATGGGCGGCCTCCAGTTGAAACCAGCGATCGGCACGAAACAGCGGCTGGTTGAGATTGGCCTGGAATACCCTGGTGCTGCGCGTGCGGGTCAGGCCAGGCTCATCGCGCTCCAGACGCACCGATTCCACGGTGCTGCCTGCATTGAGTGTGGGGAGCAAACCGGCCCGGGCCTGGGGGATGCTTTCACGCTGGGCCTGGTACTCGTGGCGGGCCGCGGACAGCTGGGCGTCATGCTCGACGGCCTGGCGGTAAACCTGCAGCAGCTCGGCGCGCTGGGCACCGGGATCGGCGAAAGCCGGCATCGTCGCCATTGCCAGGATGAGCAACGGCGAGAAAAAACGGGGGGAGTGGGTCATAACAATCCATGTCGCATTCGGGTAAAACGGTTCAGCCAGGCTGATCAGGGCGCGCATCCTACGCCGTGACCAAGGCTGTCACAAGCGACAATTATGGCTACTAGCCATCATTTTCTCAGGCATCGGATCAGATAAAACCGAATTACTCCCTGGCTTAGGCCTACAAAAAACCAGAATCGTCTTATTTATCGACCCACCATAAACCCCGCATGCTTCGCCCCCGCCAATCTGCACAGCACCTGAGCGCCACCTTGTTGTCCAGCCCCTGACAATAAGCCCGTTGCCGGCTCAAACCTGCCCTGACCGCTGTCGCGCATGTCGCGCGCCACGCCACTCACCCACAGGACCCAAGCTGCCATGACTTTTACCCTCAACGGCCGCCACCTTTTACTGGATCAGCTGCCGCCGAACACCCCATTGCTGTATGCCCTGCGCAACGACTTCGGCCTCAATGGCCCCAAGTACGGCTGCGGCCTGGGCCAATGCGGCGCCTGCACGGTGCTGGTGGACGGCATCGCCGCCCGCTCCTGCACCCTGCCGCTGTCCAGCGTGCAAGGCAAACACGTCACCACCCTGGAAGGCCTGGTGCAGGAAGAGCGCCCGCACCCGGTGCAACAGGCGTTCATCGATGAGCAGGCCGCGCAATGCGGCTACTGCAGCAACGGCATGATCATGACCCTGGTGGCGCTGTTCGAGCGCGAACCCGAGGCCGACGAGCAACGAATCAAGAACGAGCTGGCCTACAACCTCTGCCGCTGCGGCGCGCACTTCGAGATCCTGCAAGCGGCGGCACGAGCCCGCCAACTGCTGGCAGAGCGGGGGCAACCATGAACGACTTGCCGTTGACCCGTCGCCGCCTGCTCCAGGCCGGCGGCCTGATCATGATCAGCACCCTGCTGTCCAAACCCTTGCTGGCCACGGCCGAGATTCTTAACTCGAGCGCATTGCCAGCGGACCCGACGCCGGACCACGTCGACAGCTTTATCGCCCTGGACGCCGACGGCCACGTCACCGCGTTCTGCGGTCATGTCGATCTCGGCACCGGGGTACGCACCGCGCTGGCACAGATCGTCGCCGACGAACTGGATGTCGACTTCGAGCAAGTGCGGATGATCCTCGGCGACACCGCCAGAACCCCGGACCAGGGCCCGACCATCGCCAGCGCGACCCTCCAGGTCAGCGCCCTGCCCCTGCGCCAGGCCGCCGCCCAGTTGCGCCAGTGGCTGCTGGAAGGCGCAGCGGAAATCCTCGACCAACCGATTGCCGGGTTGCGGGTCGAGCGCGGACAGATCTACGCCAGAGCTCGCCCCAAACGGCGCCTGAGCTACGCCGAACTGGCCCGCGGGCAGGACCTGCACCTGCCCCTGGACCCGCGCGTCGAACTCAAGGCGGTCGGCGCCGGTCGCTATGTCGGCCAGTCCACCCCGCGCGTGGACATCCCGGCCAAGGTCACCGGCCAGCTGACCTATGTCCACGACCTGCGCCTGGACGACATGCTCCACGGCCGCGTGGTACGCCCGCCCTACCCCGGCGCCGACGCCAGCGCGCCCTTGGGCCACGCACTGATCGCGGTGGACGCGGCGTCCATCGCGCACTTGCCGGGCATCGTCAAACTGGTGGTGATCGGTGACTTTGTCGGCATCGTCGCCGAGCGTGAGGAGCAGGCCATCGACGCCATGCGCCAGCTCAAGGTCCAGTGGAAACCCTGGGACGCGCTGCCCGACCTGCGGCCGGACATCCTGCGTGAAACGCTCCTGGCCCACCCCAAGCAGGATCGCGTGCTGCGCGACGATCCCGGCATCGACAGCAGCCTGGGCAAGCTCAACAGCCCGCTCAATGTCGACTATGTCTGGCCCTATCACCTGCATGCCTCCATCGGCCCGTCCTGCGCGGTGGCGATGGTCGACGCCGAGCGCGCCGAGGTCTGGACCGGCAGCCAGAACCCCCATGACCTGCGCAAGGACATCGCCCTGTTGCTGGGACGCGCGCCGCAACAGGTACAGATCAACCGCATGGAGGCCTCGGGTTGCTACGGACGCAACTGCGCCGATGACGTGGCCGCCGACGCCGCCCTGCTCTCCCAGGCGGTCGGGCGCCCGGTGCGGGTGCAACTGATGCGCGAACAGGAAGCCGGCTGGGAACCCAAGGGCACCGCGCAACTGATGCAGGTCCGCGGTGGCCTCGACGGTAAACGAGAAGTGGCCGCCTACGAATTGAAAACCTGCTACCCCTCGAACAACGCCCGCACCCTGGCGCTGTTGCTCACCGGCACCGTCGCCAACCGCCCCGACATCCAGCAGATGGGCGACCGCACGGCGATCCCGCAATACCGCTTTCCACAGATGCGCATCGTCTGCCAGGACGCCGCGCCGATCGTCCGCGCCTCGTGGATGCGCGGGGTTTCCGCGCAGCCCAATGTCTTCGCCCACGAATCCTGGATCGACGAGCTGGCCTACATCGCCCAGCAGGACCCGATCGCCTTCCGCCTGCGCTACCTGGATGACCCGCGCGCCCTGGCGCTGATCGCGGCGCTGAAAAAACAGGCCGACTGGCAGGACGGCAGCGCCCACCGCTACCCGGCGCCGGCCTCGCAGGAATGGGCCAAGGGCCGGGGTTTTGCCTATGCCCGTTATTTCCACAGCAAGTTCCCCGGCTTCGGCGCCGCCTGGGCCGCGTGGGTCTGCGACCTGAGCGTCAACCGGCGCACCGGGCAGATTCGCCTGGACAAGATCTTCGTCAGCCACGACTGCGGGCGCATGGTCAACCCGGCCGGCGTGCGTCACCAGGTGCACGGCAATATCGTCCAGTCGTGCAGCCGGGTGCTCAAGGAATACGTCAGCTTCGACCGCTCCGGCAGCACCTCCCTGGAATGGGGCGGCTATCCGATCCTGCGCTTCGACGAATTGCCCGAGGTGGATGTGCAGCTGCTGGACCGCCCGGAAGAACCGTCCATGGGCGCCGGCGAATCGGCCTCGGTACCCAGCGCGGCGGCCATCGCCAACGCGATCTTCGACGCGGTCGGCGTGCGCCTGCGGCAAGTGCCCTTTACCCCGGAGCGGGTGTTGCAAGCCTTGCAGCGAGCTCCCGAGACTGACCGCCCTGGCCAGGAGGCCCGCCCATGAGCAAATTCAAGAGCATCGCCGGCTGGAGCCTGACCGCCTTGAGCCTGGTTGCCACCGCAGGCGCCTTTCTCAGCTGGCAGCCGGCCATCGCGCCGCTGGACAATCACGACACCCAGTACTTCAGCCATGAGCAAGTCGCCCGGGGCGAGCAACTGGCGGCCGTGGGCGATTGCGCGGTCTGCCATACCGCACCGGGCGGGGCACGCAACGCGGGCGGCCTGGCCATGCGCATCCCGTTCGGCACCCTGTACAGCACCAACATCACCCCCGATCCCGAGACGGGGATCGGCAGCTGGTCCTATCCGGCCTTCGAGCGCGCCATGCGCCACGGCATCGACCGCAGCGGGCGCTACCTGTACCCGGCGTTCCCCTACACCGCCTTCACCAAGACCCGCGACGAAGACCTCAAGGCGCTCTACGCCTACCTGATGAGCCAGCCGCCGGTCCGCCACCAGCCACCGCCGACCGACCTGCATTTCCCCTTCAATATCCGCCCGGGCATCCTCGCCTGGAACTGGCTCTACCTCAGGCCCGGCGCCATGGCCGACGACCCCGGGCGCAGTGCCCAGTGGAACCGTGGCGCCTACCTGAGCGAGGGCCTGGGGCATTGCAGCGCCTGCCACTCGCCCCGCGACCCGCTGTTTGGCGAACGCGGCGGCCGGCGCCACCTGAGCGGCGGCGTTGCCGAAGACTGGAGCGCCCATGCCCTGGTCGGCGGCAATGCCCCGCTGGCCTGGACCGAACAGGACCTGCTGGACTTCCTGCGCCACGGCTACAGCCCGCGCCATGGCGTCGCCGCCGGCCCGATGGCGCCGGTGATCCACGAAGGCCTGGCGCAACTGCCGGACGCCGACCTGCAGGCCATCGCCCATTACCTGTCCAGCCTGCAGCCGGCCAGCACCCCGCAAGCCAGCGCCACCACCCTGAACCACCAGGCCGAGCAACGCACCGAGCCCCTAAGCTCCCCCGGCGCCCGCCTGTTCTCGGGGGCCTGCATGGCCTGCCACGCCCAGGAAAAAGGCCCGACCCTGACCGGCGTGCGCCCTTCCCTGGCCCTCAACAGCAACCTCTACGCCGACAGCCCCGACAACGCGATCCGCGTGATCCTCGAAGGCATCGCCCAACCGGCCAACCCAGCGCTGGGCTACATGCCGGCCTTTCGCTACAGCCTCGACGACCAGCAGATCGCCGACCTGCTGCGCTTCCTGCGCCAGGATCTGGCGGGCCAGGCACCCTGGAAAGACGTGAAACAACGCGTCAGCCAGATACGCGCCAGCCTGCCTCCGGGCTGACCTGCTCCCGGCCATGAAAAAGCCCCGCATGAGCGGGGCTTTTTTATCGTTTCTGCTTGGTGCTCAACCAGCTAAGTCATCCCGCCTTGAAGCTCGGCAAACCATGCGCGGCACGCCATGCTTTTACAATTTGCGTGACACCTTCGGGCGAGTTATCTGCACCCTCTTCGGGGTAGTAGATGAGGTCGGAGCCTGCCGGGTGCTGGCTGACTTTCTTGAAGTGCAACAAAAGCACGTCCGCACGAGCGTCTGTTTCATCTTCCTCGTCTGCTCTACGAAGCTCCTCCAAAAGCTTGATGAACTCGGACTCTGTGTAATCAGAGAAGTTGTTTTTCATAAGCACCTTAACCCTTGAAGCCCGGCAAACCATGCGCGGCACGCCATGCTTTCACAACGCGCGTGATGTCTTCAGCGGTTCCCCTTGAACCGTCCTCCGGGTAGTAAATCAAATCGGTGCCGTCTGGATGACCAGTAATCTCGCAGAACTTCTCTAGAAGGTCGTCAAGCACATCGTCGGTTGCGGTCTTGTTAGCGGCGAGCAGTTCTTTCAGATAGCTGACAAATTCGTCTTCGGTAAAGTCAGTGATGTTGTTCTTCATTGATAAACGTCATCCATTTCTGTGAATGTCGATGTGATGTTTCGGTGTAACGACACTCAGGTTGTCGATATCTCAAGTTGGCGAAACGGCTCGCCCTTGGAAACTTGGAGAACTCTGAGATTGACGTTGACCGGTCTGAATGACCTGTAGTCCGGATTCCAGTCAGGGCCTGCGAGCCAGCAGCAGTGATGGCGCCCACTGCCTGTCGGCAAGCAGGCGCCCATCCCACGTTACTTGTGAAACGTCTGCCCCAACGCTTCCAGCCGGATCGCGATCGGTGGCAGGCGTTGGCTGCTCAGGGCCAGGTTGCCCATGTCGTCGGCGGTGTTCTGGGCGATGGCCTGGACCGAGTGCAGGCGACCGACTATGTCGAGGCTGGCGCTGGATTGTTCGCGGGTGGTGCTGACGATGCGGCCGTTGAGTTGGTCGATATGGGAAATATCGGCGCCGACGGCCTGGAACATCGCGGAGGCCTGGCGGCTGTCTTCGACGCAGCGCTGGGCGCCTTCGTGGCTGTCGTGCATGGCTTCGGCGGCCTGGCGGCTGCCCTGTTGCAGGGCTTCGATGATGGTCTTGATTTCCTGGGTGGACAGCGCGGTGCGCTGGGCCAGGTTGCGCACCTCATCGGCGACCACCGCGAAACCGCGGCCGGCTTCGCCTGCGCGGGCGGCCTCGATGGCGGCGTTGAGGGCCAGCAGGTTGGTCTGGGCGGCGATGCTGCCGATCACCTCCAGCACGTTGCCGATCTGCTGCGCCTGCCCCGCCAGGCGTTGCACGGTTTCGTTGGTGCCGTTGATGCGTGACGCCAACTGGGTGATTTCCGCCTGGGCGCGATCGACGCTTTGCTGGCCGCGGCTGATTTGCGCGCTGGCCTGCCCCGCACGCTCGACCGCCTGCTCGACATGCACGGCGATGTCGCCCATGGCATCGCCCATGCGCTGCATGGAGCCGGTCATCTGGGTGATTTCCGTCAACTGGTGCTGGGCGCCCTGCTCCAGGGTCTGGCTGGTTTTCGCCAGGTCCTGGCCCAGTTCGCGCAGGCCATGGGTGTCGCGCACCACGCCATCCACCAGGGCGGTGATCTGCTGCATGAAGTGGTCGAAACGCTGGGCCAGCGACACATGCGCCTTGGCGCTTTCGCCCTGGCCTGGGTCGACAGTCAGCTGAGACGTGGCGGCGAGCATCTTGTCCAGCATGTCCTGGCTCTCCACCGCGTCGGCATGGCTGTGCACCGCCAGGTACAGCAGGATCACCGTCTCCACCACCACGTAGAAGGCGTGCACCGCCACCATGCCGAAACCGCCATGATGGGCCATGACGTAGACAGGAAAGCCTTGGTGCTGCAGCACATGGAACAGCACGTGATGCAGGGCGATGGTCACCGCCGCCAGCAGGATCGGCAGCCAGTCGCGATAGAAGGTCAGCACCGCCAGCAGCACAAAAATACCGAAGTGCGCTTCGATCAAACCCTTGGCCTGGTTGATGTGCAGCGCCGCCATGAACATGAAGCCGATGGCGATGCAGCAGCGCATCAGGCGTGTGCCGCTGATGACGCGGTACAGCAGGCTCAGGACCAGGGTGGTGCCACCGCCCACCAGCAGCGCCTGGGTGAAGGTGTCGTGCCAGAACGCCAGGCCCAGCGCATAGGCGAACATCAGCCAGATCAGGCCCATCATGATGCGGTCGGCTTTGCGGTAATGCTCGAGAAAACGTGGGGGGAAAGCCATGCACTCTTACTCCATGTACGGGGCGGGAAGAAAAACGGCAGAGGGCAAAACGGAATGACCGCCTTCGGCGAGCGGTTCAGTCAACAACGATAGTGGCAAATAGCCCAATTCGCTTTTCAACTATTGACCGGGCCAGGGCTTTCTTGACGCCGGGCCGCGGGGAGTCGGGCCGCGGGAGGGCAAAGTCGGGAGATTGGCGGGAATGCCATGAAGAGTGAAATGTGCGGGGGAATAAGAGACAGCGGCAAAACGGGGCCCGCCGACGCGCCACCCGGTGGGACGACGCGCAGCGGTCCGCGTGTTGTCAGAAGGTCACGCTGGCGCTCAGGCGTGCGGTGCGTGGCTCGCCGACGTTGACCTGCAGTTGGCTGCCGGTGGACGACGGGTAGTACTGCTTGTCGAACAGGTTGTCGACGTTGAACTGCAAGCTGGTCTGGTAGCCAAACAGCGGCGATTCCCAGCGCACGAAGGCATCGGCCACGGTGTAGCTGCTGAGCCAGAAGTCGTTGGCGTTGTTGGCCGCGCGCTCGCCGACATAACGGGCGCCGCCGCCCGCATGCCAGGCACCAAATTCCGCAGGTACGTTCAGGTGATGACTGAGGTACAGGCTGGCGGTGTGCTTGGGCGCGTTGGCCAGGCGGTGGCCTTCGTTGCTCGGGTCGTCGAGGATTTCCGTGTGGTTGTAGGCGTAGGTGCCGATCAGGTCCCAACGCTCGGCGATGCGCCCGGTGACGTCCAGCTCCACACCCTGGGAGCCGACCTTGCCGGCGGCTTCCGAAAGGCTCACGCCATTGACCGTGGTGGTGGTCACCACGTTCTTCTTCTCGATGTCGTACAGCGCCAGGTTGATGTTCAGGCCCGGCAGCGGATCGTACTTGGCGCCCACCTCGTAGCTGCGGCCCTCTTCCGGATCGAAGGTGTTGCCGGCGTCGTCGACGTCGGTGTTGGGCTTGAACGAACGGCTGTAGTTGCCGTACAGCGACAGGCTGTCGGTGGCCTTGAACACCAGGCCGAGGAACGGCACGAAGGTATCGCCATTGCTGTCGCGGTTGACCTTGTAGCTCTTGCCCAGGCCCTGGTCGCTGTACTGGTCGTAATGCTGCTGGCGACCGCCGAAGACCAGGATCCACTGTTCACTTAAATGCCAGTTGTCCTTGAAGTACAGCGAGCTCGAAGTCAGCTGGTTGCGCAGGTTGCTCTGGGCGGCGCTGACCAGGCTCGGTTCGGCCAGGTTGCCGTAGACCGGCGCGGTGATGTTGAAACCACCCTGGGCGGTGTTGCGGTAGGTCTTGCCGCGGTACTGGTCGGAGTGCTCGCTGTCGACGCCCACCAGCAGGTCATGGCGCTGGCCGAACAGCTCCTGCTGGCCGATGAAATCCCAGCTGGCGTAGCGGGTTTCGTCGTCGTAGTGGGCGCCGTTGGCGGCCCGGCGCAGGGTGTTGCCGGTCAGGCTGTTGGGCTGGGCGATCGACAGGCTGTAGCGGTCGTTGTTCCAGCCGTAGGTGACGCGGGTTTTCCAGGCGTCGCTCAGCTGGTACTCGAAGCGCGCGCTGGCCACTTCGCGAATGCCCACGCTTTTCGCCCAACGTTCATCCAGGCGCTTGTCGTAGTCGATGTCCGCCGGATGCCCGTTGGTGAACACGGTGCCGCGGTCGAAGGGGCTGGAGTAGTCGTTGTATTCGTAGTTCAGGGTCAGGCTGGCGCGCTCGCCGGTCCAGGTCAGCGACGGCGCCACCAGGGTGTGCTCGTTGACTCCGTAATTGCGCCAGTAATCCTCATGGCCGCGCTCGGCGATCAGGCGGTAGGCCAGGCCGGTATCGCCCAGCGGCCCGGTGGTGTCCAGGGCCATGCTGCCGCCGCCCTCGCTGTAGGCCGAGCCGCTGAGGGTGGTGCTCTGGGAATACTGCGGCTGCTTGCTGATGATGTTCACCAGGCCGCCGGGTTCCAGGGCGCCGTAGAGCATCGACGCCGGGCCCTTGAGCACTTCGACCCGCTCGGTGGTGGCGCTGAAGTTCTGCCCCAGGTTGGAACGCACGCCATCGCGCAGGATCGAGCCGTCGTCGTTGGTGCCGAAACCGCGCTTGACCAGCGAGTCCCGGGAGCCGCCCAGGGTGTTGCCCTGGCTGACGCCGCTGACGAACTTCATGGCGTCGCTCAGCGAGCGCACCTGATAGTCGGCCAGGGTCTGCTGGGTCACCACATTGATCGATTGCGCCTCCTCCTTGATCGGCACATTGCTTTTGCTCGCCGTGCTGGCTTGCGAGGTGGTGTAGCCGGTGTCCTGGCTGAGGCGATCGGCCTGGATATCGGTGGTCGGCAGTTCGACCGCCTCCTGTGCCCACAGCGGGCTGGCGACCAGACAACAGGACAGTGTCGGCAACAGGTGTTTGATCAGGGTTTTACGGCGGGCACGCGGACAGGATGACTTCAAGGTGTGCACTCAAGGGAGGGAAGGACATGAATAGCAATGATTATCATTGTAATCAGCGCCTGATTCTCAGTAAATCCCCTACCCCACGGGAGTTGGCGCTTTTTTAATCCTTCTCCCGAGCAACGGCGGGACTGATAGCCAGTCGGTCTGTCACTGCGCCACGGCCTGGGTCAGGTGATCGATCAGGGCCCGCGCCGCCGCCGACAGCTGGCGGTGCGGCGGGTAGATCACCGAGAAAGGCCGCGAACGGCCGTTCGCCTGCGGCAGCAGTTCCACCAGGCAGCCGCTGGCGATCCGCTCGCGGACGATGAACTCGTAGGTCTGGCAAATGCCCATGCCGTGTTCGGCCAGGGACACGATGCCCAGCACATCGTCGGCCACCTGGATATTCGCCTGGGGCGTCCACTCCAGGTCCCGCCCCTGCTCGCGCAGCAACCAGGCACCGACCCGGCCGCTGCTGGGCATGATGAACGGCAGGCAGGCATGGGCCGCCAGGTCCTCCAGGCGCCGGGGCGTGCCGGCGCGGCGCAGGTAGTCGGGGGACGCCACCAGGCACAGCGGCGCGTCCTCCAGCTTGCGCCCGACCAGGCCGCTGTCGGGCAGTGGCCCGAGGCGGATCGCCAGGTCGTAACCCTCGGCCACCAGGTCGACATTGCGGTTGCTGATGCTCAGCTCGATGCGCACCTGCGGGTAGTGCCGGGCAAAGCCGCCGAGCAGCGCCGGCAGCCGGTAATGGCCGTAGGTGGTCGGCACGCTCAGGCGCACCCGCCCATTCAGCTCGCCGTCCTGGCCCTGGATGCTGCGCTCCGCGCCGTCGATCAGCTCGAACGCCGCCCGCGATTGCTCCAGGTACAACAGGCCGGCTTCGGTCAGGCTCAGGCGCCTGGTGGTACGCCGTAGCAACTGCACGCCCAGGCGCGCCTCCAGCCGGGAAATCGCCCGGCTGACCACTGAAGGCGTGGTGCCCAAGGCCACCGCGCCGGCGCTCAACGAGCCCTTTTCCACCACGCTGACGAACACCTCGACGTCAGCCAGATAATCGAATCGACGGCTCACCTTTATCTCCAGGGAACAAGTGATTTCCAGTGGCGCGAGTTTATCGCCCACAGAGGCATGAATACAGTGAATCACCCGTCGGCCACCGCCGACTCCCTGACCTCACACTTTGGAAACCGCCATGCGCCCACTCAGCACCCTCGCTCTTGCCATGAGCATCACCGCCGCCACCTTCAACGCCCAGGCCGCAAACGTCCTGGTGGTGCTCTCGGACGCCGACCACCTCGACCTCAAGGACGGCAAGGTGTTTGCCACCGGCTTCTACCTCAACGAACTGATGCAGCCGGTCAAACAGCTGCTCGACGCCGGCCACTCGGTGACCTTCGCCACCCCGCAGGGCAAGGCGCCGACCCTGGACCGCTCCTCCACCGACAAGATGTATTTCAACAACGATGTCGCCGCACTGCAGGCGCACCAGGCACTGCTCGACCAGTTGAAAATCACCTCCCCCGGCGAATCGCCGGTGATCAGCCTGGCCCGGGTCGAGCAGATCGGCTACGAGCATTTCGATGCGCTGTATGTGCCCGGCGGCCACGCGCCGATGCAGGACCTGCTGCACAGCCCCGAGCTGGGCCGGCTGCTGAGCAATTTCCATCAGAACAACAAGACCACCGCCCTGGTCTGCCACGGTCCGATCGCCCTGCTGTCGACCCTGCCCCAGGCGCAGGACTTCACCCGGCAACTGGCCAGCGGCGGCAAGGCCAGCGCCCCAGGCTGGATCTACGCCGGCTACCGGTTCACGGTGATCAGCAACCAGGAAGAGGAATTGGCCAAGGGCCTGCTGGGCGGCGGCGCCATGCGCTTCTACCCGCAAACCGCCCTGGAACAGGCCGGCGGCCTGTACCGCAGCAACCGCTCGCCATGGAGCGAGAACGTGGTGATCGACCGCGAGCTGGTGACCGGGCAGAACCCGGGCTCGGCCCAGGGCGTGGCCAAGGTGTTGCTGGAACGCTTGCAGGCACGCGCCGGCAAAGGCGCGTAAAGGCCGGTGGATCCGACGAGCTGGCATGCCGCCAGCCGTCTGCCAGCGCGCTGGTTGTCTACGCTCAAATCGACAGCCCGAAAGGAATCCCGTACTCGCCAGGAGGTGCCCATGAGCAAGACACCAGATGCCGTTGCCACTGCCCGCCGAAGCAACATGGCCAAAGCCCTGCAACGCTGGAACCAGCAGGCCGGAGCACGCAGCGAATCGCAGTCGCGCATCCGCGAACTGGGCCCGGGCGCTGGCGATTCACCGCAGCAATTGGCCAAGTGGATCGCCCGCGAGAACGCCCGTGCCCTGTTGACCCGGGCCGGGCTGGAACGCCGGATCGGCACCTGGGACCCGACCTTCTACGCCCCCAGCGAGGCCGCCCGCCAGGCGGCAAGGCCGGTGGCGCGGTTGGTCAATGCGCCACGGCCGGGCACGGTGGTCGAGGGTTTTGCCACCGGCTTCCTGGTCTCGCCCAGCCTGTTGCTGACCAACCAGCATGTGTTCCCCCGGTATGTGGATGCCGTGGACTGCGCCGCCAACTTTCTCTACGAAAGGCAGGAGCGCGGCATCAACGAAGGCACCTACTTCAACCTGCAGCCGGACCAGTTCTACTTCGCCGACGAGGCGCTGGACTTCTGCCTGGTGGCCATCTCCACACAGGGCTCACGCGGCGAGGCGTTGTCGGACTACGGCTGCATCCGCCTGATCGAAGCCACCGGCAAGACCCTGCGTGGCCGGCCGATGAACATCATCCAGCACCCCGATGGCGGCCCGCGCCAGTACGCCACCACCCACAACCGGCTGCTGGACATCCTCGACCAGGGCTTCCTGCACTACGAAACCGACACCGCCGAAGGCGCTTCCGGCTCCCCGGTGTTCAGCGACAACTGGGAGCTGATCGCCTTGCACCACTGCGGCATCCCCAGGACCGACGAAGCCGGCAACATCCTCAAGACCGACCACAGCATCTGGAACGCCGAAGGAGACGAGGAAAGCACGGTGGACTGGGTGGCCAACGAAGGCACCCGGGTCAGCAGCATCATTGGCGCGCTCAAGGCCCTGCAACTGAGTGGCAGGCCGGCCGAGCTGCTGGCCCAGCTCATGGAGCAGACCGCCGACCCGCTGGCCGCGCTCAGCGTCAACGAAGCGCTGCCTGTTACGCCGCCCCACCCAAGCCTGCCCGAGAGATCGCAGAACATCTTTCATATCTGCGGCCCCACCACCATCAACATCGTCAGTCACGCTGCGGACAGCCCGGCGAGCGTCGCGCCCACCTTCAGTGCGACGCCTGCCGAGCCGGTGCCGGCCGAACCGGCTCCGACGGTCGAGGCCCTGGAAAAGACCCTGACCTTCGACCTCGACTACGAAGCCCGTCCCGGCTATGACCCGAACTTTCTCGGGGTACCGGTGCCGCCGCCCTTCGTCGAGGGCGACTTGTTGGCCCAGCTCTACCGCGTCGGCGACTACCGCGAACATGCTGCTTCGGCGCGCAATGTACCGGCCATGAGGCTCTCCCACCTGGACGACGACGCCCCGCTGGAACTGCCCTATCACCGCTATTCGCTGGTGATGAACAAGCAGTACCGCATGCCGATGTGGACCGCCTCCAATGCCGACTACCGGCCCGAGGTCCGTGGCGATGCGCGGGGCCGCCGCGGCTTCGGCGGCGAAAGCTGGCGCCTCGACCGCCGGGTGCCGAGCCGCTACCAGTTGACCAACAGCGACATCTACGCGCCGGCCGGCAACTTCGATCGCGGCCATATCGTGCGCCGCGAAGACAGCTGTTGGGGGCAGCCCGGAATCAACACCGAGTACGCTAACGCCGACACCTACCACTGGACCAACTGCACGCCGCAGCACGAACTGTTCAACCAGGAATCGCCCGACGGCGCCCAATACCGCAATCGCAAAGGCATCTGGGGTTACTTCGAGGGCGAGCTGGCCGAACAGATCGAAGCCGGGGGCGGCCAGGCCATCATCTTCGCCGGCCCGGTGCTGGGGGACTCCTGCGTCGAGCAGGACTTCGGCAAGGGCCCGGTGCATTACCCGACCCGCTTCTGGAAAATCGTCATCGTGCCCAAGGACGAATCGCGCACCCCGGAACTGCTGGCCTATGGTTTCCTGTTCGATCAGAGCGAGGTGATCAAGGAGTTCGGCCTTAACGTCCAGGAGGCCGCCCTGGACCTGGCCAAGGCCTTCCACAAACAGCAGGCGACACTGGCGGACATCTGCCAGATGGCGGGCATTTCCCTGGCCCCCTCGATCATGGCCGCCGACCAGCACAAGCCGGGCTGAGCGTGCGGCTCAAGGGTTGAGCGACCGAGCGGCCTCAGCCCTGCCCCAGGCGTTCGCGGACCAGCGCCTGGGCGTTGCGGGTCATCTGGTCGAGGTGGCGGTCACGCTGTTTTTCGGCATCGAGCATTGCCCGCTTGCCATGCTTTTGCAGCAGGTAGCTGTGGATCTGCCGTACCTCCAGCGAGTGATAGATCGGCGCCGTGTCCAGCAGGCCCATCAAACCGTCGGTGGCGTGATCGCGGGTATTCATCAGCACCTGCGGGCCGCGCACGCCCAGCACCTGGAAACCCAGCGCTTCGAACCAGGCCACCTTGCCCGCCGCGCAGGTCAGTTCGGCATGGGGGTAGCGCTCGCGCATCCGTGCCAGCAGCGAACGGGCGATCCCCTGCCGGCGATGGCTGGCACGCACCGCCATATAGGCCACGCCGCACGCCTCGGGATCGTCCTTGACCGGCAGGTACAGCACAAAACCCAGCACCTGCTGCGGGTCGTCCTCGTCAGTGGCCACCAGCAGTTCCACGGCGATGCCCCGGGAGCCGTCCAGGGCCTGCAGATACAGATGCACCTCAAAGCCGATGGCGTACTGGTAGATGTTGTACAGCAGGTTGCTGGGCGGGATCGCTACCGCGCTGATATCGGTCAGGTAGTCGACCACCATTTGCAGGATCTGGCTGTTGACGGCTTCCGGGCACGGGGTCTGGAAGTGGCTGATGATCGGCATTGCGCGGTGGGCTCCAAAGGTTGAGGCTCGCCTGGGACAGCAGGCGTCGGCGGCGGGCCGGCATGATACTCCGCCCGCGTATTTGACGCAGTTCCTGTAGGAGCGAGCTTGCTCGCGATGCGGCGTGTCAGCACGGACGCTATCGCGAGCAAGCTCGCTCCTACAGATGGCCTGGGTAAACCGGGCTAACGGGCGCTGTCGCCTTGCGGCTTGTAGAACAGGAACTTGCCGGTCTCGGCGGTCTTGCGGTATTGCCTGGCCCAAGCGGGCCGCACGCGCCGGTCATGGAAATACAGGGCGCCGTGGGTGCGGTCCGCGAGTTGCTGGTTGAGCGCCTTGCGCGCGATTTCCTTGGCCGCGATGTAGGGCTCATCTTCCTTCACCTGATCCGCACGCCCGTCGCACCACCAGGAAAACTGACAGGCGCGCTGCTCCGAACCCTGCTTGACCACCGCGCACACCGTATCGGGAAACCCCTCATGGCCGAGCCGGTTGAGCACCACGCTGGCCACGGCTTCCATGTCGGCGGCGGCCCCGCCCTTGGCTTCCCAGTAGATGGAGCGCGCCAGGCAAGTAATGGCGTCGTCCAGCGGCGCGGCGCCCGCCGGGTCCACCGCCTGGGCCTCGGGAGGGGTAATGGTTTCGCTGCGTGGCGCCGGTTGCTGGCCCGCGGCTTTCTGTTCCAGGACCTGGGCCTTGTCCTGCGCCACTTCGGGGTCCGCTGTTTCACCCGCGGCCATTGCCAGCCCCCCGCACAGGAGGATCAGAAAACCGCCGGCAATCGCTGTCGGGCGCATGCTCGTACCTTTGCCAAAAACCCGATCCGGGCACGGGAAAGCCGCCGCCAGCCTGCCGGCTGGCAGCGACTGGACTTGAGTGTAGTTCGCCGCCGTCCGCCCGTAACCTGCACCGCGCCGGCAACGGCAAGGACGGATAACGGCGCCGGTTCTCGGCAAAAAGACCTTGCGCCGAACGGGGCAAAATCGCGCATCATGGGCGCAATTCGCTCAAGGGAGACCTCCATGCGCTGCCTATCCTCCGTTCTGCCGCTGACCCTGTTGTCGCTGAGCATGGCCTTCGCCACCGCTGCCGTGGCGAGCGACGAGACGCAACTGGTGACATCGATCAACAGCTACCGCAGCCAGGTCCAGCGCTGCGCCGGCCAGGTGTCCCAGGAACTGCCGCCGCTGGCCGCCGACCCGCGCCTGGTGCTGCCGGCCAACAGCATCGGCAACCTGCAGCAGGCCCTGGCCAGCAGTGCCTACCCGATGGTCAATGTGCAGGCCATCAGCCTGTCCGGACCGCGCAATGCCCAGGCGGCCATGAAGGCGGTGCAGGAAAGTTTCTGCCAGGTGGTGCTGGACCCGCAGTTCGTCGATATCGGTGTCAGCCGCACCGGCCAGGAATGGCGCATCGTCCTCGCCCGGCCACTGCTGACCGCGCGCCTCGGCGACTGGCAGGCCGAGGGCCAGAAGCTCCTGGAAAGCCTCAACAGCGCCCGCGCGCAGCCGCGCCAGTGCGGCAACCAGATCTTCGCCGCCGCCACCCCGCTGGCCTGGAACGCCACCCTGGCCAGCGCGGCCCAGGACCATACCCGGGACATGGCCAATCACAACTTCTTCGATCACAAGGACCGCGACGGTCGCACCCCCGGCGACCGCGCCGAACTGGCGGGTTATGCCGGCCAGCAGATCGGCGAGAACATCGCCGCCGGCCAGGACAGCGTGCGCAAGGTAGTCGATGGCTGGCTGGCCAGCCCGGGTCATTGCGCCAACCTGATGAACCCGCAGTATCGCGAGCTGGGCGCGTCCTATGCGGTCGATCCGAAAAGCGATGCCGGCATCTACTGGACCGCGATGTTCGGTACGCCTTGACGGCCTGACCGACCTTGCCCCGGGGCGCCATCAGCGGCGCCCCGCCCCCTCATCGGCCAACCCCGCGACGCCCCCGCCGGGCAACTAAACTGACTCATCTACCGACCAGCAATCGCTTGCTCCGGGCGTCCCGGAACCCACGCGCAGCCTCGCCTGCCGCCACGGGTTCGACGCCCAGGCCCGATGGCCAGCCTCATCTGCCTGAACGGTAGGCACGCACCCCGTCCCCCGCGGGAGGTCTGCGTCAGCTCTTCAGAACACGGGCCGGCCCTGCCAGGCCCGCTCATTCGGCAGCGCCGGGACATGGCCTCCCCACGCACGCCGCGTATCTCCATCCGGCCACTGCCGGGCCGTCGGCGGCAGTGCCCCTCACAGCGGAGGACCAGGCCATGGACGAAGCCAAGCTCAACGATTTCATGGGCAAGCTGGTGTCAGACATGGGCGGCGCGGCGATGCTCGCCAATATGATTGTCGGCGAAGAACTGGGCCTGTACCGGGCCATGGCCGACAGTCATTTCGTCAGCCCCGAGGCGCTGGCCGCCAAGACCGGCTGCAACGCGCGGCTGCTGCGCGAATGGCTGAGCGCCCATGCCGCGTCCGGCTACATGGAACACCAGGGCGGCCAGTTCCGCCTGCCGGAAGAACAGGCCCTGGCGCTGGCCATCGAGGACTCGCCGGTGTACGTGGCCGGTGGCGCCGTGGTGGTCTCCGCGCTATTTCACGACAAGGACAAACTGCTGGCCGCAATGCGCGGCGACGGCGCCCTGGCCTGGGGCGACCACCACCCCTGCATGTTCAGCGGCACCGAGCGCTTCTTCCGCCCGGGCTATAGGGCGCACCTGGTGGCCGAGTGGCTGCCGGCCCTGGACGGCGTGGTGGAAAAACTGCAGGCCGGGGCCAAGGTGGCCGACATCGGCTGCGGGCATGGAGCGTCGACGGTGATCATGGCCCAGGCCTTCCCCGCCTCGCGGTTTTTCGGCTTCGACTACCACCAGCCCTCCATCGCCACCGCGACGCAACGGGCCGAGGAAGCCGGGGTGACCGGCCGCGTGCAGTTCTCCCAGGCCAGCGCCAAGACCTACCCCGGCAACGACTACGACCTGATCTGCTTCTTCGACTGCCTGCACGACATGGGCGACCCGGTGGGCGCCGCGCAACATGCCTTCCAGGCGCTGAAAGACGACGGCAGCGTGCTGCTGGTCGAGCCGTTCGCCAACGATAAACTGGACCAGAACATCACCCCGGTCGGCCGGCTGTTCTATGCCGCCTCGACCTTTATCTGCACGCCCAACTCGCTGTCCCAGGAAGTCGGCCTGGGGCTCGGTGCCCAGGCCGGCGAAGCGCGCCTGCGCCAGGTCTTCAGCGAAGCCGGCTTCAGCCAGTTCCGCCGGGCCGCAGAGACGCCGTTCAACCTGATTCTCGAGGCACGTAAATAAAGGAGAATCGTGCAAGTAACAGGGTCATGTCGGCGTCGTGCCCTGAAAACGCAAAACGGCACCCGGGAAACCCCGGGTGCCGTGCTTCTGTACCGCAATGGATAGCGCCTTACGCCGCCGGCAGATCCACCAGCACCACCGCCTGTTGCCCTACGCATAACAGCCGGCCGCCATGATGGGCCACATACTCCCGGGCCTCGTCCGGCGACGAGAACCAGCAGTTGAGATGGCCCGCCTGGCGGTAGACCAGTTCAAAATGCTGCAACTGCTCGGGCGCCAGCTCGTCGAGGACCTGACGGTAGGTCTCCCAACTGGCAAAACCGGCCTCGCTGGCCAGGGTGCGCAACAGGTGTTTGCGCTGCACCTTGTCGCGCTGCCGATACAGCTCGGGCAACGACAGGCCAGGCAAACTGTTGCTCGCCAGCAAGCGCCGCAGGATCGGCAAGGCGCCGGCCAGCGAACCGCTGGTTGCAGTGCGATGCAGGCGTTTGGCTTCGCGCAGTACCAGGCTGGCGGCCTGACTGGCGGGTGAACGGGAAACGGATTTGTTGATAGGCATACCAACTCCAAGAGAATCGGCCTGCTCGCTATTGGCCCGGAGGGGGTATGCAAGCGTGGTGCTTGCGGGATTTGAAGGTGCTTGCGCTTTCGCGAGGTGGGCGCCCAGGAAGCCCGGCCGCCATACTAACCAATCCATCCCGGGCTGCCCATCCCCGCTTCAGGTCTTCCAGCCCTGCTGTTTCTCCAGCAGGAAATCGATAAAGGCGCGCAGGCGCAACGGCACGTGCCGGCTGTGGGGATACAGCAGGCTGAAGGGCCGCGAACGGCCGCCGTAAGGCTGCAGCACCTCCACCAGGGAACCCTCGGCCAGCTCGCGCTCGACCATGAAACGGTAGGTCTGGAACAGGCCGGCGCCGTGCCTGGCCAGGGTCACGCCCCCCAGCAGGTCCTCGGAGCACACGTAGGCCCCCTCGGCGAGCACTTCGCAGGGGCCGTCGACGCCGTTGAACAGCCAGGCGATGCGCCGGCCGCTGCTGGGCAGCTCGAACTGGATGCACTCGTGTTGCGCCAGGTCGTCGAGCCGCTGCGGGGTACCGGCCCGCGCCAGGTAATCCGGGGCGGCGAACACCACCAGTTCGGCGTCCTCCAGCAACCGCGCGACCAACCCGGAATCCGGCTGCGCGCGCACCCGGATCGCCATGTCGTAGCCCCCTTCGACGAAATCGATATTGCGGTTGCTCAGGTTGACCTCCACCCGCATCTGCGGGTAGCGCCGGCGAAACTCCGGCAGCAGCGGCAGGATCCGCAGATGGCCGTAGGTGGTCGGCAGGCTGATGCGCAAGGTGCCGGAAGGCGCCAGCTGCTGCCCGGTCAACTGGCGCTCGGCCTCGAGCATCTGGTTCAGCGCGCTGCGGCATTGCTGGTGATAGTCACGCCCGCCGTCGGTCAGGCGGATGCTGCGGGTGGTGCGCACGAACAGACGGACGCCGAGCCGTTCTTCCAGGCGCGACACCGAGCGGCTGACCGCCGCCGGCGTGACCCCGGCCGCCAGCGCCGCGCCGGTAAAGCTGCCGATCTCCGCCGCCATGCAGAACAGCTCGATGCTGCCCAGCAGCACGTCGTCGAATTGCCGAGTCATTGATTACACCATGTATCAAGTGAAGTACCTGAAGCGCTGTTTATCAGTATTCCGCACACAAATATAGTTCTGCCCAACAGCGCTGGAACCACTCTCACCGCAAAACAGGACTATCCCCATGAGCCACACCCTGAACCACAACAGCACCGTCATCATCACCGGCGCCTCCAGCGGCATCGGCCTCGGCCTGGCCCAGGCCTACCTGGAACGCGGCTACAACGTGGTCGGCAATGCCCGCTCGGCACAGCGGCTGGCCGCGGCGGCCGAAACCCTGGGCCACAGCGAGCGTTTTCTCGGGGTCGAAGGCGACATTGCCGACCCGGCCACCGCCACGCAGCTGGTCGAACGCGCCATCGACCGCTTCGGCCAGGTCGATGTGCTGGTCAACAACGCCGGCTTCTTCCTGCCCAAGGCGTTTATCGACTACAGCCCCGAGGAGCTGGAAAGCCTGCTGGAGACCAACCTCAAGGGTGTGGTCTACACCTCCCAGGCCGCCGCGCGGCACATGATCGAGCGGCGCCGGGGCCGCATCATCAACATCAGCGCCAGCGTCGCGCTGCAACCGAACCTGGCGGTCCCGGCGGCGTTACCGGTGCTGATCAAGGGCGGCGTGAACCAGATGACCCGCGCCCTGGCCCTGGAGCTGTCGCCGTTCAATATCCAGGTCAACGCGGTGGCCCCGGGGATCATCGACACGCCGATGCACGACCCGGCGCACCGTGCCTTCCTCGACGGCCTGCAACCGGCCGGACGGGTCGGACGCATCGAGGAAATCGCCGACGCGGTGCTCTACCTGTCCGGCGCCGGCTTCACCACCGGCGTGGTGCTGCCGGTGGACGGCGGCATGAGCAGCGGCAAATGGTAAACCCGGCGGGAGGCCCGCGTGCCTCCCGTCCCTTGCAACCCCCACCTTTTCCTCAGGAGTAATGCCATGCCTTTCGTCAACGTCCGCATCACCCGTGACGGCGTGACCCGCGAACAGAAAGCCCAGGTCATCCGCGAGATCACCGAAACCCTGCAACGGGTGCTGAACAAGGCCCCGGAACTGACCCACATCGTCATCGAGGAAGTCGACACCGACAACTGGGGCTACGCCGGCATGACCACCACCGAATACCGCCAGCGAACGGCGCAATGAAAAAAGGGCGGGCCAGCATCGGGTCCGCCCTTTGTTCCTGGCGTTGAATCGATCCGCAACCTGCCGGTACGCCGCGACGCCCGCATCCTCAAGCCCTGCGCCGAGCCTTATACTGTCGCCCTTCCAGACCCGGAGCAGACCACATGGACGTCGTTCTCGAGTGCCCGCTCACCGAACAGATCCTTGCCTCTTTCGCCACGGTGATCGGCAAGGACCTGCCCGGCTATCGCAATCATGTGTATCGCGTGCTGAGTTTCTACAGCGCGCTCAATCCGCAGGACCGGCCGCTGTCCTGCGCGGTGCAGATCGCCGCGGCCTTTCATGACCTGGGTATCTGGACCCACGGCACCCTCGACTACCTGGCGCCGTCGATCCAACTGGCCCGGGCCTTTCTGGCCGAGCGCGGCGAGTTACAGCTGGCTGAGCAAGTCAGCGCGCTGATCGAGCAGCATCACAAACTGCGCCCTTATCGCCAGGCCCACGCCGCGAGCGTCGAACCGTTCCGGCAGGCCGACACGATCGACGTCTCCCTGGGTTTGCTCAACTTCGGCCTGCCCCGCCCGTTTATCCGCGAGGTACAGGCACGCTACCCCGACCAGGGGTTTCACTGGATGCTGGCACGCGCTTCGGCCCGGCAGTTGCTGCGTACGCCACTGCGGCCGTTGCCGATGTTTCGCTGGTGACGCCTCAGGCATTGAGCAGCATCGTGAACCCGCCATAAATCATGCGCTGGCCGTCGAACGGCATCGGGCAGACGTCGGGCTTGAGCCGCGGGTCTTCCATGGCTCTTTGCATGCCCGCGTCGCGGATTTCACGGGACGGCCAGATGATCCAGCTGAACACCACCGTCTCGTCCGCCTTGAGCTTGACCGCCATGGGGAACGAGGTCAGCTTGCCCTCGGGCACGTCGTCGCCCCAGCAATCGACCACGCTCAAGGCGCCGAACTCCTTGAACACCTTCGCCGCGACCTGCGCATGCTGCTTGAAGGCCTCGCGGTTGGCGGTGGGTACCGCCAGTACACAACCATCGACATAAGACATGATCCTGCTCCTGCTGATTGGGGTTGAACATCGGATCCCGACCTTGCTGTCGGTCACTCTGGGAACTGGTCGATCCGCATCGCCGACAATCGACAAGTCGGCGCGAAAAAACCTGAATCGACCGACCGACGGGCTTCATGGCTCCGGCTGCCAACCGGTTTGCGGGGCGCTCAGGCCCGGCGTCGCGGGCGGATGCACAGTGCCCGGTACCGTCTCCAGCGGGGGCTCCGGTACCGCGCTTTGGCCCAGTTCGCCCTCGATATGCCCGGCCAGGTAATACACCCCGGCCATCACCCCGTTGCCGGTGTTGTTCAACAGCTTGAACCAGGCCTGGTCGAACGCCTTGCCCAGGCTCTGGCGAATCTGCGCCTCGGTCTCGGCCCGGTCGCTCTCATGGGCAATCGCGCGAAACCCCGCGGCGCCCAGGGAGATCACCGCGCCGGCGACCTTGCCGGCCACCGCCGACGCGGCGCCGGCAATGCCACGGCCGGCCATCTGCGCTTCGAATTTTTCACTGGCCTGCCTGGCCACCGAGACAATCCCGGCCTCGGACGACACCTCGCCGGTGCCCGCCGGCGCGCTATGGATCTGCTGGTACAGCGCCGAGTAGGCCGGCAGCGTAGTCAGGGGCTTGGCATGCAACACCTGATACAACGACGCATCGCGCGCCGGCGGCGGCCCCAGGCGAATCGCCTGGATGCCATTGAGCCGTTGATCGAGCTGCTTGGCCGGCAACCGATAACGCTGGGCGATAACCCGCACCTGCTTGTCCAGCAGCTCGATATAGAACTCCGTGGCCTGGTTGAGAATCGCATCCGGGTCGATCTCCACCGCCACCGGTGCCAGCACCTGCTCCTGATACTGTTCCTTGAGGTACTCCGCCAGCCGCGTCGCCGCCGCGTCCTGCTCGTCGCCGGCGGTGAGGCTGTACCAACTGACTTTCATGGCCATCCATTCCTGGGTCCAGTAACTGCTGAACCAGGGGATGAAGGTTTCCTCGGTAACGGCATAGACCCGCACCCGCCAGTGCTCCATGGAGCCGCGGGCAAAGACCTTGACCTGGATCACCGCCTGTTGCGAAGCCTCGGCGATCTCCCGGTCCACCTGGCGCCAGGTGCTGGCCGGCACCACCACCGGCGCCACCGCCTCGCGGACACGCTGGGTCGCGGCGCATCCGGTCAGCACCAGCAGCATCACGACGATCAGCGCACGCAGGTACAAGATGGCAACCCTCGCACAGCGTCGACCACGGCCGCCCGCTCACGACGGGGCAGGCTTCAACCGGATACCACACGACCATGCCTGGATTGAGTATAGGTGCTGGGGTTTGCGCCCCAGGCTCCAGAAGGGGTTCGCGACGGCGTATCCGACCAGCCGCTTACCCGCGATGGCGTCCGGCCTGATACACCGCGGCGCCTCGATCGCCGGCAAGCCTGGCTCCTACAGAAGCAGGTCAGTCGCGGTCAGCGTGGACCGCCACCGCCGGGACCTCCGCCAAAACCGCCATGCGGGCCACCGCCACCGCCGCCATGCCCGCCACCGCCGCCACCCGGCGGGAAGAACATCCAGCAGCCCGACAGGGACGCCAACAAGGCGATCACTACCGCCACTTTTGCAACTCGACTCAATATCATCGCTTCACTCTCTTTCAGGACGAGAACCACAAGTTTCTCGTCGTTTCAGACAGTGCCCGCGCGACATTGAGCACCGCGCAAAGGTAAAGAATGGGTAAGGGTTGTATCGAAAAACCCACAGGTTTCCAGTGACTTGCGCACTCATTTCGGCAGCAGCGAACGGCAACCCCGCAGCCCCTGGCCGTGCCGGAGGTGATTGACCTGTGCAAGGTTTTCGATACATAGCCAATGCCGCGGCACTGTCAATTACGCGCCTGTGCCTCCCCCGCCACCGGTAGCCCCTGCGGACGACGCAGGGTCAGCACGCCATGGACCACCAGGCCAAACAGCAGCCCCCAGAAGGCCGCCGACAAGCCGAACAGCGACATGCCCGACGCTGTAACCAGAAAGGTGATCAATGCCGCCTCGCGATCCCGCGGTACGGCCAGGGCGCTGCTCAGGGCGGCGCCCATGGCGGCGGACAGGGCGAGCCCGACGAGGGCCGCCTGGAAGATGATCACCAGCGGCCCGGCATAGGAAATCAGCGTGGCGATAAACCCGGCCACCAGCGCCGACAATGAGAAATCCTCGATCAACGGCTGCATGCAGGCTCCGAAGCCCTGAGGCATGGCATGACTGAACCACCGGTGCCGGCACCTGGGCGCCCGCACCGGTCATGACCCCAGCTACAGGGACGGCGCGCTGGCCTGGCTGACCGGCAGCGCCTTGGCGGGCCGCGGGTAGACGAAACACATCGCCAGCGCCGCCACCGCCCCCGGAATGGCAAAGGCCATGAAGTTATAGTGCAGCGGCAGCTCGATACTCACCAAGGCACCGCCCAGCAGCGGCCCGACAATGGCCCCGCTGCGGCCGATCCCCGAGGCCCAGCCAATGCCGGTGGAGCGGATCGTCACCGGATAGAACTGGGCGACGCAGGCGAAGGCCAGGATCTGCGTGCCGATGGTGGTGGCCCCGGCAATCGCGATCAGGGCGTACAGCAACCCGTGCGGGCTCTTGAAGCCAAGCAGGCTGATGGACACCGCGGCCACGATAAAAAACGCCACTAGGACCTTTTGCAGCTTCAGGCGATCGCCGATCCAGCCGCCGCCCACGGCGCCGAAAATCGCCCCGAGGTTCAGCACCAGCAGGAACATCAGGCTCGAGCCCAGGCTGTAACCGGCGCTGGCCATCAGCTTGGGCAGCCAGGAGTTGAGCGCGTAGACCATCAGCAGGCAGCAGAAGAACACCACCCAGAGCATCAGGGTGCTCAGCGCCCGGCCTTCGCGGAACAGCTGCACCACCGGCGCGCCGGCGGTCTTGAGGTTGGCCTTGACGAACGAGTCGCCGGGTTGCGCGACGAAGCCCGGCTCGACCCATTGCAGCACCTGGCGCGCTTCGTCGTCCCGGCCCTGGCGCAGCAGGAAGCCCAGGGATTCGGGCAGGAACCTGAGAATCAGCGGCAGCAGCAACAACGGAATCGCCGCCACATAGAACACCGCCTGCCAGCCGAAATTCGGCAGCAGCACGATGCCCAGGCCGGCGGACAGCGTGCCGCCCACCGAGTAGCCGCTGAGCATGATCGCCACCAGGGTGCTGCGGATTTTCTTCGGCGCGTATTCGTTCATCAGCGCCACCACGTTGGGCATCACCCCGCCGATGCCGAGGCCGGCGATAAAGCGGCAGATGCCGAACTGGGTGGGCGTGGTGGTGAAGCCGTTGAGCAGGGTGAAACCGCTGAACAGCACCACGCAGATGGCGATGACTTTCTTGCAGCCGATGCGCTCCGACAGCGTGCCGAAAAACAGCGCGCCGAACATCATGCCAAACAGCGCATAGCTGCCCAGCGCCCCGGCCTGCAGCGGGCTCAGGCCCCACTCCTGCATCAGCACCGGCAGCACCACGCCGTAGATCACCAGGTCGTAGCCGTCGAAGATGATGATCAGCGCGCACCAGAACAGCACGCGCCAGTGAAAGGCATTGAAGCGTGCCCCGTCGATCAATTGATTGCTGTCTATGTTTCGCATGGCATCTGACTCTTGTTGTTGTTTTATGAGAAACCGGATGTGCGTTTGCGCAGTCCTGTAGGAGCGAGGCTTGCCCGCGATTGGAGCGCTGCGGTGTGCCAGGCCGGACGCCATCGCGGGCAAGCCTCGCTCCTACGGTCAGGGTGCAATTTTCAATGACGCCTGATACTTCAGCCCTGGTCGCCACCGCCCACCGGCATGACCAGGCCGGTGATGTAGGAGGCCTCGTCGGAGGCCAGGAACAGGATCGCCGCGGCCTGCTCGTCGAGGGTGCCGTAGCGTTTCATCAGGGTGCTGTCGACCGTCTGGTCGACGATCTGCCGGTACCAGACCTGTTCCTCGGCGCTCTGCTCGGCGCTGTTGCGCGGAATGCGCCGTGGCGGCGCTTCGGTGCCGCCAGGTGCGGTGGCATTGACCCGCACCCCGCGCCCGGCGGTCTCGAACGCCAGGCAGGCGGTCAGGGCATTCACCCCGCCCTTGGCCGCGCCATAGGGCACGCGGTTGATGCTGCGGGTGGCGATGGACGACACATTGACGATGGCGCCGCTGCCCTGCTCCAGCATGTACGGCAGCGCCGCGTGGCAGCACCACAAGGTAGGGAACAGCGAGCGGCGTACTTCGGCTTCGATCTGCTGCTCTGCATAGTGCTCGAACGGCTTGGCCCAGATGGTGCCGCCGACGTTGTTGACCAGCACGTCGATGCGCCCGAAACGTTCGACGGCCGCGGCCATCGCCCGGCTGCATTCGGCGTACTGCTCAAGGTCGGCGGTCAGCGCCAGCACCTCGAACCTGGGGGCCAGCTCGGCCTGCAACGCGAACACCAGCTCGGAGCGATCCACCAGCACCAGCCGCGCCCCCTCCGCGGCCAGGCGCTCGGCAACCCGCCGGCCAATGCCCTGCGCCGCCCCGGTGACCAGGGCGACTTTTTCCTCGAATCTGCTCATCTCAAAACCTCATGCCAATGTACCGACGCCCCCCCTTCATCTGTAGGAGCGAGGCTTGCCCGCGATCAGCCGACAGGCTGAAAGGTCAGCGTTGCCCCACTATCGCCATCGCGGGCAAGCCTCGCTCCTACATAGGGCGCGGGGGGGCTGTCAGGCCGCGCTGGCGGCGAATTTTTCGTAGTAGAAATTGGCCGGGGCGATGCCCTGCTCGCGAATGAACTGGCTCACCGCCTCGACCATCGGCGGCGGGCCGCACAGGTACACATCCACATCACCGTCGTTCAGGTGCCTGGGCTCGATATGCTGGGTCACGTAGCCCTTGAGCGGGTGGCGACTCTCGGGGTTGGCCACGCAGGCGCTGAAGCTGAAGTTGGGGATGCGCGCGGCGAAGGCTTCCAGGCGATCCATTTCCACCAGGTCGAAATCGTTGGTCACCCCGTAGATCAGGTGCAGCGGATGCTCGCTGCCCTGCTCGGCGATCTTCTCCAGCATCGCGGTGAACGGCGCCAGCCCGGTGCCGCCGGCCAGCAGCAACAGCGGCCGGCGAATATCGCGCAGGTAGAAGCTGCCCAGGGGCCCGGCCAGGCTCATGGGGTCGCCGGCTTTCGCCAGGCCGGTGAGGAAGCTGCTCATCAGGCCGCCCGGCACGTTGCGGATCAGGAAGCTGACCTCGCCGTCGCGCTGCAGCGAGCTGAAGGAATAGGCGCGGGTCTGCTCGCTGCCGGGCACGCCGAGGTTGACGTATTGCCCCGGCAGAAACGCCAGCTTGCTCAGGGCCTCGCCCTTGATCGACAGGGCGATGGTGCTGTCGGACAGCTGGCGTACCGCGCTGATGGTGGCGTCGAAAGTGGCCTGGGCCGTGCGGCAAACCTGCGACGAAGCCGGCACCCGCACCACGCAGTCGCTCAAGGCGCGCATCTGGCAGGTCAGCACGAAGCCCTGCTCGGCTTCAGCCGCTGTCAGCGCGTCGTCGATGTATTCCTCGCCCAGGTCGTAGCGCCCGGCTTCGGCGAAACACTTGCAGGTGCCGCAGGCGCCGTCGCGGCAGTCCAGGGGGATATTGATGCCCTGGCGGTAGGCGGCATCGGCCACGGTTTCGCCGGCGTTGGCGGCGACGAAGCGGGTCACCCCGTCTTCGAAATTGAGTGCGATGTGATGAGTCATGGCGGTCGCCTCAGAGGTGGTAGACATCGACGACCTGACGAACGTAATCGTTCTTCAGGATGACCTTCTTGGCCAGGATCCGCGGGGTCTCGCCGCGCACATCGAGGGTGTAGAAGCTGGTGCCGAAGTAGCTGTCGACGGTCTTGTAGCGAAAGCTCAGGGTGTGCCAGTTGCAGCGCACCTTGCACAGGCCGTCGGCCTGCTCCAGCAGCTCGATGTTGCTCAGGTTGTGCGAGGTGCGGGTGTCGGGAATGCTCGCGCTGGAGCGCTCGGTCTTGATCCGGAACACCCGGTCTTCCAGGCCGCAGCGGCTGCCGTACCAGATCAGCGAGATTTCCCGCTGCGGGTCTTCGGTGAGTTCGTCGTTGTCGTCCCAGGACGGCATCCAGAAGGTCGCGTCGGCGGCATAGAGTTCCAGCCAGCTGTCCCAGTCCTTGTCGTCCAGGTAGCGCGCTTCGCGGTAGAGAAAATCGCGCACGGTGTCATGGGAAATGCTCATCACACAGCCTCCACGGCAATGGTTCGCGCGGCTTCGGCGGCCACCGCCTCGAGCATGGTTTGCTGCCAGTACTTGTGCTGCATCACGAACAGGCCTTCGTCTTCGGTGCGCACGCCGCTGAGGATCGGTTGCAGGTCGATTTCCCGGGCCGCATCGTCCGCGCCCTCGACCCAGTGTTCGGCGCCGCGGGACATGTCGTTCCAGGCGCTGTTGCAGCCCTGATAGCCCATCTGGCAGGAACGGAATTCCTCCAGGTCGTCCGGGGTGGCCATGCCGCTGACGTTGAAGAAGTCCTCGTACTGGCGGATGCGCATGGCCCGGGCTTCGTCGCTTTCGCCCCTGGGCGCGATGCAGTAGATGGTGATCTCGGTGCGGTCCACCGAGATCGGCCGGGCGATGCGGATCTGCGAGCTGAACTGATCCATCAGGTAGACGTTGGGGTACAGGCACAGGTTGCGCGAGTTCTCGATCATCCAGTCGGCGCGAGCCTGGCCGAAGTCCCGGGCCAGCTCATCGCGACGCTCGTAGAGCGGGCGGTCCTCGGGGTTGGACCAGCGGGTCCAGAGCAGCATGTGGCCCTTGTCGAAGGAATAGAAACCGCCGCCCTGCTTGGCCCAGCTGCCGGCGCTCATGGTCTTGATCTCTTCCCCGGCTTCGCGCTGCTTGCGCTGGCTCTGGGTGGCCGCGTAGTTCCAGTGCACCGAGCTTACGTGGTAGCCGTCGGCACCGTTTTCCGCGGTGAGTTTCCAGTTGCCTTCGTAGATGTAGCTCGAGGAACCGCGCAGCACTTCCAGGCCGTCGGCGGACTGGTCGACGATCATGTCGATGATCTTCGCCGACTCGCCCAGGTGCTCCACCAGGGGCAGTACGTCGGGGTTGAGACTGCCGAACAGGAAGCCGCGATAGGACTCGAAGCGCGCGACCCTGGTCAGGTCGTGGGAGCCTTCGCAGTTGAAGCTCGACGGGTAGCCCGCGGCGGCCGGGTCCTTGACCTTGAGCAGCTTGCCGGAGTTGTTGAAGGTCCAGCCGTGGAACGGGCAGGTGTAGGACGACTTGTTGCCGGTCTTGTGCCGGCAGAGCATGGCGCCACGGTGGCTGCAGGCATTGAGGAAGGCATTGAGTTCGCCGTCCTTGTTGCGCGCGATGAACACCGACTGCCGGCCCATGGTGGTGGTGTAGTAGTCATTGTTGTTGGGGATCTGGCTCTCGTGGGCGAGGTACAGCCAGTTGCCCTCGAAGATGTGCTGCATTTCCAGGTCGAACAGCCGGGGGTCGGTGAACATCTCCCGCTTGCAGCGGTAGACGCCCCGGTCACGGTCTTCTTCAAGCAGGGAGTGAAGGTATTCGGGTCGCAGGGTCATGGCCGCCGCCTCCATTGTTTTTATTCAGGCAAGGCTCATGCTAGGGCGGGGTGTGCGGGGGCAATATCCGTTGCGTGCAGACCACTATCCGTTTTCTGCAGAGTTTTGTAGGGCAAGTCCTACATGGGTAGCCGCTGCTGTAGCCGCTGCCGAGCCTGCGAGGCTGCGACCGGGTTGGGCGGCATTCCGACGTAGCGGCCGCCACTCGGGCCTCGCCTGTTTATCCAGGACGATCGCGGTTTCAGGTTTTGCGACTGCTACGCAGCCGATCGCAGCCTCGCGGGCTCGGCAGCGGCTACGAGGAATCGGGGATGACGCGGCGGGCACGGTTTCTGTAGGAGCGGCCGGTCGACGCTCGATTGCCGGCGATGGCAGACGACACGGTGGGTCAGATCCGACGTCATCGCGAGCAAGCTTCGCTCCTACAGAAGCATGGGCGGGTCAATGCCGGCGTCTGAGGGTGTCGGACGGCAGTTCGCCGAACTGTTTGCGGTAGCTTTCCGAGAAGCGTCCCAGGTGCAGGAAACCGAAGTCCATGGCCAGTTCGGTGATGTTGCGCACATTGCAGCCGGGGTCGCGCAGGCAGGCGTGGATCCGCTCGAGTTTCTTCTGGCGGATGTAGCGCATGGGCGTGGTGCGGGCGTTGCGCTCGAACAGCGCATAGAGCGAACGCAGGCTCATCTGCGCCTGTTGCGCCAGCTCTTCGCAACCGATGTCCTGCTTGAGGTTGCGCTCGATGTAATCGGCGATGGCCTCGAAGGTCGCCGACGACGAGCCCAGGCCCACCCGCCGGATGTTGGTCTTCATCAGGCTGAGCATCTTGCTCGCGACGATCTGCGCGTAATGCTCCTGCACCCGGGGGATGCATTCGGCGGCTTCGGCTTCGCGGCAGACCACGTTCAGCAGGTTGATAAAACCTTCCAGCTCATCCAGCTGGTAGCGGTTGCCCACAAAGCGCACGCCCTGCCCCGGATACAGCCAGCGCTGCTCATCGCACACCGACTCCAGCAGGCGGGTGGGCACCTTGATGATGAATTTCTCGCAATCGTCGGAGTAGGTCAGGTCCACCGGATCGTCAGGGTTGATCAGCAGCAGCTCGCCGGGGGCGAAGTAATGCTCCTGGCGATGGCCGCGCCACAGGCAGTGGCCACGCAGCAACACTTGCAGGTGGTAGATGGTTTCCAGCGCCGGCGAGGTGACGCGCACGCTGCCGCCGTAGCTGATCGAGCACAGGTCGAGGCTGGCGAACTGCCGATGATTGAGGCTGGCCTGGGGGCTGCCGGCCTTGGGCAAACGGATGCAGTGGCTGCCCACATGCTGGTTGACATAGCCGGACACAGCGTAGGGATCGGCCTGGGCGAATACCCGGCTGCGCTCACTCAACAGATGGGTTTCCATAAGCGGGTCACTCCCCGTTTTTGTTATTGGGATTGTTATTGCCGGGCGGTGATCGTTCGCCACCGCTGGCCCATCACGCAAGACTTCGACCACGGCTCACAACGGCAAAAACCACGGGATCACTCACGTTATCCCGTGGCCCCGAATCGGGATCTGCCGCGCTGTCAGTCCTCCAGCGCTCGCACCCGCTCCAGGCGTTGCTGCTCTTCGGGCTGGGCCGACGACTGCAGGGTGAAGTCGAAGTCGATCTCGGCGAAACGCCCGCTGACCCCGTATTGCGCCGCACGCTGCTGATCGTCGCTGAAGGTGATCTTGGCGATCAGTTCGTCACGGGTGGCGTAGGCGAAATCGTCGTGCAGGTATTCGTCGCCATCGAGGTTGATCTGGGTGGTCAGGTGACGGTGGTCGTCAGCCGAGATGAAGAAGTGGATATGCGCCGGACGCTGGCCGTGGCGGCCCAACTGGTCGAGCAACTGCTGGGTCGGACCGTCCGGTGGGCAGCCGTAGCCCGACGGCACGATGCTGCGAAAACGGTAGCGGCCTTCGGCATCGGTGACGATGCGCCGACGCAGGTTGAACTCGGACTGGGTGGTGTCGAAGTAGGAATAGGTGCCGCCGGTGTTGGCGTGCCAGACATCGACAATGGCCCCGGCCAGCGGTTCGCCGGCGGTGTTGCGCACCTGGCCCTGCATGAACAGCACCACGCCCGGATCGACGCCATCGTCGAGGCGCGCTTGACCCTGGCTCAGCGGCGCGCCAGCCACGTACAGCGGGCCTTCGATGGTGCGCGGGGTGCCGCCGGTCTTGCCGGCCTGTTCGTCGGCGGCGTCCATCAGCAGGTCCAGGTAGTGCTCCAGGCCCAGGCCGGCCGCCAGCAGTCCGGCCTCCTGGCGCGCACCGAGCACGTTGAGGTAGTTGACCGCCTTCCAGAACTCTTCCGGGGTCACGTCGAGGTCTTCGATGATGTTCACCGTGTCACGCAGGATGCGGTACACCAGGGCCTTGGTGCGTGGGTTGCCCTGGTCGTTGAGCTGGCCGCTGACTTCTTCGAGAAATTTCTGGGCGCTGGCAGTGTGGGAAATTCGGACGTTCATGGTTATTCCTCATCTTGTATTTATTAGAGTGTGGAGCGGGCTCAGCGGTCATCCGCATGAATGGACGAAGGATGCCTGCACAGCGCGTTCACTTCGATAGCCATGTACGGGTACAGCGGCAGTTGCATCAGCAGGTCGTGCAGTTCCTGCACGCTGTCGACGTCGAACACGCTGTAGTTGGCATACAGGCCGGCGATGCGCCACAGGTGCCGCCACTTGCCCTGCTCCTGCAGGCGCTGGGCCAGGGCCTTTTCGTCGGCCTTGAGCTGGGCGGCGCGCTCGGGGTTCATGTCGACCGGCAGGTTCACGGTCATTTTGACGTGGAACAGCATGGTGCTCTCCTTAAGACGTGATGAATGGCAGTTCAGGCTTGGTCGCGGCGGAAGAACGCCAGGCGCTCCTCGTCCAGGCTCAGGCCGAGGCCCGGCGCCCGGGATACGTGCAGCTGGAAATCGCGGTACAGCGGCGGCTCGGCGAGGATGTCCTCGGTCAGCAGCAGCGGGCCGAACAGTTCGGTGTCCCAGCTCAAGGTATTGAGGGTCAGGAAGGCATGGGCCGACGCCAGGGTGCCGATACCGCCTTCGAGCATGGTGCCGCCGTACAGGCCGATGCCCGCCGCCTCGGCGATCACCGCGGTGCGCAGTACCGCGCGCGGGCCGCCGTTCTTGGCGATCTTCAGGGCGAACACCGAGGCCGCGCCTTCGCGGGCCAGGTTGAAGGCGTCCTCCACACACTCGATGGATTCGTCGGCCATGATCGGCGCCGGGCTGATGGCGTTCAGGCGCACCATGCCGGCGCGGTTGTTGCGCGAGATCGGCTGTTCGATCAGGTCGATGCCGTTGCCGCCCAGCACTCGGCAGGCACGCACCGCCACCGCTTCGTCCCAGGCCTGGTTGACGTCGACCCGCACACTGGCGCGGTCGCCCAGGGCCTTCTTGATCGCGATCACGTGGGCCAGGTCGCGGTCCACCTCGCCGGCGCCGATCTTCAGCTTGAAGATGCGGTGGCGGCGCAGGTCGAGCATCTTTTGCGCTTCGGCAATGTCCTTGGCGGTGTCGCCGCTGGCCAGGGTCCAGGCCACCGGCAAGGCGTCGCGCACCCGGCCGCCGAGCAGTTCGCTGACCGGCAGCCCCAGGCGTTTGCCCTGGGCGTCGAGCAAGGCGCTTTCGATGCCGGACTTGGCGAAGGTGTTGCCGCGGATGCTGCGCTCCAAGCGCTGCATGGCGGCATTGATATTGGCGCCGTCCTGGCCGAGCAGCAGCGGCGTGAAGAAGCGGTCGATATTGGTCTTGATGCTGTCCGGGCTTTCATTGCCATAGGCCAGGCCGCCGATGGTGGTGGCCTCGCCCAGGCCTTCGATGCCGTCGGCGCAGCGCAGGCGGATCAGCACCAGGGTCTGGTTCTGCATGGTGTGCATCGCCAGCTTGTGCGGGCGGATGGTGGGCAGATCGACAATGATCGTTTCGATCGATTCAATGGCACTTGAAAGCATTTCCATACCCATCAGGTTCTTGAAGTTATGGAACCGATTCTCGTACGGCTTTTTCCAGGGTTCCAATATAGAATTGGTCTGGCTCGATACCTTGAAGGTATCCAACCTTTGCCCGCGGAGGCCTTATGGAACTGCGTCATCTGCGTTACTTCCAGGTGCTGGGCCAGACCCTCAACTTCACCAAGGCCGCCGAGCGCCTGCACATCGCCCAGCCGCCCCTGAGCCGGCAGATCCAGCAACTGGAAGAGGAACTCGGGGTGTTGCTGCTGGAGCGCGGCCGGCCGTTGCGCCTGACCGAAGCCGGGCGCTTTTTCTATGAGCATTCCAGCGTGCTGCTGGAGCAACTGGCCAAGGTCTGCGACAACACCCGGCGCATCGGCCACGGCGAAAAGACCTGGCTCGGCATCGGCTTTGCCCCCTCGACCCTGTACGGCCTGCTGCCGGAACTGATCCGCCGCCTGCGCAGCCACGAGACCCTGGCCCTGGAACTGGGGCTGTCGGAAATGACCACCCTGCAACAGGTGGAAGCGCTCAAGGCCGGGCGCATCGATATCGGCTTCGGGCGGATCCGCATCGACGACCCAGCCATCGTGCAGAAGGTGCAGACCGAGGATCGCCTGGTGGCCGCCCTGCCCGCCGGCCATCCGCTGATCGGCCAGCCGGTGAGCCTCGCGCAACTGGCCGACGAGCCATTCGTGCTCTACCCCGGCAACCCGCGCCCGAGCTACGCCGACCATGTGATCGCGCTGTTCAACACCCACGGCCTGAACATCCGCATCGTGCAGTGGACCAACGAACTGCAGACCGCCATCGGCCTGGTGGGCGCCGGCATCGGCATCACCCTGGTGCCGGCCTCGGTGCAATTGCTGCACCGCGACGACATCGGCTTCAGCCCGCTGCTGGAAGCCAATGCCACCTCGCCGATCATCATCAGCCGGCGGGTCGGCGATGTGTCGGCGGGGCTCAGCCACTGCTTGCGCATGATCGACGAATTGCGCGCCGAACACCCCGACACCTGACTCCTCGCGCGCAGCCGACTCACGGTTGCGCCCACCTCCCCTTACCGCAAAAAAGCGCACCTGCAGAAAAGGGATACGGGTCTGCACGCAGCGGATAGCGCCCGCCCCACACCCGCCCCTAGCCTGCCGGGCAGTGAACTGCTTTCCATAACAATAAGAGTAAAAGCAATGAAACCTGCAAAGACCCTCGCCACGCTAGGCGCCAGCGCGGTGTGCCTGAGCGCGCCCCAGCCGCTGCTGGCCGCAGAAGGCGGTTTTATCAAGGACGCCACCGCCACCCTCCAGGCCCGCAACTACTTCTTCAGCCGCGACTATTCGGATATCCGCGGCACCGAGCAGTCCATGGCCCAGGAATGGGCCCAGGGTTTTATCCTCAACTTCAAGTCCGGCTACACCCCCGGCACCCTCGGCGTGGGCCTGGATGCCATCGGCACCCTGGGGCTCAAGCTCGACAGCGGCAAGGGCCGGGTCAACAGCGGCCTGCTGCCGGTACAGGAGGATGGCGAAGCCGCCGACAACTACAGCCGCCTCGGCCTGGCGCTGAAACTGCGCCTGGCAAAAAGCGAACTGCGCATCGGCGAACTGCAACCCAATCTGCCGGTACTCAGCTTCAGCGACATCCGCCTGCTGCCGCCGTCCTACCAGGGCGCGAGCATCGTCTCCAACGACATCGACGGCCTGACCCTGCAAGGCGGCCGCCTGCACTCCACCAGCCTGCGCAACGAATCCGGCGACGGCAAACTGCAAGCCATGCTCGGCCACGTACCGAAACGCGCAGTCAGCAGCGACGCCTTCAACTACGCCGGCGCCGACTACGCCTTCAACGACAAACGCAGCAGCGTCAGCGCCTGGTACGGCCAGCTGGAAGACATCTACCACCAGCGCTTCCTCGGCCTGAAACACAGCCAGTCGCTGGGCAACTGGATACTCGGCGCCAACCTCGGCTACTACGACAGCGAAGAAGACGGCAAACAGCTGCTCGGCGCCATCGACAACCAGGCCTTCTTCTCCCTGCTGTCGGCCAAGCGCGGTGGCCACACCTTTTACGTCGGCTACCAAGGCATGTTCGGCGACAGCGCCTTTCCCCGGGTCTTCGCCAACATCACCCCGCTGGGCAACGAAGTGCCGACCTACGAGTTCGCCTACACCGACGAACGCTCCTGGCAACTGCGCTACGACTACGACTTCGCCGCCCGCGGCCTGCCCGGCCTGACCAGCACCGTGCGTTACATCCGCGGCGACAACGTCGACACCGGCAAGGGTTATGAAGGCAAGGACTGGGAGCGCGACCTGGATATCGGTTACGTGATCCAGTCCGGCCCGTTGGGCGGGCTGGGGATCAAGGTGCGCAATGTGCTGGCGCGCTCGAATTATCGGACCGATATCAATGAGAACCGGTTGTTGCTGAGTTATAGCTGGAAGTTGTTTTAAGGCTGGGTGGCGAGCGCGATATGGGATATCGCGCTCGGCCAGCTCTTTACCCATCATTGTGTAATGTACGGGTCCTGCGTCTTGATAAAATCGTCGAACGCCTTGGAGTTATAGATATCGAGGCAGGCATAGAACACGACTTTCTTATCCGTATATTTGCTACTGACTTGGGTTTTCTCATACCTGGAAAATACAAAATTCGTCGTTGCATCATAAGGATTATGCAGAGTCTCCAGGGTATCTTCATTCTGAAGAATGGTGTGCATACCACTCCCCATGAAGGAATAGGCGCCAATAGCCGACTCTATATCGCTCTTCACATCGGACTCATTTTTGAACTGATTAACGATGCAATAGCCAAGGCCGTAATTCTTCAACGACTGCCGGGCCGCTGTAATATTGCCCCCAGCATAGGCAACACTCCCCATGTTGCCGGCAATCAACAGCCATACCGCTAAAATCCGTTTCATCCTTTCAGTTCCTAATAGTTGCTCTTCCAGTGATGCCAAGAATCATGTGCAATCCAAAGTAGTAGCTACCTCATGAATTATTAATTCCAGTTAAAAGTCGATCAGAATAATTCAAAGACCATCGGAGACATCGCCTTAACTGGTATCTGCTACCAGCAAACTCTTGGTATAACGCTGTACCCAAGCGGCGATGGAACCTGAGCCGGGTCCGATACGCCTTAACAGCTAGCAAAAACCTGGAATATTACTTCAAAAATAAGGACGCTCCCCATGATCGACTTCAACAACAAAGGCTTCTTCAAGCTCAAGCAAAACGACGAATACGCCGAGCGGGTCAGCGACCTGTTGCTGGAAGGCGAGCAGGTGATCGACGCCTATAAGGCCATGCGCGACGGCGTGGTGTTTACCAACAAGCGCATTATCGCGGTCAATGTGCAGGGCATCACCGGCAGCAAAAAGGACTTCACCTCCCTGCCCTACAAAAACATCGTCGCCTACTCGGTGGAAACCTCCGGGACCTTCGACCTGGACTCCGAACTGGAGATCTACTTTTCATCGCTGGGCCAGGTGAAGTTCGAATTCACCGGCAAGACTTCGATGGTGGAAATCTCGAAGCACATTTCCAGGCACCTGCTGGGCTAAGGCGCTCCGTTATCAATCGGCACTCAGCCCCCACAGCACCTCCAGCACATGCTGGGTCGAGCGCTCCACCTCTCCGTCCCGATGGGCAATGCCCAGCTGGCGCCACAGCGGCGGCTGCAACGGGCGCATGGCGATCCGGGTGTCGGGCAGCGGCGTGGCGGCTTCGTGGGGCAGCAAGGTGGCGCCATAACCGGCGGCCACCAGGCTCTTGATGGCATCGTTGTAGTTGAGCTGGATGCGCGCCGTGGGTTGCTGGCCGCCCAGGGCGAACCATTCCGAAGTCAGGCGCGACAACCGGGTGCTGTGGTCGTTGAGGATCAGCGGTTGGGCGGCCAGCCATTGCGGCGTCACCGGATCGGGGCATTGCCAGCGGGCCGGCAGGAAAGCCATGACCGGGTCCTTGCGCCAGGGCTCGATACGCAAGCCCTTGACCGGGGTTTGCGGCAGGGCCACCAGGCCGATATCCAGCGAACCTTCGGCGAGCTTCTTCAAACTCTCCTGGGAGGTCAGCACCGCCACCTGCAGGTCGATGCCCGGATGGCGCTGGCCGAGGGTTTCCAGGGCCTGGGGCAGCAACTGGGCGATGGCGCCGGTGGATGCCCCGAGGCGCACCCGCCCGGCCAGGCCCAGCACCTGGCGCTGCACATCCTCCAGCGCCTGCTCGGCATCGGCCAACAGCCGCCGCGCCCGTTCCACCAGGGTTTCGCCAATGGCCGACGGCTGCACCCGACCCCGGGTGCGCGACAACAGCGAGCCGCCCACCCGCGCCTCCAGGTCGGCGATATGCAGGCTGACCGTGGGCGGCGCCAGGTTCAGCGCGCGGGCCGCTTCGGCAAAGGACCCCAGGTCGACAATCGCCACCAGGGTGCGCAACCGGTCGAGGCTGATCTCACGCATGGCCTGCTCCAGATTCAGAAAAACTGAAGCTTAGCGTTATTAAATTCAACTTTCTCTATTTCAGCTGCGGCCGGAAGATTTGCCCAACTCTTCCTTCTTGCGAGCACACAGCATGAGCACACCCCTCGTATTTATCGACGGCGACCAGGGCACCACCGGGTTGCAGATCCACCAGCGCCTGCAGGGCCGCAGCGACCTGCACCTGCTGACCCTCGCCGCCGACCAGCGCAAAGACCCGCAACGCCGCGCCGAAGCCATCAACGCCTGCGACATCGCCCTGCTCTGCCTGCCCGACGATGCCGCCCGCGATGCCGTCGCCAGTATTCGCAACCCGGCCGTGCGAGTCATCGACGCCAGCTCGGCGCACCGCACCCACCCCCACTGGACCTACGGCTTTGCGCAAATGCACCCGCAACAGGCACAACGCATCGCCACTTCCAAACGGGTGAGCAACCCCGGCTGCTACCCCACTGGCGC
Organism: Pseudomonas sp. GW821-FHT02B10; assembly: GCF_059421865.1. Taxonomy (NCBI): domain Bacteria; kingdom Pseudomonadati; phylum Pseudomonadota; class Gammaproteobacteria; order Pseudomonadales; family Pseudomonadaceae; genus Pseudomonas; species Pseudomonas sp. GW821-FHT02B10. The sequence continues at coordinate 186,570 of NZ_JBWKVU010000012.1, read as the reverse complement.
CATCGGCCTGCTGCGCCCCTTACTGCAAGCCGGGCTGCTGCCGAAGGACTACCCGATCAGCATCAACGCCATCTCCGGTTACTCCGGCGGCGGCCGCGCCGCGGTCGAAGCCCATGAAGGGCCGAATGCGTCCCAAGCCGCCCCTTTCCAGGTCTATGGCCTGGGCCTGGCCCACAAGCATGTGCCGGAGATCCAGCAACACAGTGGCCTGAGCGAACGGCCGCTGTTCGTCCCGGCTTACGGTGCCTTTCGCCAGGGCATTGTGCTGACCATTCCTCTACAGCTGCGCCTGCTCGCTCCAGGCGTGGATGCCACGCGCATTCATGCCTGCCTGGAACAGCACTACGTCGGCAGCGGTTGTGTGCAGGTGATGTCGCTTCGGCAGGCACAAGAACTCACGGGCCTTGACCCGCAGGTGCTGAACGATACGGACGCTATGCGCTTGATGGTGTTCGAGGGTGAGGGGCAGGTGCTGCTGGCGGCGGTGTTCGACAACCTGGGCAAAGGCGCGGCAGGGGCGGCAGTGGAGAATCTGGATTTGATGCTGGCCGCGCTGGGCTGAAGGGACTGCCTGCGCATTGCAACGGGTCAGATACAGCCTGGCTGGGTGCAACCCTTTGGCAACTGAGAGAAAGCCCCACCCGACCGGGCAGGGCTTTCAACGTGCTAGCGATCCTCCTGAGGCCCCGCCGAAAAGGCTAGCGAACCCAGCGCCGCCCTGGCCTCCCGGCGCGACGCTCAAGCCTTCGCCTTGGTCATTTGTCGTCCCTCTTCGTCGCCGACGGCGAAGGGTATTCGCTGGTCTCTTCAGCATTGGGCGCTTCAGGCAGGCTTCCCGGCGTGAACATATGGGTCTGCAAGTCGCTGGCATCGATGCCGGCGACGCCGTGTACCCCACGGGTCAGGCTAACAGCCTGCTCACACTGTTTATGCGTGTTGAGCCGACCGCTCAAGGTCACCATGCCTGCATGGGTTTTGACATGGATAGGCAAACCACGGGTCGATTCGGCAAAGGTCAATGCCGACCTCACCTTGGTGGTGACCCATGCATCGTGAACGGCCATTTCCAGACCATGGGAGTAATGCTGGAAGGAATGAAGTTTCATGGCGGGTCCCTCTCGTGTCATCAGTTGGGCGTCCCGTCCCATTGGTTGGACTGCCCTCTGCCGGACGGATGAGCTTGCGGGGTAACCGATAGGCGCAGCGGTACTCGCCGGGCAGATGGGGTGCTTGTTAATTATAGTTCGGCGGTTGGCGGGGCTTGGTCCGCGGGGGCTCTGGTCGTCCGATGGCCCTTTTGTGAATGGTGGTTTTCGGCGAACTTGCCATCCGATGGGAGCCGGTGACGCAGCAAGCATTGTTTCAATTGCAATGAAACATTTCTCGTTACTGCTCAAGCAGCAAACTGCGCCAGATGATCGTCGGCTTTTCTGCAGGCGCGACTTTCGGTGGCAACGGCTCCTGTATGGGTATGTTGGGCGGCGGCTCTGGTTCAGGCGCGGGAGCCTGATACTGGGTGGCATCTACGTTTTCTACCGACATGTTTTGTAGTGCGCTATTTGATTGTGACGGTGACTTTGCCTTTTGACCTGCCCTGCTCGACGTACCGCAACGCCTCTGCAATCGATTCAAAAGGGATCGCCCTGTTCACCCTCCAGCCCCAAGCAAGCATCACCCTCTACCTGACTAACTCTCAGCATCGCCTTTCGGTCCGCTGGCGATCAGGCTGGCGCCACAGGCGGTTTTCATTCCATGGAGCGCCACGGGAACACCGCCGACATCCAGCAAGGCACTGCCCTCGGCAATAGGAAACACACCTTTGCATAGAGGGCAGGTGACCTTGTGCCCGACCCCGGCCATGGGTTTGCCGTTCAGGTCGGTCTGGTTGAACGCTTCAATCACGGTTCCCCCGTGACTGGTGGAATCGCCGAGTCGGATGATGTCCATATCTGCTCCTTTTCCGTTGTACTCACAAAAACTCCTCCCTCCTTGGGCCTTGCGCCCTCCGAAGGATAAATATTCAAGAGCCTGCTGTATTACCGTCACGCGAAGACACCGGGCGCAGGCGGACGGAGCTGATGATGGTGTCCCAAAACGCCAGTGCTTCTTTGTCTGATTTGAATGGCGGCGCTGGCAGCTTGCCGTTGCTGTCGGGGCTACGTTGAAGCACGCCGAGCGCGGCGGAGATATTGGGTTCGGTGATCGAGCCATCCTTGCCCTGGGCTTCCCAGGCAAAGGTATAGATACGCTGCCCCTTATCAGTACTGGCCAACAGGTATTCGTCGGCCGGAACCGGTCCACCACGCGCCCTTTTGCGCAGGGTCTCGATCCCCAGCACCATCCTGGCGGCACCTGCGAGGAAACCACTCACCCGATCCAGCAGACGGTTCTCTTCTGCTCCGGTGCTGGAGGTGAATTCGAAGTGGGCGCCGGGATGATCCGGGAAAGTCACGCCGATATCGAAACGTTCGCTCTGGAAACTGTTGCCTGCGATATAGGCACGATCAATGCAAAATCCGGGCTCGGAAGGAACTTCATTAGGCTCACGGGAGCGAAGACTACGGGCTAGAAGGGTAGAAAGCTCTATGGCGCGAGGCTCTCTATCTGCCGACACATTTCCTTTCCATCTATAAGCACGCCATGTTGGGTGAGAAACAACGTAGGTATCTAGAAGATATACCTTAGAAGCGACTTCCGAAGACCAAGATAACAATCCAGATGCACCTGCACCAAAATCCAACCGGCGAAGAAACATACTGCCCTTCGAGTCATGTTGTTGGCTTTTTAATTCCTGCTCACTCTGATTGATTTTGGTGGCCAAGGCCGCAGGCGTTTCGTCGAGAGCCTCAATATTGTCACCCCACAGGTAGTAACCCGCTCTGACTTCCGCTTGGGGCGGCAAATCGATCAGGTATCTGCCAAAGCAATGGGTGATCCATCCGCTCTTGTCCATGACTGGGTCCCGAGAAGAAGAAAATAATGTGCAACTGGTTATCCCGGTCAGGGCAACGATGCCAAGAACAGTGAGGAACTGATGGGCACGCATCATGAATCTTCTAACTGCTGGAGGACTTCGACAATCGATGGCAAATCTCGGTGAAACCGGCCGTTATCCCTGCGGTCCTTATCATCTCGAATGATGTTCACGTCTAGTCCTTTTCCGCTGTACCACCCGACACTTCTGCCTCGGCAGGCTTTATGCCCGCCGAAGGAAAAGTGTCGGCTGTGAAGAGTGATGATCCAGAGAGAGAAGTACCCTCTGCCCCAACGCGTACTGATGCCGACAAAGCTCCTACAACTCATCCATCCAGTTGTTGTTCGGCTTCAGGTCGGCCAGGAATCTCTCGATGGCGTAATCGTCATCCACGGCCTTCGTATTCCCCGTTGGGGCAGTTGGAGCGGGGCTGCCTGCGTTACTGCCACGCGGCGCAGAAGACACCGGGCGCAAGCGGATAGAGCCAATGATGGTGTCCCACAATTCCAGCGCTTCTTTGTCTGACTTGAATGGGGGCGCAGGTAGTTTGCCGCTGCTGTCAGGGCTACGCTCGAGTACGCCAAGGGCAGCTGAGATATTTGGCTCGGTGATAGAGCCGTCTTTGCCTTGAGCTTCCCAGGCGAACGTATAGATGCGCTGCCCCTTGTCGGTGCCAGCCAACAGGTATTCGTCAGCGGGAACCGGACCGCCCCGCTCCCTTTTACGCAGGGTCTCGATACCCGTAACAGCCCTGGCGGCACCTGCTAGGAAACCTCCCACACGATCCAGCAGGCGGTTCTCTTCTGCGCCGGTGCTGGAACTGAATTCGAAATGAGCACCGGGATGATCCGGGAAAGTCACGCCAATATCGAAACGTTCGCTCTGGAAGTGATTGCCTGCGATATAGCCACGATCAATGCAAAACCCCGGCTCGGTGGGAATTTCACTGGGTTCGCGAGAGCGAAGATCGCGTACCAGGTTCTTCGCGACCTCAATGCCACGAGGCTCGCGATCTGGCTCCATCTCAATCCTCCAGTAATAAGGCTGCCACACAGGTTCTGAAACAGCATAGGCGTACAGGTAATACGACTCGATGCTGGCATCGGAAGCCCAAGACAGTATCCCGGTTGAGCCTTTGCCCAGATCATACCGGCGCACAAACATGCTTCCCTTCGTATCATGCTGCTGCCGTTTAAGCTCCTGCTCATGCTGATCGATCCTGGACGTGAATGCAGCGAGATCGTCCTTTAGTGGCTCAATAACCTGCCCACGCAAGTAATACCCCGCTCTGACTTCCGCTTGGGGCGGCAAATCAATCAGGAATCTGCCGAAGCAATGGGTGATCCATCCGGTCTTGTCCATGGAAGAGTTCCGAGAAGAGGAGAATGATGTGCAACTGGTGATACTGGTCAAGGCGACCATGCCAAGAACAGCGAAGAACTGACGCCGGCGCATCATGAACCTCCTGCCCAGTCAGCATGCTGGGCAATCTTGATAACGCCATAGAGAGTGGCCCATTGGGCACGTTTGTCGTTGTAGCTTTTTTGATGTTCGTAGCCTTTGTCGGTGTTGTACTGCCCGACGCCCTTGCCGCCCTGGCGGAAGCTGGCCTTGATGCCGGCTTTGCCGGGGGCCAGTCCGGAGTCGGTCGGAACGGTCCCGTCCCCGCCGCTGCCGAATGACTCCTGGGACATTGCGGACCGTAAAGGGCCCTCAACAACCGAAGGCAGACCTCGGCGAAACCAGCCGTTGTAACTGCCATTCTCATCATCCTTGACGGTAGAACCGGATGACTCCAGGGAAGTTGAATCGCCTTGCCAGATCATGTCCCGCCAACTGTGCCTGTCAGGGGAGTCGTCGGCGCCATAATGAGCGTAGGTTTCGGGGTAATACCCAGCCGCCGCAAGTTCACGATGAAATTTGGCTACAGAGTCAATCAGCCTTTTGAAAACTACTCGTGGTCCCATCACGTCAGCATTACTGAGGCCATCCGACATATTGAGGTACTTAGTATTCTGCTCCGGCACCAACCCATACCAGGCTGAACTCTTATAGATCTCCTCATAAGGGTCGCGCTGCTGAGGATAAGCACGAGGCGTTCCATCGATGTCCTTCATGACCTGCCCCTGTGCATCGCACAGGAACAGCCAAGGGCGCCCTTCCCGGTACTCCGCGGAGGGGGTCAGTTCCAACGCGCCGGGCGAGTTGGCCACTACCGCCGTGACTTCACCGGCGTTGGCGCCGAGGACAACCTGGGGCACCCCTTCGTAGCCACAGCGCACATGGTGATAGATGGCCGATGAGCCAAGCGCGGGCAGCACACCATGGACCACGCCCAGCACCCGCTTGTAGCCATGCAGTTGAGTCAGCGATCGGGCCACCAGGCCACCCATCGAGTGAGTGACCACAATGACCTTGGTCCGCGCCAGTTGCTCAGGGTCGACCCCGCCCTTCTCGCGATAGAAAGGCAATACCGTGTTCTCGATATAGTCGCGCACGTCCTGGCCGGATTGACGGTTGGATTGCAGCCAGTTGTAGCCTGCGCACCAGACATCGAACTGATACTTGCCCGCCGCGCTCAGCTCGTCGCTGCTAAGGGGGGCGGCATTGCCCAACTCTTCGCCATAGTCGGCAGGCGGGCGCAGGCTTTCAGCTTTCCACCATCCCTGAAGCTCGCGTTGTTTGACGATATGATCCAGCCGGTTTTCCAGCAGCGCCATGATCGGGTTATAGGAGGTGCGCATGACCTTGCCCCAACCGCGCATCCGTGCGGCCTCCTCGCTCAGCCCCGATGCGCCGGGATCGACCGTTCCACGATCATCGACCTCGACATCATCGGCCTTGAGCAACTCCTGTCGTCTTTTCGGCCCCCGGAAACCCCAGACAAACAATGCTCCCAGGGCACCCGCGATATCGCCAAGGCTGAACGACGCGTTGGGCGGACTCCAGACACTGTTCAAGGTCTTCTTGTTGCGCAGGTTGGTCCCCATGATGCCGGGAATGAAAATCACCGGAATGGTGACCTGCTGCTTCACAAGTAACACCTTGTCGCGCTGATCCTCAGTGCGGGTGAGCTGACTGGTGTAGATGGGACGGCCCAGGTTGTCGCGCGCACGCGGGACTATCACTTCCTGGGTATTCGCTTCGCTGCTCATGTGGTGGACTCCCTGGCACCCTTGATACTGGCTCCCTTGGCCAAAACACGTATTTGAACCCGATCCATGGCCAGGTCCTGTTGCCTCGGCAAACGACCCTGAGCGTCGGTAGTGAGCTTAAGCGGGGCTCCGTCGCCACGCAGCAGCTCTACAGCCGTATTGGCCAGGGGCTCCAAGGTGTTTTCGTCACGCAGGACAAAGGCATCGTCAAACGGCGTGGAGTCCCAGGTGTTGAAGGTGGTCGAGGCGTGTGCCGGTCCGACGTGACTGTGCTTGGCCGCCTTGACAATGAAGTTGCCCGGCATTCCCAGCTCGATGTTGCCGCCCTTGAGGGTGAGGTAGGCGCCACCACACATCAGGGTGATGTGCTCCTTCGCGGCAATCAGCACGTGCTGATTGCTTGCACTGACCTCTACGCTCTGGTCCGCCTCCAGGCGGATGGTGTTCTTCTGCGCCTGCAGCAACATTGGCCCCTGGTGAGCGATATGGCGCATCTCCCCGCCTTGGGCGAACAGCCCGAGGTCGGTGCCGGCGTTGACCACGAACTTCTGGCCTGAAGTCAGTTGCTGGTTCTGCTGGGCCACGCTGTCGATATGCTCCCCGGCCGCCAGCGTGACGCTGTTGGGAGAGGCGGCAGCGATACCCGCCTGGCCGCTCAGGGCGATGGCCGGTATGCCACCGTTGGTTTTGCCCGACTCATCGTTGGCGCCATGCCCCAGATCGCGAACCGCTTCACTGAGGGCTTTCTGAGGATCGGTGTCGTGGTCGATGCCCTGGTGATCGGCGGCATAGTCTCCCAGGCCCTTGGCCAGTTGCAGCGCAGCCTCCAGCACTTGAACGACGGTGTCACGGTCAAGGTGGCCACCGCCGGCATTCAACTGTTCTTCGGTGCTGAGCAACAGCCCCTTGGCTGCGCGCAACGCACCATGCTCGTCGGTGCGCAGCTCGAAACCTTCACCCCGTGGCGCACCACCGTCGGGGCGCGGGTGGGTCAGGTACCCCAGGTGCAGCGCGGTGCTGCCGTGATCGCTCATCAGGGCCGCGCTGATTTGCTTGGTGGTGTCATCGATGCGTAGTTCGTTGGCACGGCTGCCTTTGTATTCCTTGCTCTTGATGGTGCTGAGGATCTTGTGATTGGGCAGTGGGTACGGCGGCATGTTGCTCGCACGGTAGGTGCGGCCGGTGATGATCGGCTGGTCGCAGTCGCCATCGAGATAATCGACTATGACTTCCTGGCCGATACGCGGGATCGCCATATGGCCCCAGTCAGCACCGGCCCAGTTCTGCGAGACCCGGACCCAGCAGGAACTGAATTCGTTGCTCCGGCCCTCCCGGTCCCAGGGGAACTGGACCTTGACCCGGCCAAACTCGTCGGTGTGGATCTCCTCGCCTTCCGGGCCCACCACGCTGGCGATCTGCGGCCCGTCGATACGGGGCTTGGGCAGGGGTGCTGGGCGCCATTCCAGTTCTTCGGGAATGATCTCGGCGGTGAAGTCGTAGCTCACGCCCATTTCGGCGTCGGCGGACTCTTCCTGCTGGCTGGCGTGCTGCACGCCTCGGTGGGTAATGCGAACCGAGCGCCACCAGCGGTTGAAGTCTTGCCGAGGGTGGCCCGTCAACTGGAAGGAAAGACCCGGGATCAAACGCGGATCGTCACCTTCGACCAGGGCGCCCTGGGCGTCCCGACGGTGGCCACGCAGGCGGTTTTCAGTGAAGGGTTTGCCGGCCGCGCTGGCCTTGTAGCGCCCTGGATAATCGTAGCGTTCATAGTGCCGGGCCTGGTGTTGCAGCTCTTCGCCGACAAGACGCTGTTGCTGGTCGAAAGCCGGACGCTTGAAGGTGTAGTCGCGCTGGGTCTGTTCGGCCGTGCGGACGTTTTCCGTGTAGCTGAACGCATACAGCACCGGTCGCGTGGCATCTGCAGCCGGCTGTGCGCTGTACAGCACCGGATCACCCTGGATGCGCTTCTGAACGTAGAGTTTGTCGCTCTGGATCAGCGTGTGGGAGGTCGCGTCGGATTTGAAGTAGTAGAACAGGCCTTCTTCGGTGGAAAGCCTGTCGAACCAATAAAGGTCGGTGTCCCCGGCCTGGACACAATATTCGCGGGGCAGGTGCTCGGTATGAGTGCTCTGCTGATAATCCAGGATGCCGTGCTCGGCCAATACCGACTTGAGTATTTCGGGCACGTTTTTCTGCTGGAAGATCCGCCAGTCGGAACTCAGGGCCAGTCGGGCCAGCTGTGGCTCGACCACGACACGGTAACGTGTGCGGCGGAACCCGGTTTTGCCCTGGGTGAAGCGGGAGACCATGCCATGCACATGACGGACAGCCGTGGTGCCTTGCCAGATGGTCAGCAACGCCGGCTGATCGAGGACCTGGGCAAAATCGATGGCGGGGTTGTCGCTGGCCAGTTCGAGCGTCAGCCGATAAGGCTCGCAAATGGCTTCTTCCAGGGTGAACTCTACGACCTCGAACTCCATCCGGCCGGACAGCACGGAGAAGGTGAATCTCAAATCCCTTTGACGCATATGACTCATCCTTGGTCAACGTATTGAGGCGCCCGGTGTATGAACTTGGCATCCAATACCAAGCGTCAACCGCACCTTGTAATACCTGGACTGATACCTGGCTCCGCCCCGGAAATGACTGAACAATCCAGCACTGTTCATCTGCCCAGGCAGCACATCAGGGCAGCAGCCTATTTGTAAAAATGCACGAGGGTCAACTCCGCACTCACACCGCTTGCATGTTCTCGACGCCTGATCCGATGGGCCTGTGGCCGCCACATCAGGCGTCCAAATCAGGCTTGCCACCATACCCAAAGAGACGAAGGTATAGGGGTAGGAATTATCCAAAATTGCCGTAAGGAAAACCTGATCCTGATCAGATCAAATGCACTTGAGTAGCCAGAGAAAGGACAGGTTGTCGACACCTATCAAGAGGTGGATATCCCCGTCCTGCCCCAATGAGCCCAGGCAATCTCCACCCCGCGAACAGTCACTGCACCTTCCCCTCGGACAAAAAAACGCCTCCACACTGGGAGGCGTTAGCAACTTTCAAAACACCGAATGGTTTATGACGCGCCTACCTCCGGCCGGGTGCCCCCGACCTGAACCATCAGGTCGAGAGCCCTGTTTCCAGACCTTAAGGCGCCCTCCTCACCGCAAATCAAACCGATCCAGGTTCATCACCTTGACCCACGCCGCGACAAAGTCCTGCACGAACTGCCCCTGCGCATCCGCACTGGCATAGACCTCGGCCAGGGCCCGCAACTGGGCGTTGGAGCCGAAGACCAGGTCGACGCGGGTGCCGGTCCATTTGACCTGGCCGGTCTTGCGGTCGCGGGCTTCGAACTCTTGTTGGGCGTCGGAGACAGGTTTCCATTCCACGCCCATGTCCAGCAGGTTGACGAAGAAGTCGTTGGTCAGCGCGCCCGGCCGTGTGGTGAAGACGCCGTGGGGGGTGTGGCCGACATTGATGTCGAGCACGCGCAGGCCGCCGATCAGCACCGTCATTTGGGGGGCGGTGAGGGTCAGCAGTTGCGCCTTGTCGATCAGCAGCGCTTCGGCCGGTACCGCGTAGCGGGTCTTGAGGTAGTTGCGAAAACCATCGGCGATGGGTTCGAGGTAGCCGAACGACTCGACGTCCGTCTGCTCCTGGCTGGCGTCCATGCGCCCTGGGGAGAACGGCACGCTGATGTCGAGGCCGGTGTTTTTCGCGGCCTGTTCGATGCCGGCGCTACCGCCGAGCACGATCAGGTCGGCCAGGGAGACTTTCTTGCCACCGGATTGCGCACTGTTGAAGTCCTTCTGGACCCCTTCGAGGGTCGCCAGCACCTTGGCCAGTTGCTCGGGCTGGTTGACTGGCCAGTCCTTTTGCGGGGCCAGGCGCAGGCGCCCGCCGTTGGCGCCGCCGCGTTTGTCGGAGCCACGGAAGCTGGAAGCCGCCGCCCAGGCGGTGGACACCAGTTGCGACACCGACAGGCCCGAGGCCAGCAATTTGGCCTTGAGTGCGGCGATATCGCTGTCGTTGACCAGGGCATGGTCCACCGCAGGGATCGGGTCTTGCCACAGCAGTTCTTCGTGGGGCAGTTCCGGGCCGAGGTAGCGCGAGAGCGGGCCCATGTCGCGGTGGATCAGCTTGAACCAGGCGCGGGCAAAGGCGTCGGCAAGCTGATCAGGGTTCGCCAGGAAGCGTCGCGAGATCGGCTCGTAGATCGGGTCGAAGCGCAGCGACAGGTCGGTGGTCAGCATGGTCGGGTTGCGCCGCTTGGAGGGGTCGTGGGCATCGGGGATGATGCCGGCGCCGGCGCCACCTTTGGGCGTCCACTGGTGCGCGCCCGCCGGGCTCTTGGTCAGTTCCCACTCGAAGCCGAACAGGTTTTCCAGGTAGTTGTTGCTCCAGCGGGTGGGCGTGGTGGTCCAGGTCACTTCCAGGCCGCTGGTGATGGTGTCGGCGCCCTTGCCACTGCCGAAAGTGCTCTTCCAGCCCAGGCCCTGCAGTTCCAGGCCGGCGGCTTCGGGTTCGGCGCCGACATTGTCGGCGGGGCCGGCGCCGTGGGTCTTGCCGAAGGCGTGGCCGCCGGCGATCAGGGCCACGGTTTCTTCGTCGTTCATCGCCATGCGGGCGAAGGTTTCGCGGATATCCACCCCGGCGGCCACCGGGTCCGGGTTGCCCTCGGGGCCTTCGGGGTTCACATAGATCAGGCCCATCTGCACCGCGGCCAGGGGGTTTTCCAGATTGCGCCCCTGGTCGGTGCGGCTTTCTTCATTGCCAGGCTCGGCCACCAGTTGGCCCTCGCCGGGTTCTTGCATGGCGGCTTTATCCGGTTTGCCATAGCGGGTGTCGCCGCCCAGCCATTTGTTTTCCGAGCCCCAATAGACGTCTTCGTCCGGCTCCCAGGCGTCCGGGCGACCGCCGGAAAAACCGAAGGTCTTGAAGCCCATGGATTCCAGGGCGACGTTGCCGGTGAGTACGATCAGGTCGGCCCAGGAGATGTTGCGGCCGTACTTCTGCTTGATCGGCCACAGCAGCCGGCGCGCCTTGTCGAGGCTGACGTTATCCGGCCAGCTGTTGAGCGGGGCGAAACGCTGCTGGCCAGAACCGGCGCCGCCACGGCCGTCACCGACGCGGTAGGTCCCGGCGCTGTGCCAGGCCATGCGGATGAACAGCGGCCCATAGTGGCCGAAGTCGGCGGGCCACCAGTCCTGGGAGTCGGTCATCAGCGCATGCAGGTCTTGTTTCAGGGCCTGAAAATCCAGGCGCTTGAAGGCTTCGGCATAGTTGAAGTCCTCGCCCATGGGGTCGGACAGGGACGAGTGCTGGTGCAGGATCTTCAGGTTCAGTTGGTTCGGCCACCAGTCGCGGTTGGTTACCCCACCGCCGGCGGCGTGGTTGAACGGGCATTTCGATTCGTTTGCCATGAGGAGCTACCTTTGGTCGTGTTCATCCAGCTATCCGCCCCCGGATGGGCGCGAAATAGCGACAGGCGAAAGCAATGACATAGGTTGCGGGGCTCACAGTTCGCTCAACTGATGGGTGTGGCCACAGGGCATGCTGCAGAGCGGCAAGCGAGTTGCCAGGACGGTGGCCCACGGTAAGCCCAGTACGCTTCTGACTCGTTCTTCGTTATCTCTTGATCAGGTCTCATCCGGCCGGCTCGCGCCAGCGCTGAATTAAGGCTAGACCCTCTGTGGCGGATCGCTAATAGCCGGACTATTGGTTGTTGATAGGGACAAACTTTTACCCGGGGCCCAAGGCCGAAGCCAATGATAGGGACAGCCCCGCGGGGGCTCTGACGGCTTTTGCGACTGATGCCCCGCCTTTTTCGTCCGCCCGACGCGTACAGAGCACGGGAGAAGACCATGAACCAGCGCCCGCGTTGCACGGCCATCCACGAAGCCGGCCACGCCCTGGCCTTCTGGTGGAACGGTCAGCCGATCGCCCGCATTACCGTGCGCACCAGGGCCGAAGCCGACGCGGGTCCGATGCTCGATCGGCGGGGCAACCCGCGCTATGTAGAGGGGTTGGTGGAAGCCGATTACCTGGTCCCGCGCCCGGCCTTCGACGCCCCGGGGATCGCCGAATACCTGCCATCGATGATTGAGTCCATCGAGCGCGACCTGCTGCATTGCTTTGCCGGCCCGGTGGCCGAAGCGATCTACCGCCATGGCCGATCCGACAGGCTGATAAGAGGCAGCGGCCGCGGCGACCTGAGCCGCGCTCATGAGCTGATCAGCCTGCTGCCACCGCGCAAGCTGCTCGACGCCGAATCCCGGGCCCTGGCCCGCGCCAGTTGCCTGGTGCATCGCTACTGGCCGGCGGTCGGCGCGGTGGCGGACCTGCTGCAAGAGCGCGGCATGGTCGAGGGGGAAGCCATCACGGCGCTGTTGTGCGCGATCAACGGCGAGTCGCCGACGCCCCTCGGTAACGATCTGGCAAGCCTCGACCCGTGACGGCGTGGCGTTGAACCGCGCCGGCTTGCGCGATCCGTGAAGTCAGCCAGACTGTCTGCCAATCGCCCGCCTGGCCCGGGCGGTTTTCATCGCCATTGCCCCACCGAGATCACCATGTCGCAGTACCCAGGCGTCGACGCCGAAGGTTTTATCCAGTCCCTGCCCGACCAGCCGTTGCAACCAGCGTTCAGCCACCTGGTGGATGAGTTGCGCGCGATGCTCTCGCGGCGTTTTCCGGCGCTGCTCGATGGCCTGTACCTCTACGGCAGCGTGGCCCGTGGCGACGCGCGGCCGGGCACCTCCGACCTGGATGTGACCCTGGTCCTGGCCTGGGCGCCGAGCCCCGCGGAGCGCCAGCGGCTGGAGCAGACGCGGCAGGCGCTGGAGGCGCGGCACCCGGAAGTGTCGAAGATCGATTTCGACATCGGTGTGCTCAGCGAAGTGCTGGCGCCCGACAATCGCTACCGCTGGGGTTTCTGGCTCAAGCATCAGTGCCGCTGCATCTGGGGCAATGACCTGGGGCTGCGCTTCGAACCCTTCCGTCCGAGCCGGACCATCGCCCTGGCACTGAATGGCGACTTCTCCCAAGTGCTGGAAGGCTACGCTCAGCAGCTGGAACAAAGCCGCGAACCGTTGCAGCAGCAACGCCTGCAACGGGCCGCGGCGCGCAAGGCGCTACGTTCGGCCAACCTGCTGCGCGGCGAACAGGAGCGCGGCTGGCCGACCACCCTGGAGGAGCATGCGCAGCTGCTGACCGCGGCCGAACCTGGGATGGCCGAGTACGCCGCGTTCCTCCTCAAGCAGGCCTATGTTTCCCAGGGTTCGGTGAGTGAATTCGTGCGGCGGTTGCGGGCCTACAGCGCGTTGCTGGCAGGGGAAAGCGTGGGGTGATTCCTGGCACGCCCTCTCCGCTCATGGCGCTGGCGTCGCTTTGGGGAACCTGATTCCGACCCGATGATGGCATTTTGACAACCTTCGACTAGGTTCACTTGAGCAGCCAGCGGGGCACCCTCACCGACCTCCATCGGCTGCATTGCCACGCCTTCCGTATCCGGTCACGGAGACCTTCGAAATGCGCATCGCCCTTCTGTTGAGCCTCGCCCTCCTGTCAGCCTGTTCCACCTCGCAGTACAGCGCGATCAACCTGCAAACCACACAAACCCTGGACCGCCAGCTACTGGCAAAAACCCGAATATCCCCCCAGGCGGCAAAGACACCAGAATGTAAGGATTCCGACGCCAAAGCCGCCGGGGGCGTCGAAGACGGCTACCGCAAAGTCCGCAAACTCTGGCAGCGACTCAACAAGTGCCTGTACAACAACCAAGGCCCCAGAAAACTGGTGGTGCTGCTCGATGGCACGGAAAACACCAAAAAGGACAACACCAATATCTGGCGCATGTATAACCAGGCGCTCGAACAGGCCAATAGCGGGGCCAGGGTCATTCCTTATTACGACAAGGGCGTGGCCACCAGTATTACTACTCCCTTCGGTGCCCTGTTCGGCAGCGGGGTCAGCCTGAATATCCGCCAGGCCTACCGCTTTCTGATCGAGGCTTACCGGCCCGGTGACGAGATCTATATCTTCGGGTTCAGCCGGGGAGCCTTCACCGCACGTTCGTTGAACGGTTTTATCGAAGTCGCCGGCCTGCCCAGCAACCTGAAGGCCGATTACTGGGACAACAGCCTCCTGTGGGGCTGGACCGGCCATATGCACGATGTGGTCGAAGACATGTACGACATCTACAAGTCGCGCAACGATGGTGTACCCGGCTTCGATGACACGCTGCGCAAGCGCCTGAAGAACTATCAAGACGCCAACGGCATCCGGGTCTACGGAGACGACCCGGCTAAAAAAGACGAAAAAAAGGTCGTGGTCAAAGTCATCGGTGTATTCGACACCGTGCCGGCGGTGGGCACCAACCTGAAGGAAGAGCCCGACGAACACCGCCTGGAGCTGTATGCCGAGCGCGGTTACCACGCCATGTCCCTGGACGAACAGAGGGCGTCGTTCCGCCTGCTGCGTTTCGGCCTGCAGCAATCGAAGTCACAGGTACTGGAAGAGGTGTGGTTCGCCGGCGTGCATGCCGATGTGGGGGGCGGCTACCTCAATGACCCGGACACCGCCAAGTGCGGTGAAAGCCCGTATGCCAAGGGTGGCCAGGGACTGGAGACCATCCCGCTGCGCTGGATGCTGAAAAACCTCGAGAGCGACGGCCTATTCGCCAACAGCACGAGCTGGCCGGCCGAGTGCATCGGCGGTCCGCTGCATGATGAATTCCACGATGCCAAATACGTGATCAGTTCCGCCTATAAGGAAGCCGGGCTGATTCGCCGCAAACCGGTGGAACGAGACAAGGTCCATGCCAGTGTGTTTTTGAGAATGGACATCCCCCAATTGAAGGCGCCTCATCCCTTGCGCGAACCCGAGGCCCGCTACGACCCGATCAACCTGGGTTACGCCAGGCGCGAACGCTGCCAGAACGACGACCTGGAGCGCAACTACACCATTGTCGGTACCTACAGGCCCAATTGCTCAACCACCAACGGCACCGTCAGGAAAGGCGCAAACAACGACGCGGTGAACGTCGAGAGCGCCCAATAAAACCACCGGACCAGGAACGGCCCGCGATTGTCCCACGCAATCGCGGCCGCTCCCCGCCACGCCTCTGTAGGAGCGAGGCTTGCCCGCGATGACGGACTCTGGTCCGACGCAAGAAGCGGGTTGTATGTAATGGCTCTATCGCGGGCAAGCCTCGCTCCTACAGAAGATGTTTGCGGTCGGCTGACGCTGCCTGCGGGCTAAACCGTCGAATCCACTGCCTGCCGCCCACGCAGCTGGCTGGCCAGCGCAACAGACAACGCCATGACCACCAGCCCCGCGGCCAGGGCGAAGGTGAAGCCCATACCACTGCCGACGGCCTCGGCGCTTGCCGTGCTCAGGTCCCCTGTCACCGCGGCGAACAGCGCGCCCATCAGCGAGGCGCCGGTGATCAGCCCGAGGTTGCGCGACAGGTTGAGCAGGCCGGAAATCACCCCGCGCTGTTCGGCGCCCACCTCGCTCATCACCGCGGTGTTGTTGGCGGTCTGAAACGTCGCATAGCCCAGGGTGATGACAACGATGGGCGCCAGGTAGCCGCCAATGCCCAGGCTCGCCGGCAGCAAGGCCAGCATCAGGCAACCGAGGACCATGGCGCCGAGACCGGCGAGAATCATCGGCCGCACGCCCAAACGATCGGCGATGCGCCCGGCCGGCACGCCGCTCAGCGCGGTGACACAGGGGCCGAGCGACATCGCCAGGCCCACCGCGAAGGTTTCCAGCCCGAGCCCGTGGGCCAGGTAAAAAGGCCCGACCACCAGCGTCGCCATCATCACCGTCGAGACCAGCGCACTCATGGCCAGGCTGCCGCTCAAGGCCGCATCGCGAAACAGCGCCAGGCGTATCAGCGGCGCGGCCACCCGCGCTTCCACCCAGACAAACAGGCCGGCCGCCATCAGCGCCGCCAACAGCAGCCCGGCGTTGAGCAGGCCGAAATGGCCGCGGCCCAGGGTCATGGCCAGCCCGTAGGCCAGCAGCGTGAGGGCCAGCAGCAAGGTGCCCAGCGGATCGAACGCGCCTCGTTCAAGGGCCCGCGCCTGACCAGCAGCCGGCAGATACCGATAAGCCAGCACCCAGGTCAGCCCGCCTAACGGCACACAGGCCAGGAACAACGCCTGCCAGCCGAACCCGGCGATCAATCCCCCGCCCAGGGACGGGCCGAGGGCGGTGCCGATCGCCGACATCGTGCCCAGCAGGCCCATGGCGCTGCCGGTGCGGGCCTTGCTGACCGTCTCGCCAACCAGGGCCAGGGTCAGCGCCATCATGATCGCCGCGCCGACGCCCTGCAGTGCCCGGGCGCCGATCAGCATCCCCAGCGTCGGGGCGGCGGCGCAGAGCATCGAGGCCAGGGTGAACAGCAGGATCCCCACCAGCAGCAGGCGCCGCCGTCCCAACAGGTCGCCGAGCCGGCCAACACTGACGATCAGCGCGGTCATCGCCAGCAGGTAGGCAAGGACCACCCACTGCACCTGCTGGAAGCTCGCCCCGAACGCCTGCACCAGGGTCGGCAAGCCCACATTGGCGATGCTGGTGCCCAGCGACGCCAGCAACATCGACAGCGACAGGCTGGCCAACGCCCAGCCGACTGACACAACGTCCGGTTCTGTTCCGCTACTGACTGGCTTCACTCTGCACTCCCGCTCTGACCCGCGCGAAACGGCGCTGTCGCCAATCTAGCCCGCGGTCTAACATGGCGGAAGGCGCAGCCTTTGCAGGTTATTCGTGCGTCTGACGCCATATCACTTTCTACGCCAGACGGGGCCGCCGCCATGTCCACACCCGATCTCAATCTGCTGATCACCCTCGACGTGCTGCTCGCCGAAGGCAGTGTGGCGCGCGCCGCCCAGCGCCTGCGGCTAAGCCCGTCGGCGATGAGCCGGGCCCTGGCGCGCCTGCGCGAAACCACCGGCGATCCGCTGCTGGTACGCGCCGGCCGCGGCCTGGTGCCGACCCCGCGCGCCCTGGAACTGCGCGAGCGGGTCGGCCACCTGGTGCAGGACGCCGAAGCCATGTTGCGCCCCGTCGAACGGCTCGACCTGCAGCGCCTGGCGCGCACCTTCACCCTGCGCAGCAGCGACGGTTTCGTCGAGAACTTTGGCCCGGCCCTGGTCGCTCGCCTGCGCGCCGAAGCCCCTGGGGTGCGCCTGCATTTCATGCAGAAAACCAGCAAGGACAGCACGCCCCTGCGCGACGGCACGGTCGACCTCGACACCGGCGTGGTGGACGCCAACGCCAGCCCGGAAATCCATACCCGCGCGCTGTTCCGCGATCGTTTTATCGGTGTGGTACGCAACGGCCATCCGCTGAGCCGCGGGCCGATCAGCGCTGCCCGTTACGCCGCCGGCGAGCATGTGCTGGTATCGCGCCAGGGCCCAGGTCGCGGGCTGGTGGACGATGCGTTGCAGGCGGCGGGCCTGGCGCGCGATATCGCCAGCGTCGTTGGCGGTTTCTCCGCCGCCCTGGCCCTGGTCCGCGCTTCGGACCTGATCGCCGCCGTCCCCGAGCGTCACACCCACAACCTGCGCAGCGGCCTGCACAGCTTCGCCCTGCCGCTGGACACGCCGGAAATCACCGTGTCCATGCTCTGGCATCCACGCATGAACAGCGACCCGGCGCATCGCTGGTTGCGCGACTGTGTGCGGGAGGTGTGCGCGCAGTGATCGGCAAAACCTGGGCAGTCATGTACCGCCACTCCCCTTGCCTCGGCACGGGGAGTGGCCGCTGCCCGCTGAACCGTCCTGTCACGCCTCGGGCATGACCGCCGGCGCAGAATGCTGGCGCAGCGCCCGCAAGCTGCCGCGCAGTTCCGCCGGGCGCACCGGCTTGGACAGGATGGCGATATTGCGGTCGTGCAACGCGGCCTGGATCTTCTCCACCTCATGCCCGGTGAGGATCAGCGCCGGCACCGCCCAGCCGCGCTGCCGGCGCAGGCTGTCGATGCACTCGATGCCCGTGGCGTGGTTGCCCAGGTCATAGTCGGCGATGATGATGTCGCAGTCGCTGACCAGATCCTTACCGCAAAGCTCGGCCTGGACCACACAGCCCCAGCGCTCGAGCAAGGCCGAGGTGGCCAGCAGCACATTGCGATCATCCTCCACCAGGCACACTTTCAAGCCGGTCAGCAGCCCCGCCTGCCGCGCCTCGTCGAGGCTGGCGGCTTGCAACTGCGGTGGCGCCAGGGGCAACCCGTACAGGCTCACCGCGGTGCCGTGGCCCAGCCGCGAACGGATCGCCACTTCGAGCCCCATCAACTGCCCCAGGCGCTTGACGATGGACAGGCCCAGGCCCACGCCTTCGACGTCCTTGTCCCGTAGCTCGCGCACCCGATAGAACTCCTCGAACAGGTTCGGCAGGTGTTCCTCGGCAATCCCCCGGCCCTGGTCATAGATGACGATGGCCAGCCCCGCGCCGCGCTGGCGCACGCCAATCAGCACCGGTCGCCGCGCCGCGTACTTGAAGCAGTTGGACAGCACGTTCTGGACCATGGTGGCGAGCAGCGCCGGGTCCGCCCGGACCCAGTGCGAACAGGGGCGCAGGCGCAGCTCGACCCCGGCCCAACGCGCGGCTTCGGCGTTCTGCCGCATCTGGTCGGCGAGGAATTCGCCCAGGTGCAGGGTCTGGAAACGGGGTTGCACCCGCCCGTTGTCGAGGGTGTAGAGGTCGAGAATCGAGCGGAACAATTGCGAGACGTTGAGCAGCGAGCGGTCGATGTTATCCACCAGGCGCCGCTCTTCGTCGCCCAGGCGCGCCTCGCGCAGGCAGGCGGTGAACAGGCCGATGGAGTGGATCGGCTGGCGCAGGTCGTGGCTGGCCTGGGCGAGAAAACGCGACTTTTCCAGGTTGGCGGCAATCGCCTCTTCCGAAGCCTTGCGCGTGCGCTCCAGCAAGATATGGGCGTAGACCGGGATCACCGTGCTGGTGATCAGCAGCATCAGCACCATGAAGGGTTGCGCCTGCCACAGCGGCGTCAGGCGATAGACCACCAACAGCGCCATTAGCGCCAGGGCCGTGGCAATCGCCAGGTAGCGCGAGCCATAGCGCATGCCGTTGCCCAGGTTGACCCAGACCATCACCGCGTACAGCGGCAACGCCGCCTCCCCGCCGACCACCAGGCCGAACGAGGTGCCGGTGTAATCGTGGACCATGCTCAGGATCCGTCGCGCCGGATAATGCCCGGGCCAGTGCACGATGGCCTGGCGCAGGACGATCGACAGCAGCAGGAACAGGACGATATAGATCACGATCGGCAGGTAGGTATCGACTCGCTGCCCGGGCAGGAAACCCAGCACGCCGATATAGGCCACGGCGCAGGAACCGACAATAATGCGCAGGTTGGCCTGGTCGAGCTCGGTGTTTTTCTCGAATTTCATGGGGAACATCCTTGTGCGCCAGTCGTCGTACTCGACACGAACCACAGGCAGTTGCCTGGCCCGCTGCTAAAGTAGCTGCCTCAAGGAAAGCTCGACCCAAGGAGAGTCACCCCATGGCATGCCGGATTATCATAGCCGACGATCACCCGCTGTTTCGCGAGGGCATGTTGCGCACGGTCCAGCGCCTGCTGCCGGATGCTCTGATCGAACAGGCCGGCGACCTGGACAGGGTACTCGCCCTGACCCGGGCCGGTGACGAACTGGACACGCTGATCCTCGACCTGCGTTTTCCAGGCCTGACCTGTGTCAGCCAGTTGGCCGAGCTGCGCAAGCAATTGCCGCGCACCACCCTGATCGTGGTGTCGATGGTCGACGACCAGGCGCTGATCGGCGAGGTCATGGCCGCCGGCGTCGACGGCTTTATCGGCAAGAACATCGCCCCGGACGAGATCGGCCAGGCGGTCCTGGCCATTCGCCAAGGCGAAGTGCTGGTCAAGTTCGCCCCTTCCGGCCTGCTGCCGCTGGGCACCGGCGCCACCCTGACCGCGCGCCAGCACGAGGTGCTGCGCCTGATCGCCCAGGGCAAGACCAACAAGGAAATCGCCCGCGAACTGGAGATCTCGCCCTTCACCGTGCGCATCCATGTGTCGTCGCTGCTGCGCATCCTCAATGTGCCATCACGGGCCGCGGCGGCGGTGAAATATTCAGGGGGGCTGTAGCCCGGCTCGTCGCCTGCCAGCGCGTGGCCGCCAGGGTCGGCCGATAATGTGTGGGTTTCCCTGCTGGCACGTCGTGCGCCCCACCCTTCATCGAGGAACCGGAACATGCCGCTGACCCTGTATTTCCATCCCCTGTCGTCGTTCTGCCACAAGGTGCTGATCGCCCTGTACGAACACGGCAGCGCCTTTGAAAAACGCATCATCGACCTGGCCAACGACGCCGACCGGGCCGAGCTGCAAAGCCTGTGGCCGCTGGGCAAGTTCCCGGTCATCCGCGATCACGCCCGGCAGCGCGATGTGCCGGAATCGAGTGTGATCATCGAGTACCTGGACCGGTTTTATCGCGGCCGGCAGCCGTTGATTCCGGATGATTGGGACAGCGCGCTGGAAGTCCGGCTGTGGGACCGTTTTTTCGATTGCCATGTCCAGGGGCCGATGCAGCGGATAGTCGCCGATCGCCTGTATGGCACCAATGGCGACCTGAGCCGGGAACGCGCAGCCCTGCTGAGCGCATACACCATGCTCGAACGGCGCCTGGCCTCGAGGATCTGGGTGGCCAGCCCGGACTTCAGCCTGGCCGATTGCGCCGCCGCCCCGGCCTTGTTCTATGCCAGCACGCTGGTGGCCTTTGCCGATGACCATCGCCATTTGCGCGCCTATTTCGAGCGGCTGCTACAGCGCCCCTCGTTCCAGCGGGTCATCGACGAAGCCCGGCCCTACTTTGTCCATTACCCGTTTGCCGAGGCCATCGCGCCGCGCTTTCGCTAGCCGCCGGACCAGAGCTGAGGTGATGGGGATATTCCGGGCACACAAAAACGGGCCGCTTGAGCATCCGGATGGAGCCGAGGCCGTGCCTTGGGGGAGCGTTTGATAAATAGAGGGAGGGATGAGAGATGGCAGGGGCGGCTGGATTCGAACCAACGCATGGCAGGATCAAAACCTGCTGCCTTACCGCTTGGCGACGCCCCTATCTCTGCTGTTGCTTGCTTTCACTGCAAGCCCCGTGGGGGCCTCTGCAAGAACGCGCGGAAATCTATCAACTTTTTCGTCGTCTGTGAAGTCAAAGATGCATAAATTTGTTTTTAAAACAGCTACTTACTTTTTGGGGCCTGAGTGAGGTAAAAACCGCCGATGCCCGGCAACCGCTATACGGCGGGCGCCAGTCGCCGATCAGCCGCCAACAACGACGGCGAAACCTTTAACGATTCCCCGCCGGCAACTTGGTGCAAAATACCCCGCTCAGGTTGTAGCCCAGCCCCAGTCGCGTCGTGCCGCGCAACGAGAACCGATATGAACACCCATTGTGAGATAAGCGATGTGCCCAAGCCGCCCCAACCCCAGCGCCAGCGTGATGGCAACTTTCACTACATCACCCCTCAGCAGCCGGCGGTAACAGCATGATCGAAGTCACCGAGGTTTCCATTGCCCAACTGCGCGCCGCGCTCGAAGCTGGCCAGACCACGGCGGTCGAACTGGTCCAGGCCTATCTCGCCAGGATCGATGCCTACGACGGCCCCGACACGCCTACCGCCCTCAATGCGGTAGTGGTACGCAACCCCGACGCGCTCAAGGAAGCCCAGGCCTCCGACGCCCGCCGGGCCAGGGGCGAAACCCTGGGTCCGCTCGATGGCATTCCCTACACCGCCAAGGACAGCTATCTGGTCAAGGGCCTCACCGCGGCCTCCGGCAGCCCCGCCTTCGCCAGGCTGATCGCCTATCGCGACGCATTCACCATCGAACGGCTGCGCGCCGCCGGGGCGATTTGCCTGGGCAAGACCAATATGCCGCCCATGGCCAACGGCGGCATGCAGCGCGGGGTCTATGGCCGCGCGGAAAGCCCGTACAACGCCGCCTACCTCACCGCGCCCTTCGCCTCAGGCTCGTCGAACGGCGCCGGGACTGCCACCGCCGCCAGCTTCGCCGCCTTTGGCCTGGCGGAGGAAACCTGGTCCAGCGGCCGGGGACCTGCCTCGAACAACGGCTTGTGTGCCTACACCCCGTCGCGCGGGGTGATCTCGGTGCGCGGCAACTGGCCGCTGACCCCGACCATGGACGTGGTGGTGCCCTATACCCGGACCATGGCCGACCTGCTCGAAGTGCTCGACGTGGTGGTCGCCGAGGACTCGGACACCCGTGGCGATCTGTGGCGCCTGCAACCCTGGGTGCCGATTCCCAGCGTGGCCTCGGTGCGCCCGGCTTCCTATCAGGAACTGGCCGCCACCGGCAGCGCCCTGGCCGGCAAGCGCTTCGGCGTGCCGCGCATGTACATCAACGCCGACCCCGAGGCGGGCACCAGCGAGGCGCCGGGGATCGGTGGCCCGACCGGGCAACGCATCGACACCCGCCCTTCGGTGATCGGCCTCTGGCAGCAGACGCGCCAGGCGCTCGAAGCCGCCGGCGCCGAGGTGCTCGAAGTGGATTTCCCCCTGGTGTCCAATTGCGAGGGCGATCGCCCCGGCGCGCCGACGGTGTTCAACCGCGGCCTGGTGTCCAAGGAGTTCCTGCACCATGAATTGTGGGACCTGACCGCCTGGGCCTTCGATGACTTCCTGCAAGCCAACGGCGACCCGCAGCTCAATCGCCTGGTGGACGTCGACGGCCCGCTGATATTCCCTCACGACCCGGGCACCCTGCCCAACCGCGAAGGCGACCTCGCCGCCGGCATGGACGAGTACGTGAAGATGGCCGAGCGCGGCATCACCCCCTGGGACCAGATCCCCACCGTGCCCGACGGCCTGCGCGGCCTGGAGAAAACCCGCAAGCTCGATCTCGAGGACTGGATGGACCGTCTCGGCCTTGATGCGGTGATCTTCCCCACCGTGGCCGACGTCGGCCCGGCCAATGCCGATGTCGACCCGGCGTCCGCGGACATCGCCTGGAGCAATGGCGTCTGGGTGGCCAACGGCAACCTCGCCATCCGCCACCTGGGCGTGCCCACGGTCACCGTGCCGATGGGCGTCATGCCAGACATCGGCATGCCTGTCGGGCTGACCTTCGCCGGCCGCGCCTACGACGATTCGAACCTGCTGCGCCTGGCGGCGGCCTACGAGTCCACCGGCAGCAAACGCCTGATTCC
Source organism: Pseudomonas sp. GW821-FHT02B10 (assembly GCF_059421865.1). Lineage (NCBI taxonomy): Bacteria > Pseudomonadati > Pseudomonadota > Gammaproteobacteria > Pseudomonadales > Pseudomonadaceae > Pseudomonas > Pseudomonas sp. GW821-FHT02B10. The sequence continues at coordinate 163,225 of NZ_JBWKVU010000012.1, read as the reverse complement.
GCCGCGCACTCCGGCGTTGCTGGCGGGCAAGTAATCGGCGGGTAAACAAGCAAGGGCGGGATGGAGCATGACCAGTTCCAATCCCACCCGCTAACAGCGCGCTTGAACACCGAGCCCCATCCGTGGCCTGTTCCAAGGCAGCGCCGCGCCTCTGCTTCCTTCAGCTACTTGCGTGGCTGGGTGGTCGAGAAGATATAGCGTGCAAAACGCCATTGGCCATCGCTTTCTCGATGCAACAGGAAAACCTCCTGATTGCCTTCACTGCTGGCAGGCTGATCCCCCTTCAGCAACTTCACCGTACCGTTGGAACGGGTCCGGGCGAACGCCCAGTCCCGTGACAGCGGCTGGATTTCATCGATGGTGAAACGCACGTCGAGCCTGAGCAGGTCGAAGATCTGCCGATACGCCGCGCGTATCGCGTCACTTCCCACGGCCGGCGGGCTGTTCTGCGGCATAAACACCGCGTCGCCGGCATACAGGGTCATGACGTGGTCGAGGTCGGATGCGTTCAACGCCGTTTCATAGCGCTTGAGCTGTTGGGTGACCGCCGCCGTCACGCCTGCCTCGGCGGCTGGCTGGGCAGCCTGGGCCGCCAGGGGCAGCAACAGGCTGGCAAGCACCAATGTGATCAATCGAATACCCATGATGTTCTCCTTGAGATCAAAGCACGACGACGAGCTTGCCCAGTGCGCGATCGCTTTCTATCAGGCGATGCGCCTCGCGGACTTCGTCAAAGGCAAAGGTTCGGGTATGGATGGACGGTATGCGCTGGGCGGCGAGTTCCTTGGCCAGCCACGGCAGCGGAGTGTCCTGCAGGGGTAGGGCCGGCGTACCGAACAAGCCGCTCGGGAAGAAGTTCAGACGCACGCCCGCGGGCAGGTCCTGCATCAGGTGGAACTGCTCCAGAATCGGCGCGCCGCCGAGCAGCCCGATCACGCTCACCGCACCGAAGGGGCGCAGGGTCTTGAGGGTATCTCGCAGTGTGGGCGCGCCAACGACTTCCAGGGCCGCATCGACCCCAGCAGACGCAATTTCGCGGATGCGCGGGGCGATATCGCCGTTGTCGACCACCACCACATCGGCCCCTGCCTGGTAAAGGCGCTGGCTGTTTTCCGGGTTGCGGGTGGTGGCGATGACTTTTAATCCACGAGCCTTGGCATAGGTGATGGCGGCCAGGCCAACCGATGAGGTGCCTCCGCGAACCAGCAAGGTCTGGCCCTCCTGGATGCCCAGGCTCTTGTCCAGCGCACCCCATACCGTGAGGTAGGCCTCCGGCAGCGTAGCCAGTTGTTCCCAGGACAAAGAAGTGTCATCCAGCGCAATCACGTTGCTGCGTAGCACCGTCACCTGCTCGGCGTAGCTGCCATTGCGGGTGAACTGCATGCCGCCCATGGCCGTGACCACCCGCTGGCCCGTGCGCAACAGACCCGAGGGGTCCTGGATGACTTCACCTACCGCCTCGATGCCCGGCACCCGAGGTGCGCTGATGGCGCCCATCTTGCCAGCGCGCAGATAGGTTTCGGCGCGGTTGAGACCAAAGGCGCGGACGCGGATCTGGACTTCGTCGGCCGTCGGCTCGGGGGACGGGATATCCCGCAATTGCAGGACTTGCGGGCCACCGGTCTGTTCGATCACATAAGCTTTCATGCTGGAATTCCTCAAGTACGCTGTGGGTCGGAGCGATTGCCGTCAAGGCAGTGGCGTCACTATCCTTCAAGCGAAACTGGAAGATAATCCACACAATAGATAGGCTTCCTCTCATAAACGAGAGGATCAGCCATGGACTTCAACGCCGTCCGGATGTTTGTCAGCGTGGCGCAGGCCGGCAGCCTTTCTGCCGCCGCCGAGCGCCTGGAGATTCCCCTGCCCACCTTGAGCCGACGCATTCGCGAGCTCGAACAGCAGCTGAAAGTGCAACTGCTCGAACGCTCGGTACGGGGCACCAAGCTCACCGACTCGGGGGCGCGCCTGTACGAACACGCCAGCCGCGGTATCGAGGCGCTGATCGAAGGGGAACAGGCGGTGATCAGCGATCAGGCCCTGTTGAAAGGCCGCTTGCGGCTGTCGTTGCCGCCCTCGTTCGAACCCTGGTGGGATGTGCTGTCGGCGTTCCAGCGCCGCTACCCGCAGGTCGAGGTCAGCGTCCATACCACGGAGCGACGCATCGACCTCATCGAAGACGGCGTGGATGTGGCGTTACGGGTCGGCGCGATTACCCATGAGACCATGGTCGCCCGCCGCCTGCTGAGCTATCGCCACCTGCTGGTAGCCAGCCCGGCGTTGCTTGAGCGGCTGGGCCCGCCCCGCAGCGTCGAGGCGCTGAATGCTTACCCCTGCGGAGTCTGGAGCCAGGGCAGCCCGGGGACCTGGCAGTTGGGAGAGGTGGCCTTCAAGCCCAGGGCCATGCTCGCCACCAACGACTATGCGCACCTGCGCAGCCGGGCGCTGGCCGGTGACCTGGTGACGGAACTGCCGCCCTTCCTCGCGGCGCGTGCCATCCGCGAAGGCCGGCTGCTGGCGCTGCTGCCCGACTATCCCTTGCCCGAGCAGCAAATCAATCTGCTCTACCCGTCCCACCGTCACCCCTCGGCCATCGTGCGGGCGTACCTGGACTTCTCCCAGGGGTACATGGGCTATCTGACAGAGGTATCGTCCACCCAGCAGTGATCGATCCTGAGGGCCCCAGGCACGAGCCGAATCGATCAGCCCTCCTCCAGCCGCTCCCGCAGGAACTCGATAAAGCGCTGGGTCTTCGCCGGCAGCAGGCGGGTTTCGGTGAGGGCGTAGACAGGGATGGGGCTGGCTTGCCACTGCGGCATTACCCTGCACAGGCTGCCGTTGGCCAGTTCCTCGGCGACTATGCCTTGCGCCAGCACGGCGATGCCCAGGTCGAGCGTCGCCAGGCGGCGGATCAGGCCCACGCTGTTGAGTTGGAAGCGCCCGCCCACCTCGATCTCCAGCGTTTCGCCTGGACGGGACAGCGTCCAGTTGTCGGCTTTGGGCGAACGCAGGCGCAGGCATTCATGCCCCGCCAGATCTTGCGGATGAGCCGGCTCGCCGAACCGTTCGAGATAAGCCGGTGAGGCGTACAAAAAGCGCGGCAGACTGGCGAGCTTGCGCGCGATCAGATTCGAGCTCGGCGGCTCGCCCATGCGAATGACCACATCGACCGGCTCGCTGATCAAATCGACCTGGCGCGGCGTCAGGTCGAAATCGAAGCTGATGCCCGGGTAACGGCCGGCGAACTCGGCGATCAGCGGCGCCAGGTAGATGGTGGCGAAATCCACCGGCAGCGAGGCGCGCAACAGGCCGCTGGGCCGCGCCAGCATTTCCCCCAGTTGCTCGTGGGCGAGACGGGCCTCCTCGACGATGCGCTTGCAGCGCTCGAAGTACAGTTGCCCCGCCTCGGTCAGTTCGATCTTGCGGGTGGTGCGGTGCAGCAGCCGCAGGCCGATGGCCTTCTCCAGGCCGCTGATGCGCCGCGACAAGGTCGAGTTCGGCATCTCCATCGCTTGCGCCGCGCGGCGGAAACTGCGCGCTTTCACCACCTCGACGAACAGCGCCATATCGTTCAGAAACTCCACGCCGATTGCTCCACCAATGGATCAGTCATTTCAATTTAGACGGATTTATCCCGCCTTTGGATTGATCGATGATAACCACATCGCCCATTGAGGAGCACTGCCATGAGTTCGCTTTTTTCCCCCGTCCAAGTAGGTCGCCACCACTTGTCCAACCGCCTGGTCATGGCGCCCATGACCCGTTCCCGCGCCGATGATGCCGGGGTGCCCAGCGAGTTGGCGGTAACCTATTACGCCCAGCGCGCCGGCGCCGGCCTGATCGTTTCCGAGGGGGTATTCCCCGCCGCCCTGGGCAAGGGCTACGTGCGTACCCCGGGGATCGAAACCGCGGCACAGGTGGCGGCCTGGAAGCAGGTCAGCACGGCGGTGCACGCGCGCGGCGGGAAGATCTTCATGCAACTGATGCACTGCGGGCGCATCTCTCACCCTTCGCTGCTGCCTGAAGGCGCCCTGCCCCTGGCCCCTTCAGCGATCAGGCCGGCGGGCCAGACCTGGACCGCGACCGGCCTGCAGGACTTCGTCACCCCCCATGCACTGAGCGTGGAAGAAATCGCCACAGTGGTCGCGGGCTATCGGCAGGCCGCGCGCCTGGCCATCGAGGCGGGTTTCGACGGGGTCGAGCTGCATGGCGCCTCGGGTTATCTGCCGGAACAGTTCCTCTCGTCCGGCAGCAACCAGCGCAGCGATGCCTACGGCGGCTCGGTGGAGAACCGCGCGCGTTTTGTCCTCGAGGTACTGGCGGCGGTGACAGCGGAAATCGGCGGTGACCGGGTTGGCCTGAAGATCTCGCCGCAAATGAACTTCAACGACATCACCGATGCCAACCCGCAACAGACCTACCGCTACCTGGTGGAGCAGTTGCGCGGACTCGACCTGGCCTACCTGCACGTGGCCCTGTTCGGCGCCAGCGTCGACTACCACGCCCTGTTGCACCCACTGTTCGACGGCCGCTACCTGATCGGTGGCGGGCTCGACCAGCAGGCCGCTGAAACGCTGCCCGCCGATGGCCGGGCCGACGCCGTGGTGTTTGGCGCGGCCTTCCTCGCCAACCCGGACCTGCCCGAGCGTTTCCGCCGGGGCGCCGAGCTGAATGCACCGCATAAGGAGACCTTCTACAGCCCGGGCGCGCAAGGCTATACCGACTACCCGAACCTGGGCGCCTGAGGACACCGCCATGACCCATATCGCACGCCTGCAACGGATGAACCACGGCAGCCACTTCCGTGCCTTCACCCTGCGCGGTGGCCAGCCCGCCACGTCCATCGACCCCTTCCTCGCGGTCGACCACGCCTGGACCAGCGGGCCGACGTTCCCGCCGCACCCCCATGCCGGTTTTTCCGCGGTGTCCTACCTGTTCCTCGACTCCGAGACCGGGATCGACAACCGCGACTCCCTGGGCAACCGCAACCTGATCCAGCCCGGCGGCCTGCACTGGACCGCCGCGGGCACGGGCGTGGTGCATGAAGAAGTGCCCACCGAGACAGGCAAGACCGTGCACATGCTGCAGGTGTTCATCAACCTGCCACTGCACCTGCAGGGCGGCGCGCCATTCGTCTTCAGCCTCGAAGCCGAGGACGTGCCGGTGGTGCAGTTACCGGGGGTGAAAGTCCGGGTGCCACTGGGCCGCTTCGCGGATATCCATTCGCCGCTGTCGCTGCCCACCGAGGTCAGCTTGCTGGACATCTCCCTGGAGCCAGGCGCGCAGGTGACGGTGCCGATCGCGGCCGGCCATGGCGCCTTCGTGATGCCGATCGACGGTGAACTGTCGGTCGATGGCCAGCCCTTCGACCTAATGCACGCCCGACTGCCAGTGAGCCTGCCACAACCCGAAGAACGCCAGCTCAGCCTGCGGGCGGACCAGGGGCCGGCGAAGGCGGTGCTGTTTTCCGGTCGCCCCCTGGGGCAACCGGTGTATTGGCAGGGGCCGCTGGCCCTTGCCTCGCAAGAGGCGCTGGCCGCGGCCGTCGAGGCCTACCAGCGCGGCGCGTTCGGCACGCTGCAAGCGCGCTGATCGCCCTAGATCAACCCCGGGGCGCAAGCGCCCAATCTCACCTACCAGGAGCACCATCATGTCCTACGAAAGATTCAGTGCCGAAAATGCCGCCCTACTGTTGATCGACCACCAAGTGGGGACCATGGGCTGGGTGAAATCCATTCCCTTCGAAGAGATGAAACGCAACGCGCTGATGCTCGCCAAGGCCGCCAGTATCCTGCAACTGCCGGTGGTCCTGACTTCGAGCATGGAGGAATACGCCCAGGGGCCACTGCTGAGCGAACTGGAACAGATCCTGCCCGGCGAGTTCGCCGCCCGCGTCAAGCGCCTGGGGATCGTCAACGCCATGGACGATGACAACTTCGCCAAGGCGGTCCAGGCCACCGGCCGCAAGAAACTGATCATTGCCGGGGTCACCAATGACGTCTGCACGGTGTACCCGGCCCTGAGCCTGGTGCGCGATGGCTATGAGGTGCAGGTGGTGGCTGACGCCGGCGGTTCACCCAGCGCCATGGCCGATGACATCGCCCTGCGCCGGATGGACAAGGGCGGCGTGACCCTGACCAGTACCAACCAGCTGATCGCCGAACTCGCGGGAAGCTGGGCGACGCCACAAGGCGGTCAACTGGTGCAGGTACTGATGACCGCGCTGCAAGGCTGAGTCGCGCGAAAAACGATCACCAGAACGGCGCCAGGCGGTTCTGGCGATCCGCATTGGCGCCCTCCCCGTCCGCACGCTCTGCGCCCAGGGAAACACCTGGTCTTCAGACCGTCTTCAGCCCTCCTGCACGGTTCCCAACAGCCACTCCTTGAACGCCAGCATCGCCGGGCTTTGCGCCCGGGACTGCAAGCGGGTCAGCCAATAGCTGCCGGTGGTGATGCCCACCGCGAACGGCTGGACGATGCTGCCGGTGTGCAACTGCCGGGAGAACATCAGCGGCGGCGCCAGGGCCACGCCTATACCCTGCTGCGCGGCTTCCATCATGCCCAGGGACGAGTCGAAGACGATGCTGCGCGCAGGCAGGGTGCTGGCCGGCAGGCCGGCGGCGCTGAACCATTCCGGCCATTCGTCGGTGCGGTAGGAGCGCAGCAGGGTCTGGCCGAGCAGGTCGGCGGGGCTGTGCAGTTGCCGCGCCAGTTCCGGCACGCAGAGCACCGACAGCGGCGCTTCCAATAGCTGGACAGCATCGGTGCCGTGCCAGGCGCCGTTACCGAAGCGGATGGCGTAGTCCAGGCCTTCGGCGGCGACGTCGACCCGGTTGTTGTGGGTCGACAGGCGCAGGTCGATAAACGGGTGGCGGGCCTGGAAGTCCTCCAGGCGCGGCAACAACCAGCCGACGGCAAAGGTGCCGACCGCGCCGACGCTGAGCATTTCGCGGTAGTGCCCGCCTTCGAAGCGGCCGAGGGTTTCGGCGATGCGGTCGAAACACTCGCACAGCACCGGCAGCAGGGTTTCGCCCTCGCTGGTCAGCATCAACCCGCGGGGCAGGCGCTTGAACAGGGTGACGTTGAGCTGGGCCTCAAGGCTTTTCACCTGATGACTGACCGCCGCCTGGGTCACGCACAGCTCGATGGCCGCGCGGGTAAAACTCAAATGCCGCGCCGAGGCCTCGAAGGCGCGCAGGGCATTCAGCGGCAGATGGGGTCGGATCATGACCACTCCCTAGTTTTTCTAATGGCTCCTGCGAAATATCGTCGTTTGCCGATCCTTCGTCGACCGCCTACATTGAGCCGGCTCGCAGCGCGCTGCTCCCTGACTGCAAGGGCAGGCGCTGGCAAAAGCCGCTCGGAGTGCAGCGGCCATCACCCTGCAAAATCATGGAATGCCAGCCCATCATGCACAACAAAAACCTAGCCCTATCTGGATTTTTCACCATTTCCCTGCTGCTGTCCGGCGCCAGCGCCTGCCTGGCCGCCAGCCAGCCGGACAGCGCGCTCAAGCCCCTGGTCGACGCGGCGATCCGCCCTTTGATGCAGCAACAGGACATCGCCGGGATGGCGGTGGCCATCACTCTCAAGGGCCAGCCCCATTACTTTAACTACGGCCTGGCCTCCAAAGAGGGGAAAAAGGCCGTCGACGCCGACACGCTGTTCGAGGTCGGCTCGGTGAGCAAGCTCTTCACCGCGACCCTGGGGGCCTATGCCCAGGCCAGCGGCAAACTGTCCCTGAACGACCCGGCCAGCCGCTACCTGCCGGCGTTGAAAGGCAGCGCCTTCGAGCACATCAGCCTGTTGCAACTGGGGACCTACAGCGCCGGCGGCCTGCCGTTGCAGTTCCCGGAACAATGGGACAGCCAGGACAAGATGCTCGGCTACTACCAGGGCTGGAAACCGGCCTTTACCCCCGGCGCCCAGCGCCTGTACTCGAACCCGAGTATCGGCCTGTTCGGCTACCTGGCCGCGCAAAGCCTGGGGCAGCCCTTCGAGCAATTGATGGAGCAGCGGCTGTTCCCGCAACTGGGCCTGCAGCACAGCTATATCCAGGTACCGAAGTCACAGATGGACAATTACGCCCAGGGCTACGGCAAGGACGGCAAGCCAGTGCGGGTCAGCCCCGGCGCCCTGGATGCCGAGGCCTACGGGGTCAAGACCAGCGCCGCCGACCTGCTGCGTTTCGTCCAGGCCAACCTCAAGCCCGAGTCGCTGGCGCAACCCTGGCCGCAGGCCATCGCCCTCACCCACACCGGCTATTACCAGGTCGAGGGCATGACCCAGGGCCTGGGCTGGGAGCTCTACCCCTACCCGCTCAGCCTGGACGCCCTGCTGGCCGGTAACTCGTCGCAGATGGCCTTCGAACCGCACCCGACCCGCTGGTTCACCCCGCCCCAGGCACCGCAGGCCGATACCCTGCTGAACAAGACCGGTTCCACCGGCGGTTTCGGCGCCTATGTGCTGTTCGTGCCCGGCAAGGACATCGGCCTGGTGCTGCTGGCGAACAAGAACTACCCCAACGCCGAACGGGTCAAGGTCGCCCACGCCCTGCTCAAGGCACTGGATGACGCGCAACCCTGAGAACAACAGCGACCGGCTCGGTTGACGGGCCGGTCGCTGGAGCGACCAGGAGCGCGTCGCAGCTATGACAACGCACTCCGCAACGATGATCGGCGCTGGATAAAACCGGCGGAACGCGCCATCCTCCGCGTCTTTTTTCCGCGCAGCCCCTGGGGCTGCACGTTTTTCCAAGGAAACCCTCCATGCACAACCAGCCGCTCAGCCCCGCCGAGTTCGAATTCATCGAAGACACCCTGCTCAAGTATGGCGACGACCACTCCGTGCTCAACCTGGCCGAGCTCGACGGTTTTTGCACCGCCCTGGTGTCCGGGCCGACCCAGGTGGACATCGCCGAATGGTTCCCGGCCATCTGGGGCGGGCAGAACCCGGACTGGCAGGACCCCGAGGAGTGCAAGCGCTTCATCGAACTGAGCGTGCGCCATCTGAACGCCCTCGCCACGGCGCTGGCGAGCGACTCGGCGAGCTTTCAGCCGCGCTTCGAACAGACCGAGCATCAGGACCAGCCGCTGACGCTGGCGGAAGAATGGTGTTTCGGCTACATCCGCGCCATGGCCGTGAGCAACTGGCCCGAGCTACCCGCTGCCCAGGCCGCCCAGCTGCAAGCCATCGTCACCTGCGCCGAACAGGACAACTTCGAACTGCCGGCCGACCTCGATCTGGCTCAACATCGCCAGACGGTGGCCAGCGTCGAACAGGCCGCCCGTGGGCTGCACGATTACTGGTTGGCGCAACGTTGAGAGAGGCCTGGGGCGGGTCACTCGCCTGCCCTCAGGTTCCAGGCCAGCGAGCCAGGCTCCATCGTAAATAGTGCGGACTAGTTTCTTATTATCGTCATCGCTATGTACTCCAGGCCCAGGCTCGCCAGCAGCCCGCCCATGATCCAATGCGAAATAATCAGTTTTCTTTTAAGAGGCTGAGGAAAGTTGTTTATCTCATCAGCATCCAACAGTCCCCTCCTAATGAAGAAGCCGGGGCATGCCAGATAACCCGCCACCACCCCCACCATCATCATCCGCCCCCAGGCCCCCATATACAGATAGAACCTGTTACCGGTAATCATCTGGCAATTTTTGACATACCCGAGCATCTCGTCCATCCGGGTATATCCCCAATACAGGTAGACACCCAGCATGGTGAACATGCCGAGAAAAGTTATCCCACCAAAAGCACCCAGTACGATATGTGTCGTAGTGATTACCATGCGTTCCTTCCTTCATAAATCAGCTTCCCCAGAAACTCTCCGGCTGGTTCTTCACCTTCACTGACGAAATAGGACTACCACCGTTCCGCAAAGCTTGTTGTCGAGCCGGCAATGACCTTGTCGCCCGTTGTGGGGGGTTGCCTTTCCTGATTACAAAAGTCATGGGGGTACGTTCCTGCTGAGGGATGGGCCTCGAACGTAGCGACGGGTATCAAGCTTCTGAATCAGGCGATCCTGAAATTCGAAGATCTGGGCGTAGCCACTGACGCCATCGCGGGCAAGCCTCGCTCCTACTGAAGAAGTCCACGCGCGAATGCCATCCAGGGAGCAATCCCATCCACAGTACTCGCTTCAGTTATGCGGGACGCCAGTGCTGGTCTAACAGAAAAGGCGCACCGCAAAAACACAAAAGCCTCCCGCAGGAGGCTCTTGGCTCGGCCCGCCAGCGCGGGGTCAGAACGCCAGTTTGTAGCCGATGGAAAACAGCATGACCGCCAGGAACGGCCGCAGCAGTTCGTCCGAGACGCGGCCGGTCATGTGGCTGCCGAGCCAGATCCCCGGCAGCGAGCCCATCAGCAGAAAGCCCAGCAGTTGCCAGTCCATGTTGCCCATGCTCGCGTGCCCCAGGCCAGCGACCAGGGTCAGCGGCACGGCGTGGGCGATTTCAGTGCCGACCAGGCGCTTGGTGGCCAGGAAGGGGTAAAGGATGAACAGCGCCACGGTGCCCAGGGCGCCGGCGCCGATGGAGGTCAGGGCGACCATGGTGCCGAGGACCACGCCGGTGAACACCGTCAGGCCGTTGAGGCTGGAATCCTTCAGGTGGTAGTGATCGCCGGCGTGCTTCTGGGCAAACGCCAGGAGCTTTTTCTTGAACAGGATCGCCAGGGCGGTGAGCAGCAGCACAAAACCCAAGGCCTGCTTGATCACGCTGTTCAGCGCTTGCGGGTCGGTGTGCAGGCTCTTGAGGAACCACAGGGTGAGCAACACCGCAGGCACGCTGCCCAGGGTCAGCCAGCCGGTGATTTTCCAGTCGATGTTGCGGTTTTTCTGATGGACCAGCACACCACCGGACTTGGTGATGGCGGCGTACAGCAGGTCGGTGCCGACAGCGGTCGCCGGATTGATACCAAACCACAACAGGATCGGGGTCATCAGCGAACCGCCTCCCACCCCCGTCATCCCCACGATGAAACCCACCAACAGGCCCGCGATTACAAAACCAAAATTACCCACATCCATCAATAAGCCCTACGCATCAACCGCGGCCAGGTAAAAAACTGGCGGCAGCATAGCGCTAATGCTTATGTCCATTTATATAAATAAAATCTAACGTTATAACTCTTTGCCTTTTTGCCATGTATTCGGCGCATATAACCCGCGGATTACATGCACCCATCACATGTCGAAATCGGCTCGGAAACGGCCGGGGGAAACCTTCGAAACCGCGCGCCCTTTGCAGGTCACTTTGCTAGCGGAATCCGCTTCACCGCTTCGATCCAGTCCGGATTCAAACGCTTCTGCTCGGTGTCCATGCCCAGGGCTTGCATCCGCTCCTTGTGCCGGTCGATCTCATGCACCGCCTGGCTCAACGCGCTGGAGTTGGCATCCAGCTGGTGCATCTGGGTCAGGCCCAGGTGGTAGAAGCGCAGCAGTTTCATCGCTGTCGGGTCCTGGGCCTCGACGCCCGCGGTGACATGGTGCATGACATTGGTCACGCTCATCAGGCTGCGCTTGAGCTGCCAGCCGTAGACCGCCGCGGCCATCCACGGCTGCGACCAGAAGCGCACGCGCATCAGCACCATGCTCAGCACCAGCCCGGCCAGCACGCCGGCGACATTGAGCTTGAAGTTATCGCCGCCCGGCGTGCCGAACAGCAGCACCGCGGCGCTGGACAGCAGCATGGCCAGGGACAGGAAAATCAGGGCAATGAACAGGGTACTGCGGCGGGTCTGCTGGCGAAAAAGCTCGGGGTTCTGCGGCTGGATCTCGAACATGGCGACGGTGCGCTCGCATGATGGACAGGCCGGCATTATCACCCTGCCCGCCCCCGGAGATGGCGAATAAATCCACGCTGCGACAATCCACCTCGGCCACGGGGGCGCCGGCGGAACCAAAGCAGAGATTGGGAGAGACGCGGATCGAGCATGCCGGGCGTCGAATGGCATGCCCGACGCGGACAAATGGACCGGCCCCTGGCGGAGCCGGTCCTCGTGGCTCAGGCCACCTGGCCCTTGGCCTGTTGCTCCAGGTGCAGTTGCAGCTCGGGGTCGATCCGCAGCGCCGCCGCCAGTTCGTCCAGGTAACTGCGCTCGGCGTCCTGCTGATCGTCCACCAGCATCACGCTGGCCAGGTACATTTCCGCCGCCATGCCCGGCTCGCCCGCGGCCGACTGGGCCACGTCGGCGGCGTCCAGGGGACGTGCGACTTCGTCGTCGAGCCATTGCTGCAATTGCGGGTCATCGGTGTGACGGCCGATCTCGGCGCTGATCAGTTGTTTTTCCTGCTCGTCGATACGGCCATCGGCCTTGGCCGCGGCGATCAGGGCGCGGAGGATCGCATGGCTGTGTTCTTCGACTTCCGGGCCGGCCAGCTGGTCGACGGTGCGCAACGCCTGTTGCGGCGCCGCCGATTGCTGCTGGCGCTGCCAGGCCTGATAAGCCTGGAACGCCATCATCCCCAGGGAGGCCAGCGCCGCGTAGTTCGCACCACCGCCGGAGCGGCCCTGAGGGGCTCCACCGGAAGCCGCGCCGCCCAACCCGGAACCGCCCAGCAAGCCGCCCAGCAGACCACCCAGCCCGCCCAGCCCGCCGGCCGGCGCTCCGCCGCCGCTGTTACCGCCCAACAGGCCGCCGAGCAAGCCACCCAGGCCTCCCAGGCCATCCTGCGGTGCCGAGGCCCCGCCACCCTGCTGCGTCATCGAGGCCTGGCCGGCGCGCAGCAACTGTTCAAGCAAATCACTGGTGTTCATGGCATCGCTCTCTTCGGGCAGTTATTCAGATTGCCAACAATAGTCTTCGCCACGCATTGCGCCAACTGCTTCCGCTTGGGCCCTGATCCCTTCTCGCCAAACGCCGCGCTGGCGGCCCATTCCATCCGCCAGCCGACGGCCAGTGAGCCCGGGAATCAGGCCTGGGGCATTTTGCGGAAACCCACCGCCAGGCGGTTCCAGCTGTTGATGGTGGCGATGGCCAGGCTCAGGTCGACCTGTTCGCTGGGGCTGAACTGGCTGCTCAGCAGCTCGTAGTCGGCATCCGGCGCATGGGTTTCGCTGACCCGGGTCAGGGACTCGGTCCAGGCCAGGGCGGCCCGTTCGCGGTCGGTGAAGAACGGCGCTTCGCGCCAGACCGAGACCGCGTACAGGCGGCGCTCGGTTTCCCCGCTCTTGCGCGCGTCGGCGGTGTGCATGTCGACGCAGAAGGCGCAGCCGTTGATCTGCGAGGCACGCAGCTTCACCAGCTCGATCAGCGACTTTTCCAGGGGCAGTTTCGATACCGCGGTTTCCAGCGCGATCATGGCTTTGAGGGCGTCCGGCGAGGCGGTGTAGAAGTCGATACGCGGTTGCATGGTGTGGCTCCAGATCAAATGAATGTGGCGCTACGTTAAGCCCGGGCCCGGTCCCTACCAATAACCAATTCCGACTAAGACCAGGTGACCAATGCCCCCCTCTTGCGTAGGAGCGCAGCTTGCGCGCGATCCGCGCAGCGGCCATTCACCGATGACGCTATCGCGCGCAAGCTGCGCGCCTGCTGGGGGCGTGCATGGACGCTCAGGCGCGCCGGCGCAGCCACTGCATAAAGCCTTTTTTCACCGCCGGCCGCGGGCTTTCCTGGGTCAGGGTCTGGGCGATGTGCTGGCGGAAATCCAGGAGATTTTTCATCGCGTCGCTGATGTCGCGCCGCGCGTCCAGGCACGGCTTGAGGTATTCGTTTTCGATGCGGTACAGGGTGCAGAAGGTCTTGGCCGAGAAGTCCGCCGCGGTCGCCTGATCGGCAACCCCCGCCTCGCCTATCACTTCACCCGGCCCCATGCGCCCGGCCTCGAAGGGCTTGCCATCGCGGATCAGGCTGACCGAGACCACCCCCGATTCGATGATCAGCAGGTGATCGCTGACCTCGCCCGCCGGCAGGATGGTCTCGCCGGCGCGGAAGGTCTGCAGGGTCATGTTCTGGCTGAAGGTTTCCTTCTCTTCCTGGCGCAGGGTGGAGAAGATGCTCGAGCTGTCCAGCAGTGCCCGCGGGCGCGACAGGTGGGCCGCCACGCTGCTTTCACCACTGGACAACAGGCTGACGCCGGACGCCTGCAAGTGCCGGAAGGCCAGGTCGAACAACTGGTTGCGTACTTCGCGCTTCTGCCCCATGGAGGCCACGAAACCGCTGATTTCGTACTCCACCCCGGCATTGCCCGAGCTTTTCAGAGCCACGCTGGGGGCCGGTTTGGAGAGCAGGAAACGGCAACCGAGCATGGCCCGTTCCAGCGCCTCGATCACCGTTTGCGGCCGCGCATGGGGGCTGACCTGGAGGCTGATGGAAAGCCCGTGCATATCGGCGGGACGGCTGAAGTTGATGATCTTGGCCTTGGCCGCCAGGGAATTGGGGATCACCGCCATGCTGCCCTGGGAGGTCTGCAGCCGGGTGGCGCGCCAGTCGATGTCGGTGACCCGGCCTTCGGTGCCGTCGATGGAGATCCAGTCATCGAGCTGATACGGCTTGGTGGTGTTCAGCACGATGCCGGAGAACACGTCGCTGAGGGTGCTTTGCAGCGCCAGGCCGACAATGATCGCCACCGCGCCGGAGGTGGCCAGCACGCCCTTGACCGGCAGCTCCAGCACATAGGCCATGGCGGCGATGATGGCGATCAGGAAAATCACCGCCCCCATCAAGTCCTGCAACAGCCGCCCGGTATGCCCGACCCGCTGCATCATCAGGGTGCCGAGCAACACCGTCAGGGTCCGCGCACCGAACAGCCACCAACCGATCTGCAACCCGGTGGCGGCCAGGTGCAGCGGCACGTCCTCCGGCCAGGGCGCCGCCTGCATCGGGTTCAGGCCCTGGTTGAACAGCAGCACGCTGTATAGGGTGAAGATCAGCACCCGCACCAGCAGCTTCCAGTAACCGCCCCGCGCGCCGATCAGGCGCCACAGCAGCATGTCCAGCAGGATCAGGATCAGCGCGGCGAATAGCGGGTGGTCGGCGAACAGGTTCGGCATCAAGCAACTCCAGCACGGTCAGAGGCGCGACAATCTCACACAAGCGACCTTGCAGGTATAGCCGGAGAAACAAAAACAGGGGCCTCATGGGAGGCCCCTGCCTGCAACGATGTCGCTCACTCTGTAGCCGCTGCAGCCCGCGAGGCTGCGATCGACCCCGCAAGGGGCGCGGGATCTTGAGATCGCTTAAGGACCTTCGGTCCTATCGCAGCCTGCGGCAGCGGCTACAGGGGTTGTGACCTACCGATCGGCGCTAACCCTGTAGCCGCTGTCGAGCTTGCGAGGCTGCGATCGACTGCGCAGCAGGCGCAGGGTCTTGAAACCGCTGGAGGACCTTCGGTCCTGTCGCAGCCTGCGGCAGCGGCTACAGGGAATGGCGACACCTCCGATAGCCCGGTCGTGCTCGCTGCCTTGTGTAGCCGCCGCTGGCAGGTCACTTGCCCTGAGTCAAAGTGGTGTAGCTGGTGATCAGGTTGCGGTAGTCCGGGATGTGGTTGGAGAACAAGGTGCCCAGGCCCTCGATGTCGTTGCGCCAGTCGCGGTGCAGCTCGCAGGCCAGGCCGAACCAGGTCATCAGTTGGGCGCCGGCGGTGGACATGCGGTTCCATGCAGAATCGCGAGTCAGGGCATTGAAGGTGCCGGAGGCGTCGGTGACAACGAACACCTCGAAGCCTTCTTCCAGGGCCGACAGCGCCGGGAAGGCCACGCAAACCTCGGTCACCACGCCGGCGATGATCAGTTGCTTCTTGCCGGTGGCCTTGATCGCCTTGACGAAGTCTTCGTTGTCCCAGGCGTTGATCTGGCCGGGCCGGGCGATGTACGGCGCGTCCGGGAACAGCGCCTTGAGCTCGGGCACCAACGGGCCGTTGGGACCGGTTTCGAAGCTGGTGGTGAGGATGGTCGGCAGCTTGAAGTACTTGGCCAGGTCGGCCAGGGCCAGCACGTTGTTCTTGAACTTGTCCGGGTCGATGTCACGCACCAGGGACAGCAGGCCGGCCTGGTGATCCACCAGCAGCACGGCGGCGTTGTCTTTGTCGAGACGCTTGTAGGCGGTAGTCATGGGGTAGTCCTCGCTTCTTGTCGATACCGACTGGACGTCGGCGTGGGGGTGCAGCTTCAGCGCTGGGAATCCAGCACTTCGTGCTCGTTCGCCACTTGCTGGGCCTTGAGGTAGCTCTCGATCAGCAACTGGTAATGCGGCATGGCCTGGGCGTAGACCGCGGCCCACTGCTCGGCGTCCGGGCGGTTCCACGAACCCTGCAGCTCGGAAAGCGTGGCCATGATGTCGATCGGCACCACCCCGGCCTGGGCCAGGCGGGCGATGGTCAGGTCAGTGGCCAGCCGCGAATGGTTGCCCGAGGCATCGACCACCGCGAACACCTTGTAGCCTTCATGCACCGCGGCGATCGACGGAAACGCCAGGCAGACGCTGGTCAGGGTGCCGGCGATCACCAGGGTTTTCTTGCCGGTGGCTTCTACCGCCGCCCGGAACTGGGGATTGTCCCAGGCGTTGATTTCGCCTTTGCGCGCCACGTACTGGGCATGGGGCGCCTCCTGGTGGATTTCCGGGATCAGCGGGCCGTTGGGGCCCTGGGGCACCGAGGCCGTGGTGATCACCGGCATCTTCAGCAAGGTCGCGGCTTTTGCCAGGGCGATGGCATTGGCCCGCAATTGCGGCACGTCCATGTCCTTGACGATCTGGAACAGCCCGCTCTGGTGGTCGATCAGCAGCATCGCCGCGTCGTTGGGGTCGATGGTCGGTTTGGCGCCATTGAAGTTGGCAGCATTGAAGTTGTTCATGTGCAGTTCCTCTTCCGTTTAGGGCATTTATTGAAGGCAACAGCCATCCCTGGCCCTGAAACCGGCCGACACGTCCTGTGCAAGTCGGTAAGTGGGGGTCAGCCAGGCATCTGGCCGAAACGACCGGACTGGAAGTCGACGAAAGCCTGGTGGATCTCGGCCTCGCTGTTCATCACGAACGGACCATGGCCGACGATGGGTTCGTCGATCGGTTCGCCGCTGAGCAGCAGCACCACCGCGTCGTTGTTGGCCTCCAGGCTGAGCTGGTCGCCGTCGCGCTCGAACAGCACCAGCTGGCCTTCGCGCACTACTTCCTGGCCATTGACCTGGAGCGTGCCGCGCAGCACCACCAGGGCGGTGTTGCGCCCCTCGTGCAGGTCGAGGGTCAGGGGCTTGCCGGCATTCAGGCGGATGTCCCAGACGTCGATGGGCGTGAAGGTGCGGGCCGGGCCCTTGACGCCGTCGTACTCGCCGGCGATCAACCGCAGGGTGCCGGCCTTGTCCTTCAGGGCGATGGCCGGGATGTCGCCATCGAGGATGGTCTGGTAACCGGGCGCGGCCATCTTGTCCCGCGCCGGCAGGTTGACCCACAGCTGGACCATGTCCAGGGTGCCGCCGGACTTGGCGAACGCTTCGGAGTGAAACTCCTCATGGAGAATCCCCGAGGCCGCGGTCATCCATTGCACGTCGCCAGGGCCGATCTTGCCGCCGCTGCCGGTGGAGTCGCGGTGCTCCACCTCGCCCTTGTAGACGATAGTCACGGTTTCGAAGCCGCGATGGGGATGCTGACCCACGCCACGGCGCTGCTGGGTCGGGGTGAATTCAGCCGGGCCGGCGTGGTCGAGCAGCAGGAACGGGCTGATGTGCTTGCCCAGGTTGTCGTAGGAAAACAGCGTGCGCACCGGGAAGCCGTCGCCCACCCAATGGGCCCGTGGGCTGGTGTAGATACCGATGATGTTTTTCATGTGGGTGCCTCCGAAATGGGTGAGTTATTTCGTTGGATACACCTTAAAACCCATACCTTTGATGCACTAGACTGCAAAAATCACTCTTAGCGTTCTATCTGGAGAACGATGGTGGAAGACCTCAATACCCTCTACTACTTCACCCAGGTCGTCGAACACCGTGGTTTCGCCGCCGCCGGACGCGCCCTGGACATGCCCAAGTCCAAGCTCAGCCGGCGCATTGCCCAGCTCGAGGAACGCCTCGGCGTGCGCCTGATTCACCGCACCAGCCGCCACTGTTCGCTCACCGAGATCGGTCATGAGTACTACCAGCGTTGCCTGGCCATGCGCGTGGAAGCGGAAAGCGCCGCGGAAGTCATCGAGCGCAACCGCTCCGAGCCCCAGGGCCTGGTGCGCCTGAGTTGCCCGACCGCGCTGCTCAACTCCTGGGTCGGGCCGATGCTGACCCGCTACATGCTCAAGTACCCGCTGGTGGAGCTGTTCATCGAGAGCACCAACCGCCGGGTCGACCTGATCCACGAAGGGTATGACATCGCCCTGCGGGTGCGCTTCCCGCCATTGGAAAGCAGCGACCTGGTGATGAAGGTGCTGGGCAACAGCACCCAGTGCCTGGTCGGCCACCCGGACTTTCTCGCGCGCCTGTCGAGCCCCGCCTCGCCCGCCGACCTCAGCGGCCTGCCGAGCCTGCATTGGGGCGCGGCGCAACGCGAATACCAGTGGGAGCTGTTCGGCCCGGACGAGACGCTCGCGCAGATTCGCCACAAGCCGCGGATGGTCACCGACGACCTGATTGCCCTGCGCCAGGCGGCGCTGGCGGGAATCGGCATCGCCCACTTGCCCAGCGTGGTGGTGCGCGACGACCTGGCCGCCGGGCGCCTGGTGCAACTGGTCCCGGACTGGGCGCCCAAGTGCGGGATCGTCCATGCGATCTTCCCGTCGCGCCGTGGCCTGCTGCCGTCGGTGCGCACGCTGATCGACTTTCTCGGCGAGGAGTTCAGCCGCAGCGATATCACCTGAGGATGCGCTCAAGGTGAAGCCTGGCCGAATCTTCCGACCTGTGGCGTTTTTGACACTGGCCGAAATAATATTTCGAACATAATATTTTCCTCGTCATCTTGTTCCGCCCAGTGAGGAAACGCCCATGCAAAGCCCATCCCGCGAGGCCACCCTGGCCCAATGGATCGCCCAGGAACAGGCCATGCGCGCGCGCCTGGCCGGTCCGGGCAGCCTGTCCCTGGCCGAGGTCAGCGCCCTCTCCCCTGCCGAATTTTTCGACGGCATCGGCAACGGCGAACTGCCCTCGCCGCCCATCGGCACGTTGCTGGACTTCATCCCCATCGAATGGTCCGCCGGGCACTTCGTGTTCCAGGGCACCCCGGATGCCCGCCATTACAACCCGCTGGGCAGCGTGCACGGCGGTTATGCCGCGACCCTGCTGGACTCCTGCATGGGCTGCGCGATCCACACCCGCCTGAACAAGGGCCAGGGCTACACCACCCTGGACCTGCGCATCAGCTATGTGCGGGCCCTGACCGGCAGCAGCGGGCCGATCCGTGCCGAAGGCAAGATCGTCCACCTGGGCCGCTCCACCGCCCTGGCCGAAGGGCGGATCTACGACGTCGATGGCCGCCTGTACGCCACCGGCTCCACCACCTGCATGATTCTTGAAGCGCGTGGCTGAAACCGCCTCTACGTCTGTAGAAGCGGGCTCGTTCGCGAAAAAACTACGGCTTGCGCTCAGCGGTGGCCGGAAGGACGTCTCGCGAGCAAGCTCGCGCCTACCAGGGATCGTGCCTGCCCGCGCATTCGTGATTCGCGGTAAAGATTGCTTTGCCTGTCCGGCGGTTTTTCTCAAGGGTACGGACCGGGATACTCGTGGCCTTTCTACTGTCATCTGGAGTCATCCATGTCTGTACCTGCTTTCGGCCTCGGCACCTTTCGCCTGCAAGGCCAGGTGGTCATCGACTCGGTCAGCACCGCGCTCGAGCTGGGCTACCGGGCGATCGACACCGCACAGATCTACGAGAACGAAGCCGAGGTCGGCCAGGCCATCGCCGACAGCGGCATCCCCCGCGACGAGCTGTTCGTCACCAGCAAGATCTGGGTTGCCAATTTCGCCCGCGACAAGCTGATCCCCAGTCTCAAGGACAGCCTGCGCAAGCTGCGGACCGACTACCTGGACCTGACCCTGATCCACTGGCCGTCACCGGACAACCAGGTACCGGTCGAAGAGTTCATGGCGGCGCTGCTGGAGGCCAGGCAACTGGGGTTGACCCGGCAGATCGGTGTTTCCAACTTCACCATCGACCTGATGCGGCAGGCCATCGCCGCGGTCGGTGCCAAGCACATCGCCACTAATCAGATCGAACTGCATCCTTACCTGCAGAACCGCAAGGTCGTGGAGTTTGCGCAAAGCCAGGGGATTCACATCACCTCGTACATGACGCTGGCCTACGGTGAAGTGCTCGAGGACCCGGTCATCCAGCAGATCGCCCAGCAACATCGGGCGACGCCGGCCCAAGTGACCCTGGCCTGGGCCATGCAATCGGGTCATGCGGTGATTCCCTCCTCGACCCGGCGCGCGAACCTGGAAAGCAACCTCAAGGCCTGTGCCCTGACCCTGAGCGAGGCAGACATGCGGCGCATCGCCGATCTGGAGCGCGGTCATCGTCTGACCAGCCCCGCCGGCATTGCGCCGGCGTGGGACTGAGGCCTTAACGCACCACGGCATTCAACCGAATGCCGTCGGACGCGATCTCTTCCTCATTGGAACTGCTGGGAAACTTTCCGGCCGCCGGAATCTTGCTCCGGTGGCCGGTGTCGATGGCCGCCATCAAGCGGCTGATGGTCTCGTGGTCCGGCAGCGACAGGCTGCTGATATACAGCTTGCGCTGCGGACCGAGTGGAATCGAAGGCACGCCGAGAAGCTCGGAGTCATAGACCAGCACGTGACGGATCTGCGGGTTATCCATGCAGAACGCCACGATATCGAGCCGGGCCTGCAACCCCAGCGAAGCGTTGATGATCAGCAGGTCCATTGGCTCACTGCCATATTCCACGACGTTCAACACCTCGACGAGTCGATACATCGGTGCAATCCGGTAATAGCCCAGCTGGTTCAGCACCCGCTCGATCTTCATTCGATGAAAATGCTGTTCATCGGCGATCAGGATTCGTAACGTTTTATTCGGCATTTGTTCGCGACCATGAAAAAAGTCTGAGATGACAGGCTCCAAGCCTATGAATAAAGGCTAGGGGAGCAGCCGATAGTTTTCTCTAAGGGTTTTCTGAAAAGCCCTACTCCGAATTACTAAAATGCGGCTTTCCCCTACTTTTCGAGCCCGAAATGCTCGTTTCCCTGGTATTTCCGCCCACATCGGCGGCACTCATCGGCTATCCATGGGCGGTCATGAATCCTGCTTTTTGTCCGCTCCGGATGGAGACAAAAGACCCCGCCCGGCCCCGGTAGCGGCCATCAGTAAACCGCTGGCCAGGTGGTGATTCCACCTCCAGTAGCGCGACGCAAGCCCTGTTCCCAGCAACTGCGGGGGCTATTCCAGTGTTCAGAAGGTTCGGTCTTTGCCCGAGGAGGCGGGAGGATTGATATGGGCAATGAAGCGCTGGAGGATCTCCTGCGTGGCGCCCTGCACCCAGAGGATCTCCTGTAGCGCAGAGGCGCCGAGGACCATCGGCAATGCCTGTTCGGTACGACCGCCATAGATCATGGCATGGCGGATCTGCGGGTTGCCCTGGCAGAACGCGCCGGCGTCCACCCCGGCGGCGAACGCCAGCTCGCCGCTGAGCAGCAACAGGTCGAAGTTCTCGAAGGGTTCGCAGGAATAGTGAGTCAGGGTCACCAGTTCGCGGAAAGACTCCACCGCCGCGATGCGGAAATACCCCAGGCCATTCAACAAACGCTGGATGCGCCCACACTGCTCCCGGGACGCATCGGCAATCAGTATTCTCAAGCGTTTGTTGGGCATCGGCGTGGCAACTATCGGTTGAACACAGAGGCCCGACAGACTATCCGATGGCCCCAGGCCAACTCTTTAAGACAATTCCCAAAAATTGCCGCGCACGAGAATTTTCTCCCAGGAAAGCCCCCTGCACGGACGCTTTATTCGGTGGTGCTGGGGCTCCAGAACGCCTGTTCCACCAGGGCCGAGGTGGACAGCCGCGCCACCAGGGCGTCGAGTTCGTCGCCGTCCACCGAAGTGGTGGCCAGGGTGGCTTCGATCTCCACATCGTCGTTGCCGAAGGCATGGACGTCGATATCGCTGGCCGGGTAGTTGCTGCGTTCCAGTTCCGCTTCGAGCAGGGCGAACACGGCCTTCTGCTTGGAGCGATGGGCGATGACATAGACGATGTTGGTGACCTCGGCGGAGATCACATCCAGCGGCTGGCGGTTGATGTTGTTGACGATCGGCCGCAGCAGGGTGTTGGCCGCCAGCACGAACAGCGTGCCGAGAAAGGCCTCGAGAATCAGATCCGCGCCGGCGCAGGCACCCACCGCCGCCGAGGCCCAGAGGGTGGCCGCGGTGTTCAGGCCACGCACGTTGCCCTCCTCGCGCATGATCACCCCGGCGCCGAGAAAACCGATGCCGGACACCACATAGGCCACCACCCGCACCGCGCCCTCGGCGCCGCCGAGGCGGTTGGCCATGTCGACGAAAATCGCCGCGCCCACCGCCACCAGCACGTTGGTGCGCAGGCCGGCGGTGCGTTGCCGGTACTGGCGCTCGAAGCCGATCAGGCCACCGAGGATAAAGGCCGCGCTGAGGCTGACCAGAGTGTCCACCAGGGAGGTCAGGTTGATGTTCTGGAGTGCTTGCATGAAGGGAGTCCTTGAGTACGCGGCGGTCGGCTGCCGTTAAGGATAGGTGCACTTTGCCGGTGCGAGCGGGCGGCGATCCGACGGGTCCGCGATGAGGCCGGCCAGGGTGCCGGGTATCTTGCACCGGCTGGCATTACGAGCAGATGGCGATCGCCGGTTGGCCCGAAGGGCCGTGGCGGTCGTGCCAACGCCGGAGGACCTGCGGTCCTGGCGCAGCCTGCGGCAGCGGCTACAGGGGTTTTGTGCAACGTCGGCCGCGAGCCGCAGCTTATTGCCAGCCGAACCGGCGGATATAAAAGCCCTTCACCGCCTGGGTCAGCGCCATGTACGCCAGCAGGATCATCGGCAGGAACACGAAGTACAGCGACGGCAGCGCCTGCAGCTTGAAGTAGTGCGCCAGCGGGCCCATGGGCAGGAAGATGCCGATGGCCATGATCAACCCGGTCATCACCAGCAGCGGCATGGCTGCGCGGCTTTGCAGGAACGGGATCTTCGGCGTGCGGATCATGTGCACGATCAGGGTCTGGGTCAGCAGCCCGACCACGAACCAGCCGGACTGGAACAGCGTCTGGTGGTCCGGGGTATTGGCATCGAACACGTACCACATCAGGGCAAAGGTACTAATGTCGAAGATCGAACTGATCGGCCCGAAAAACAGCATGAAGCGCCCGACGTCCGCCGGCTGCCAGCGCTGCGGACGGGCCAGCATTTCCTCGTCGACGTTATCGAACGGAATGGCGATCTGGGAAATGTCGTACAGCAGGTTCTGCACCAGCAGGTGCATCGGCAGCATCGGCAGGAACGGAATGAAGGCGCTGGCCACCAGCACCGAGAACACGTTGCCGAAGTTCGAGCTGGCGGTCATCTTGATGTACTTGAGCATGTTGGCGAAGGTCCGCCGGCCTTCCAGCACGCCCTCCTCCAGCACCATCAGGCTTTTCTCCAGGAGGATGATGTCCGCCGCCTCCTTGGCGATGTCCACGGCGCTGTCCACCGAAATACCGATGTCCGCGGTGCGCAGCGCCGGCGCGTCGTTGATGCCGTCGCCCATGAAGCCGACCACATGGCCGTTGCCCTTGAGCAGGCGGACGATGCGTTCCTTGTGCGAGGGCGTGAGCCGGGCGAAGACATTGGTGGTTTCCACGGCCTTGGCCAGCTGGGTGTCGCTCATGCGCTCGATGTCGTTGCCCAGCAGCAGGCCCTGCTGTTCCAGGCCGACTTCGCGGCAGATCTTCGCCGTGACCAGCTCGTTGTCGCCGGTCAGCACCTTCACCGCCACGCCATGGGCGGCCAGGGCCTCAAGGGCTGGCGCGGTGCTTTCCTTGGGCGGGTCGAGGAAGGCCACGTAACCGATCAGGGTCAGCCCCTGCTCGTCCGCTAGGCTGTAGCTGTCGCGGCCCCGGGGCATCGGCCGGGCGGCCACGGCCACCACCCGCAGGCCTTCGCCATTGAATTGGGCAGTGACCTGGCGAATCCGCGCCAGCAGCTCGTCGCTGAGCATTTCCTCGGCGGCGCCATGACGCACCCGGGTGCACACCGCCAGCACCTCCTCCACCGCGCCCTTGCAGATCAGCAGGTGCGCCCGCTCCTTCTCGGCCACCACCACCGACATGCGCCGCCGGTTGAAGTCGAAGGGAATCTCGTCGACCTTCTGGAACGCCGTGCCGACCCTCAGCTCGCGGTGCACTTCGACGTGCTCCAGCACCGCCACGTCCAGCAGGTTCTTCAGGCCGGTCTGGTAGTAGCTGTTCAGGTAGGCCATTTCCAGCACATCGTCGGACTCCTCGCCCCAGACATCCACATGCCGGGCGAGGAAGATCTTGTCCTGGGTCAGGGTGCCGGTCTTGTCGGTGCACAGCACGTCCATGGCGCCGAAGTTCTGGATCGCGTCCAGGCGCTTGACGATGACTTTCTTGCGCGACAGGAACACCGCGCCCTTGGCCAGGGTCGAGGTGACGATCATCGGCAGCATTTCCGGAGTCAGGCCCACGGCGATCGACAGCGCGAACAGCAGCGCCTCCATCCAGTCGCCCTTGGTGAAGCCGTTGATGAACAGCACCAGCGGCGCCATGACGAACATGAAGCGGATCAGCAGCCAGCTGACCTTGTTCACCCCGTTCTGGAACGAAGTCGGCGCCCGGTCGGTGGCCCCGACCCGCTGCGCCAGGGCGCCGAAATAGGTGGCGTTGCCAGTGGCCAGGACCAGCGCGGTGGCCGCGCCGGACACCACGTTGGTGCCCATGAACAGGATATTGTCCAGCTCCAGCGGATTGAGGGTGGCGGCGTCCTGCTGGCGCGGGAATTTCTCCACCGGCATCGATTCGCCAGTCATCGCCGCCTGGCTGACGAACAGGTCCTTGGCGCTGAGCACCCGGCAATCGGCGGGGATCATGTCGCCGGCCGAGAGCTGGATCAGGTCGCCCGGCACCAGTTGCCGGATCGGCAGTTCCAGGCGTTGCAGGCCCTGGTGCGCAACCGCCGCGCCATGCAGCCGGGCGAACACCGACGGCGCGGCGTCGACCACGTTGCGCCGCAGCACCGTGGCGGTGTTGCTGACCATTGCCTTGAGGGCATCGGCGGCCTTGTTCGACTTGGCCTCCTGCCAGAAGCGCAGCAGCGTGGAGAGCACCACCATGGAAAAAATCACCGTGGCCGCCTTCATGTCTTCGGTCAGCCAGGAGATCACCGCCAGCAGGGTCAGCAGCAGGTTGAAGGGGTTCTTGTAGCAATGCCACAGGTGCGTCCACCACGGCAGCGGCTGCTCGTGCTCGACCTCGTTGAGGCCATGCTGCTCGCGCAGGGCCTGGGCCTCGGCCTCGCTCAGGCCATCGGTGTGGCTGCCGAGGCGTTGCAGCAGGTCCGTGGCATCGTCGTTGGCCGCGGCCACCAGGGTGTGCGCGAGGCTCGGTGGCAGGTCGCGGCTGACGCTGGCGTCGCTGAAGCTCTCCAGCAAGGCCAGGCGGCGAAAGTGCCGGGCGAAGTGCCGGGTCCGCAGGAAGCCGACAAAAAACTCTTTGAGCAGGGTGAGATTCATGGTGTGTCCCCTAACGGTCGGCGCCGGGAAACTCACAGCCAGGTCTGGTTCGCCGGCCGCGCGAACAGGCGCAGCCGTAGCGCGGCGATGCGCCAGGCATCACCCACTGTTGCAGTGTCGATGAGAAGGACATCGGGAACGGGCCCTGAAGGCCACGATCGGGAAGCCGCCGCTCGCGGTCATGGCGAGACAACGGCACACAAGGCGGGCGCGTTATCTTGCCGGGAAGGTGCCGGTTATCGAAACCGGCCGACTACTGTCACTCGAACAAGTACCCACTGTGGGTCTCCGCTTGATGGAAAACGCGCGCAGCTTACGCCGCGGTTTTTGCAGAGTAAATCGGCGGCAAAGGCCCGGACGGGGGAATCGAAAAGTTCTTCAGCGAAGGTTCAGGAAGGGGCTACGGACAGGCCCCAAAGGCAGGAAATGCGGGGACGTCTGCCCCCTGTCGTGGGCAAGCTCGCGCCTACAACGATAAGGCGATCCTGTAGGAGCGAGCTTGCTCGCGAGGCGTCGGAGTAGTCGACGGAGCGTGCAAGCCGGGCCATTTTTTCGCGAGCAAGCTCGCTCCTACAAAGTTACCCGGGCAATCAGCTGGCGGTGGCCAGCAGCAGGTCGCGCACCGAACGGCTGTGGCGGCCTTTGTCGTGCTCATACAGCGAGGCAGCGATCTCCTCGGCGCGGATCGGCAGCACCGACAGCAAGGTATCGCTCAGACCGTGGCTGGCCTGGCTGAAGCCCTGGGTGTAGATGCCGGCCTTGCAGCGCTCGTCGGTGATGAGCCGGTAGTTGCGGTCCACTTCGAAGTCGCCCAGGTAGGCTTCCAGCGGCGCCAGCAATGCGCGGTGGGTCTGGCGCTCGTAGCCGGTGGCCAGGATCACCGCGTCGTAGTGGCCGGTGCTCAGCTCGCCAGTGGAGGTGTTGCGCAGCACCAGTTCGACGCCCTGGGCGGTGGCGGTAGCTTTTTCCACGGTGGTCAGGGTGCGGAAGGCATGCCGCGCGATGCCAGAGACTTTCTGCCGGTAGAGAATCCCGTAGATGCGTTCGATCAGGTCGACATCCACCACCGAATAGTTGGTGTTCTGGTACTCATGGACCAGGCGTTCGCGCTCGCCGCTCGGCTGCTGGAACACCAGGTCGGTGAAGGCCGGCGAGAACACTTCGTTGACGAACGGGCTGTCGTCCGCCGGTTTCAGCGCCGAACCGCGCATCAGCATATCCACCTGCACCGAAGGGAAGCTGTCGTTGAGGTCGATGAAGGCTTCGGCGGCGCTCTGCCCGCCCCCGATGATCGCCACGTTCATCGGCTTGCCGCTGGTGCACGGCTGGTTGGCCATGCGCTCCAGGTAGTGCGCGTGGTGGAACACCCGGCCGTCGTCCTTGAGCGCCTTGAAGGTGTCCGGGATCAGTGGCGTGCCGCCAGGGCTGACCACTACCGAACGGCTGGTACGGACGAATTCCTGGCCCTGGCTGTCGCGGGAAATCACCCGCAGCGCCTCGACCTGCTGGTTGTGCAGCACCGGCTCGATGGCCAGTACTTCTTCACCGTAGCGGCTCTGTTCCTGGAAGTGCCCGGCGACCCAGCGCAGGTAATCGTTGAACTCCATGCGGCACGGATAGAAGGTGCCCAGGTTGATGAAGTCCACCAGGCGGCCGTGGTGCTTGAGGTAGTTGACGAAGGAGTACGGGCTGGTCGGGTTGCGCAGGGTCACCAGGTCCTTGAGAAAGGAAATCTGCAGGTCGCTCTGGGCCACCAGCGTGTTGCCGTGCCAGCGGTAGTCGGCCTGCTTGTCGAGAAACAGCGCGTCCAGCGGACCCTGAATCTGGCCACGTTCTTCCAGCGCGATAGCCAGCGCCAGGTTCGAGGGGCCGAAACCGATACCGATCAGGTCGTGAACGATGGTCGATGCAATTGCCTGTGTCATTTCCAGTGTCCTCTGGATAAATCCCTCAACGCGGGGAGAAATCGACGGTGACCTGATCGGCCCATGGCGAGGCAGCAGGTCGTCTGTTGAGTAGGAACGAGGACAGTGAAAAAAAATTTAACAAAGAAGGATCAATGGGCGTCCCACTGCCGGACCCGCACCCGGCAATGTTTCATCGCATTGACGATGTGCTTCTCCACCAGGCTGCGGGAAATCCCCAGGCGCTCGGCGATCTCGGGGTGGGACAGGCCTTCGAGCTTGCGCAGCAGGAAACTTTCCCGGCACAGCGCCGGCAGCTCCGCCAGCGCCCGTTGCAGCATGTCCAGGCGCTGGCCGTGGTCGATGCTGGTGTGTGGCGAGGGGCTGAAGAAGCGCTCTTCGTTGTCCAGCACATCCAGGGATTCGACCTGGCGCAAGGCGTTGCGCCGATGGCCATCGATCACCAGGTTCAGCGCCGTGCGGTAGAGGAAGGCCCGCGGTTGCTCGATCGGCGTGTCACTGGAACGCTCCAGCACCCGCACATAAGCGTCATGCACCACATCTTCGGCCACCTGCAGGTTGCCCAGCTTGGCGTTGAGGAAACACACCAGCTCGCGATAGTAGTTTTCCAACATGACTCCCGACCGCGATACGCGGCTTTTGTCCTTGAGCACAACTGGCACTCCGCCCCTGGGCAGGCGATTCGATGATGGCAGTTTAGAAGTGGTGTAATTTATAGTAATTCTCATATAGATTTAAAGTGCTGCGTCGATTCGCCGGTTTTATTTTCGTCGCCTAACCTGTAACCCCGCACCTGTAACGCCATGTGTCATGACTTAAATTCCCTCCGGCGCTTCTCGTCTACCTGACAGCTCCCCGTATCTGTCGCTCCATCGACAGCCTCCAGCCAGCGCCCATGCCACGGGCCAGGCCGGACGACGGGCCGACTTCCATTGGCCGGAACCCTGCATGAAACGTCCCCGTCATCCCCGACGCGCCCTGCTTGTCACCCTGTGTCTGATTCCTGTCGTTGCCTTCGCCGCCTGGCAGTTCCTGCCGCCGGGGCGCGACCAGTTCGCCACCGTGCAGGTCAGCCGCGGCACCATCGAAAGCAGCGTGACCGCCCTGGGCACCCTGCAACCGCGGCGTTATGTCGACGTCGGTGCCCAGGCGTCCGGGCAGATCCGCAAGATCCACGTCGAGGCCGGCGACCCGGTCAAGGAAGGCCAGCTGCTGGTGGAGATCGACCCCGCCACCCAGCAGGCCAAGCTCGACGCCAGCCGTTTCTCCATCGAGAACCTGCAGGCCCAGCTGCAAGAGCAGCGGGCGCAGAACGAGCTGGCCCGGCAGAAATACCAGCGCCAGCAGAACCTCGCCGCCGGCGGTGCGACCCGCGACGAAGACGTGCAGACCGCCCGCGCCGAACTCAAGGCCACCCAGGCGCGGATCGACATGATCCAGGCGCAGATCCGCCAGGCCCAGGCCAGCCTGCGCAGCGACCAGGCCGAGCTGGGCTATACGCGGATCTACGCGCCGATGTCCGGCACCGTGGTCGCGGTGGACGCCCGCGAAGGCCAGACCCTCAACGCCCAGCAACAGACGCCGTTGATCCTGCGCATCGCCCGGCTGTCGCCGATGACCGTCTGGGCCGAGGTCTCCGAAGCCGATATCGGCCACGTCAAGCCGGGCATGAGCGCCTACTTCACCACCTTGAGCGGCGGCGCCCGGCGCTGGACCAGCACCGTGCGGCAGATCCTGCCGATCCCGCCCAAGCCGCTGAACGAAAGCAGCCAGGGCAGCGGCAGCCCCAACAGTTCAAGCAAGAGCGGCAGCGGCCGGGTGGTGCTCTACACCGTGCTGCTGGATGTGGATAACGCCGACAACGCGCTGATGGCCGAGATGACCACCCAGGTGTTTTTTGTCGCCGAGCGCGCGCAGGACGTTCTCACCGCGCCGATCGCCGCCCTGCAGGGCAGCACCGAGAGCGGCGTCCAGCTGGCCCGGGTGGTGGCGAAAAACGGCTCGATCGAGGAGCGCAAGGTACGGGTCGGCATCAGCGACCGCTTGCGCATCCAGGTCCTGGACGGCCTCGCCGAAGGCGATCACTTGCTGATCGGTCCCGCGCAAAGCAGCGGAGGCTGAATGCAAACCCCGCTGATCGACCTCAAGGGCATCCGCAAATCCTATGGCGGCGGCGACACGCCGCAAGTGGACGTGCTGCGTGGCATCGACCTGTCGATCCACGCCGGCGAGTTCGTCGCCATCGTCGGCGCCTCCGGCTCCGGCAAATCGACGCTGATGAACATCCTCGGCTGCCTCGACCGCCCGACCTCGGGCGAGTACCTGTTCGCCGGGGAAAACGTCGCCCGGCTGGGCAGCGACGAACTGGCCTGGCTGCGCCGCGAAGCCTTCGGCTTCGTGTTCCAGGGCTACCACCTGATTCCGTCCGGTTCGGCCCAGGAGAACGTCGAAATGCCGGCGATCTATGCCGGCACCCCGGCGGCCGAGCGCCATGCCCGCGCCGCCGCCCTGCTCGACCGCCTGGGCCTGGCCAGCCGCACCGGCAACCGCCCGCACCAGTTGTCCGGCGGCCAGCAGCAGCGGGTGTCGATCGCCCGCGCGCTGATGAACGGCGGCCATATCATCCTCGCCGACGAACCCACCGGCGCCCTCGACAGCCACAGCGGCGCCGAGGTCATGAGCCTGCTCGACGAACTGGCCAGCCAAGGCCATGTGGTGATCCTCATCACCCACGACCGCGAAGTCGCGGCCCGGGCCAAGCGCATCATCGAAATCCGCGACGGCGAGATCATCAGCGACACCGCCGACGACCACCCCGAGGTCCAGGCCAGCGCCAACAGCGGCGCCCTGCAGGCGGTGGATCTGCGCCAGCGCCTGGCCGACGGCAGCGAACACAACGGTGCCTGGAAAGGCGAACTGGTGGACGCCGTGCAAGCGGCCTGGCGGGTGATGTGGATCAACCGCTTCCGCACCGCCCTGACCCTGCTGGGGATCGTCATAGGCGTGGCTTCGGTGGTGGTGATGCTGGCGGTGGGCGAAGGCAGTAAGCGCCAGGTCATGGCGCAGATGGGCGCCTTTGGCTCGAACATCATTTACCTGGGCGGCTACATGCCCAACCCGCGCACCCCGCCCGGCATCATCACCCTCGACGATGTCGCCGCCCTGGCCGCCCTGCCGCAGGTCAAGCGCATCATGCCGGTCAATGGCTCCGAGGCCGGCGTGCGCTTCGGCAATGTCGACCACACCAGCTACGTCGGCGGTAACGACACTAACTTCCCGGCGATCTTCAACTGGCCGGTGGTCGAGGGCAGCTATTTCACCGAGGCCGACGAGCGTGGCGCGGCGGCCGTGGCGGTAATCGGCAAGAAGGTCCGCGACAAGCTGCTCAAGGACGTGGCCAACCCCATCGGCCAATACATCCTGATCGAGAACGTACCGTTCCAGGTGGTCGGCGTGCTGGCGGAAAAAGGCGCCAGCTCCGGCGACCAGGACAGCGACGACCGCATCGCCATCCCCTACTCCGCCGCGAGCATCCGCCTGTTCGGCAGCCACAACCCGGAGTACGTGGCGATCGCCACCAGCGACGCACGCAAGGTCAAGGAGGCCGAGCAGGCCATCGACCAGCTGATGCTGCGCATGCACGGCGGCAAGCGCGACTTCGAACTGACCAACAACGCGGCGATGATCCAGGCCGAGGCCCGCACCCAGAACACCCTGTCACTGATGCTCGGCGCCATCGCCGCGATCTCGCTGCTGGTGGGCGGCATCGGGGTGATGAACATCATGCTGATGACCGTGCGCGAACGCACCCGCGAGATCGGCATCCGCATGGCCACCGGCGCCCGCCAGCGCGACATCCTGCGCCAGTTCCTCACCGAGGCGGTGATGCTCTCAGTGGTCGGCGGCCTGGCCGGGATCGGCGTGGCGCTGATCATCGGCGGCGTGCTGATCCTCAGCGAAGTGGCCGTGGCCTTCTCCCTGGTGGCGGTCCTGGGCGCCTTCGCCTGCGCCCTGGTCACCGGCGTCATCTTCGGCTTCATGCCGGCCCGCAAAGCTGCCCGGCTCGACCCGGTCACGGCCCTCACCAGTGAATGATCGACCTATGAAAGCGTCCCTCAGCCTTATCGCCGCCAGCCTGTTACTGGCGGCCTGCAGCAGCCCCGCGCCGCGCCCGGACAGCGGCCTGCAGGCCCCGCCCGCCTGGCATTCGCCCCATACCGCGGCCGCACAGCAGGACAATCGCCAATGGTGGACCCGCTTCGGCAGCCCGCAACTGGAGCGCCTGATCGAACAGGCCCGCCTGGGCAGCCACGACCTGGCCGCCGCCATGGCCCGGGTGCGCCAGGCGCAGGCCTCGGCGGTGATCGCCGGCGCGCCGTTGCTGCCGGAGCTCAAGGGAGCGCTCAACGCCAACCGGCAGAAACTGCTGCGCGGCAACGGCTACAGCCAACTGGACGCCGACAGCAGCAACAAGGCCGTGGACTACTTCGACGCCAGCCTCAGCGCCAGCTATGAAATCGACTTCTGGGGCGGCAAGCGCGCGGCCCGCGACAGCGCCGTGGAAAGCCTGCGGGCCAGTGAATTCGACCAGGCCACCGTCGAGCTGACCCTGCTCGGCGGCGTCGCCAACAGCTACACCCAGGTGCTGTCGCTGCGCGAGCAGAGCCGCATCGCCGAACTCAACCTGGCCAATGCGCAGAGCGTACTCAGGCTGGTGCAGACCCGCTACGACGCAGGCTCGGCCACTGCCCTGGAACTGGCCCAGCAGAAGAGCCTGGTGGCCGCCCAGCAGCGCCAGCTGCCATTGGTGCAGCAACAGGCCGAGGACGCGCGGATCACCCTCGCCGCCCTGCTCGGCCAGCCGGTGCAGAGCCTCGACCTCGGCCGGCAACCCTTCGCCCAACTGAGCTGGCCCAGCATCGACGCCGGCGTGCCCAGCGACCTGTTGAGCCGCCGCCCGGACATCGCCAGCGCCGAAGCCAGGCTCGCCGCCGCCCAGGCCGACGTCACGGTGGCGCGGGCGGCGATGCTACCCTCTGTCACCCTGAGCGCCAGCCTCGGTTCGGGGGCCAATTCCGCTTCGGATATCCTGCGCAGCCCCTTCTACAACCTCACCAGCGCCTTGGCGGCGCCGATCTTCAACGCCGGCCGCCTGAGCGCCGAACGCGACAAGGCGCGGGCGCGCCAGCAAGAGCTGCTGGAAAGCTATCGCGGGGCGATCGTCAACGGCTTCGCCGATGTGGAAAAGGCCCTCGCCAGCATCCGCGGCCTCGATCAGCAGCGGCAATGGCAGAGCGAAGAACTGCGCCAGGCACAGATCGCCTTCGACATCGCCCAGAGCCGCTACCAGGCCGGCGCCGCCGACCTGCTGACGGTCCTGGAAACCCAGCGCACCCTGTACGCCGCACAGGACCAGAACGTGCAACTGCGGCTGTCGCGCCTGCAAGCCAGCATCGCCCTGTACAAGGCTTTGGGGGGCGGCTGGCAAGCCCTCTGAAAATGTAGATTGCGCACCGCTGCTTCGTCTGTAGCCGCTGCCGAGCGCAGCGAGGCTGCGACCGGGCGCGAAGCGGCCGTGAATCAGGCAACACGGTGTTGCAGACAAATCCCGTGCACAGGCTTTGCGAGGACTGTGTCGCAATGCCGCCCACCTCGATCGCAGCCTCGCAAGCTCGGCAGCGGCTACCGGGCCTGGCTGTCTGTACGGGCGGTGAGCATTGTTACAGCAACCGCTCACGCACCTTCAGGTGGCGGGCATACCAGGGCCGCTTGGGCACTTTGCGAAACAGCTCGGCCAGCTTGTCTTCCTCGGCGAAGGTGATGCGCAGCGCCAGCTTCATGGTTTCCGGGTCCATCTCCACCGAGCGCCCCAGCTGCAGGCCCGGGGTGGTGCTGCAACCGTGGGTGTCCGGGCCCAGCCAGGGGTCGTCGACCTCGACCCAGCGCCCGGGGGCGAACCAGGGCACGCCGTTGACTTCAAGGCGGCTGACTTCACCCGGATGGAAGCGCTCGTGGGCGCGGAACCAGTCCTCCACGCGGTCGTCGATCCAGCCGTGGAAATGCCAGAACACCGGGCTCACATGGGAAGAAAACGGATCGCCGAGGAAATCGTTTTCCGCGGCGTACCAGCGCGCCGAAAAATCCGCCGGATCGCGGGCGAACGGCACCGGCGCGCCGTTGGAGGGGTCGCGCGGCACCGAGGCCCAGCGCATATGCAGCCAGTCGTGCAGGCCCAATTCCACCTCGGAACCGAACTGCCCCAGGGTCAGGGTCGACAGGTAGCGCGGGTCGCGGTAACGCGATTCCCAGACCTGGAAGTTGCTGTGGTAGGTCTCGGCGGTCTTGATGTCGCTGACCCACTGGGTGTACTCGGCGTCGTCGCTGGCCAGCCAGGTCGGCGGCAGGGCGAAGCCGTCATGGTTGTCGAAATAGCGGGCAAACCCCTGGCGATCGCGCTCCAGCTCCGGCTGCGGGGTCGGGAAGTTCAGCCAGGACGGCAGGTCCTGCATGGAACGCGCGGAGCCGAGCATGTGCCGGTGCATGAAAAAGAAGTCGATACCCGAGCCATTGCGATCCTTGCGCTTGCCTCGGGCGTCACGCTCCTGGCCACGCGGGCCGGGCTGCCAGCCGATACCGCGCAGGGCGTCGCGCTTTTCTTCGGACAGGGTGTGCCACTTGTCCCGCGAGGCATGCCACAGCTGGTGAAACAGCCGGTGCTCGGGGGAAATCAGCCAGGCCAGCAGCGTCGGATTCAGGCCGATACGCTGGCGGGCTTCGGGAAACAGCTGCTTGGTGGCGACAAAGCGATTGTCCTGCTCGGGCAGCACCAACGGCCGGTCCAGGCGCAGGATGCGCCCGCTGAGCGTGCCGCTGCCGGCGTTGCCGAAATCGGCCCAGACCTCGTCGAGCGCCACGCTGAACTCATAACAGGGCGCGCCGTCGCCGGCATCGGCGCTGACCAGGCGCCAGTAAAGCTGCTTTGGGTCGGGCGCCAGCAGATCGCCGACTACCCGGTAACGCGGCTCGCCCTCGCCACGCAAGGCCTCGGCACGGTCCAGGTAGCCGCGCAGGCCGCGCCCGCGCTGGGCAATGTCGAGAAACAGTTCCAACCCCTCGCGCGGCAAGCCCGCCAGGCCGCCGTCCGCGCCCTCGAAACGCAGGGTCCAGACCCCGCGCAGCTTGTCCGCCAATTGCTGGCCGGCGGTGTCAGCCAGATCGACCGTCGCTTCGCCGGGAGTTTCCGGCTCCTCCTCACGCGTCAATTCACGGTGCGCATAAATGGCCGCGGGCACCGCAGCTCCAGTGAGCGCCAAGCCTGCGATAAACCCTCGTCGAGAAATCGTCATTGCCCTACCTGTGTCAGCCCTGAAGCAGGCCTTATCCCAGCTAGGACGTTTGCAGTAGGGGGAAATTTAAGCGGCGCCAACAAAGGTCCGCGCCCGCCGCGTAGACCGGCCACGGAGCCTAATTTTCCCCCGACCTCACTCGTTCTTCCCAGATAGCAAAGGCGCTGCACCTGTACCGGCACGCCTGCACTTTGACGGCGAACCCGACTGAGATGGCAATGACAAAACCACGTTCGAAAAAGGCTCTTTACATCGGTCTGCCGCTGGCCCTGGCCATCGCTGCCGGAGCAGGCTTTCTGGCCTGGGACTACTGGCTGCGCGGCAACCCCGGCTACCCGGTCAAGGTGATCAAGCAGGCCGATGAATTGCAGGAGCGCATCCTGTCGTTCGACAGCCACATCAGCCTGCCGCTGGACTTCGGCGCCGCCGGCAACGAGTTCGACAAGGACGGTGGTGGCCAGTTCGACCTGGTCAAGGCCAATCGCGGGCGCCTGTCCGGCGCGGCCCTGACCCTCTTCGGCTGGCCGGAAATGTGGAATGGCCCCAACGCACCGCATCGCCCCACCGAGGGCTTTGTCGAGGAAGCGCGCAACCAGCAGGAGGTCCGTTACAAGATCATCTCCGGCATGGTCCGCGACTTCCCCAACCAGGTCGGCATCGCCTATACCCCAGACGATTTCCGCCGCCTGCACGGCGAAGGCAAGTTCGCGATCTTCATCAGCATGCTCAACGCCTACCCCCTGGGCAACGACCTGAACCTGCTGGACCTGTGGACCGCCCGCGGCATGCGCATGTTCGGCTTCAGCTACATCGGCAACAACGCCTGGGCCGATTCCTCGCGGCCGCTGCCGTTCTTCAACGACTCCCCGGACGCCCTCGATGGCCTGTCGGAGATCGGCAAGCAGGCGGTGCACCGCCTCAACGACCTGGGGGTGATCATCGATGTCTCGCAGATGTCGACCAAGGCCCTGGAGCAGGTGGCGCAGCTAAGCCGCACGCCGATGGTGGCCTCGCACTCGGCGCCCCGGGCCTCGGTGGATATCCCGCGCAACCTCAGCGACAAGGAAATGCAACTGATCAAGAACAGCGGCGGCGTGGTCCAGGTGGTCGGCTTCTCGCAGTACCTGCGCCCGCTGACCCAGGCCACCCAGGACAAGCTCAACGCCCTGCGCGCGCGCTTCGACCTGCCGCCGCTGCCGAACCTGGCCATGGCCCTGATGCCGGGCGACCCGATCATCTCGGCCTGGCCGGAGCAGAAGTTCGGCCAGTACGCCGGCGAGCTGTACGCCATCCTCGAGGAGGAACCCAAGGCGACCCTCAAGGACCTGGGCGACGCCATCGACTACACCGTACGCAAGATCGGCATCGACCATGTCGGCATCAGCTCGGACTTCAACGAAGGCGGCGGGGTCAAGGGCTGGGAGAACGTCGGCGAGATCCGCAACGTCACTGCCGAACTGCTGTCGCGCGGCTACTCGGAGGCGGATATCGCCAAGCTCTGGGGCGGCAACTTCCTGCGGGTCTGGGACCAGGTGCAGAAGGCCGCGCGCCCCGTAGCCAACCGTTGAACCTCTTTTGCCGACAAGTGAAACCGCCCCATGACTGACCGTCGTACCTTTCTCAAACAGGCCGGCGTCCTCGCCGCCAGCCTGCCGCTGGGCAATGCCGCCCTCGCCTCCCTGGCCCGGGCCGACGAAGCCCGCGACAGCACCCCGGCGCCCGGGGACAAATGGCTGCAACTGCGCCAACTGTTCAACCAGGACCCGGACTACCTGCACTTTTCCAACTTCCTGGTGACCTCCCACCCCAAGCCGGTGCGCGACGCCATCGAGCGCCACCGCGCGAGCATCGACCGCAACCCCGGCCTGGCCATGGACTGGGACCTGGAGGAAACCTGGAAGCGCGAAGCCGAGGTGCGCAAATGGGCCGGGCGCTACCTGGACGCCAAGCCCGGGCAGATCGCCCTGACCGGCAGCACCAGCGAAGGCCTGGCGATGATCTACGGCGGCCTCCATGTGCGCCCGGACCAGGAGATCCTCACCACGGTCCACGAACACTACTCCACCGAGTACAGCCTGGACTTTCGAGTGAAAAAACAAGGCACCCAGGTGCGCAAGATCAAGCTGTTCGAGAACGCGCACAGCGTGTCGGTGGACGAAGTGCTGGGCTCGATCAAGCGCAGCATCCGCCCCAACACCCGGGTGCTGGGCATGACCTGGGTGCAGTCCGGCAGCGGCGTGAAACTGCCCATCGGGCAGATCGGCCAGCTGGTGGAGGAACTCAACCGCGAGCGCGCCGAGCAGGAGCGCATCCTCTACGTGGTCGACGGCGTGCACGGCTTCGGCGTGGAAGACCTGAGCTTCCCGGACATGCATTGCGACTTCTTTATCGCCGGCACCCACAAGTGGATGTTCGGCCCGCGCGGCACCGGCATCGTCTGCGCCCGCTCCGAGGAACTCAAGGACGTCACCCCGATGACGCCGACCTTCTCCGAAGACAACAATTTCGCCACCTCCATGTCGCCCGGCGGCTACCACGCCTTCGAGCACCGCTGGGCGCTGGACGAAGCCTTCAAGCTGCACCTGGAACTGGGCAAGGCCGAGGTCCAGGCGCGCATTCACAGCCTCAACAGCTACCTGAAACAACGCCTGCAGCAACATCCGCAGATCGAACTGGTGACGCCGCTGAGCAGCGAGCTGTCCGCCGGCTTCACCTTCTTCCGGGTCAAGGGCAAGGACAGCGACGCGGTCGCCGCCTACCTGATGAAAAACCGCGTGGTGGCCGATGCCGTGGACCGCGACGTCGGCCCGGTGATCCGCACCGCGCCCGGGCTGCTCAACGACGAAGCGCAGATCGACCGCTTCATGGACCTGCTGGCGCGCACCCTCTGAGCGCGCGCCACTGGCGATCCACCTTCCTACCCTTGAGATGACTCATGACCATTGAACCGACTCACCCCGCCACCCCACCACTGGCCCTGAAAAAACTCTGCGCCACCTCCCTGCTCGCCCTGTTCGGCGGCCTGCTGTGCCAGGGCGCACAAGCCGCCACACCGCAACCGGGCCAGGTGTTCAAGGACTGCAAGGACTGCCCGGAAATGGTCGTGCTGCCCGCCGGCACCTTCACCATGGGCACTCCGGACGACGAGGTCGGCCGCGAGCCCGACGAAGGCCCGATGCATGACGTGACCTTCGCCAAGCCCTTTGCCATGAGTCGCTTCCAGATCACCGCCGGCGAATGGGACAGCTACGTCAAGCAGACCGGCGTGGTCATCGCCAATGGCGACACCCGCCCCGGCCGCGAATGCGTCGCCAGCAAGCCGCGCTACCCGCAAGGCCCACGTCAGCCGGCGGTGTGCATGGACTTCGCCGACGTGAAGGCCTATGTCGCCTGGCTGTCGAAAAAGACCGGGCACAACTATTCGATGGTCAGCGAGGCCCAGCGCGAATACGCCGCCCGCGCCGGTTCCAAGGGGCCCTTCCCGTTTCCGTTCGATGAAGGCAAGGGCTACAGCATCGCCAAGCACGCCAATACCTATGGCCCGGCCGATGGCTACAGCTTCAGCTCGCCGGTGGGCAGCTACCCGCCCAATGCGTTCGGCATGTACGACATGCATGGCAATGTCTATGAATGGATCGCCGACTGCGAACACGCCAACTATGTCGGCGCGCCTACCGATGGCAGTGCCTGGGTAGAGCCGGGCTGCGAATCGCTGCAGATCCGTGGCAACGACTGGGGCGAGGCTCCGGTGTTCTCGCGTTCGGGTAATCGCAACAATATCTACCCGAGCACCCGCGGCGACTGGATCGGCTTCCGCGTCGTGCGCGAACTGTAACCCCGCGCCCGCGTCGCAGGCTTACGGGGCTGCGCCCCGATCACAGCCTGCGGCAGCGGCTACAGATTGCGATCGACCCGGGGGGCTTGCGAGACAGCGGGCGCCAGGTGCAGCGCCCGCCAATGGGTTCAGCCCTGTTGGGCCAGCAACGCCAAGCCTTCATGCAAGGCCGGGAACAGGCTGTTGTTGAAGTTGTTCCAGCGCAGTTCGAGGATGGTGTCCTCAGGTGCGATCTCGGTGTTGAGCACGTCATGGAACACCTCGCCGGAATCGATGCCGTTGTCCACGTAGTGGAACGAGGCACCGGTCATGTACAGCGGCTCGACCGGCTCGGTTTCCCGGGTGGTCCAGTCCACCACCTTCTGCCCACGGGCACCGTATAGCGCATTCCAGGTGGCATAGGCACCGCGACGCTCATAGGGCGACTCGAGGCGAGTGATGCCCGGATGGATATTCATGATCCGCCGCGCGAAAGGCGCGCCCGGACGCACCAGCTCGTCGAGGATCACCAGCAGGCCGTCGAGCACTACGATATCGGCCGCAAGCTCCACCAGGGTGTCATGCAGGCGACGTTCGAAATCCTGCTTGCCGGCGATGTGCTCGGCCGAGCCGCGCGGATGGCGGCGATAGGTGGACGGCACGCTGAGCAGCAGGTCGTTGACCAGGCGCCCCTGCACCTGCAGGTCGGCCGGGTACAACCATTGCCGGCCGGGCTGATAGGCAAAGCCGTAGTCGCTCACCAGTTGCCGGTCCCGTGGCGACTGTTCGTCATCGTCATAGACCACCCCGACCAGGTTATAAGCGTCGCCCAGGGGCGTCTGGTTCAGCGTCTCCACCAGGAACTCCAGCACCGACTTCATGTAGCGCTCGTGATCCTTGTAGGCCACCGGTTGCCCGGCCTTGTCGGCCGCCGCGTTCCTCAGGGACCAGACATACACCAGATTCTTTTTCGTCATTTGCTCGCTCTCGCTGAATGGGCCAGGCACGACGTCGTTACGCGTGCACCTGCAAAACAAGAACGAAACAGGCGCCGGGCAATTTATCCACGCCCGCGGCCGCGCTAAATACTGCCGCCAACGGTTCGTCTGTCATGAGTACGGGTCTTTCTGCCTCGACCCTTCATTCACTGCCGGGAACCCCTTATGACCGACCCCAAGCGCGGAGCCTTCCACGGATTGCTCGCCCTGCTCAGACCCTTTCGTACCACTGTCGTGATTTCCGTTGCCCTGGGCATGGTCGGCGGCCTGGCCATCACCCTGCTGCTGGCCACCATCAACAACGCCCTGCACTCGGCGACCGGCATGACCCAGGGCGTGGTCCTGACCTTCGCCGCCCTGTGCCTGCTGGCGCTGACCAGCTCGATCGTCTCGGATATCGGCACCAACTATGTGGGCCAGCGCATCATTGCCGCCCTGCGCAAGGACCTGGGGGAAAAAGTGCTCTCGGCGCCCATCACCCAGATCGAACGCTACCGCTCCCACCGCCTGATCCCGGTGCTGACCCACGACGTCGACACCATCAGCGACTTCTCCTTCGCCTTCACCCCGCTGGCCATCGCCGCCACCGTCACCCTGGGCTGCCTGGGCTACCTGGCGTACCTGTCGGTGCCGATGTTCCTGATGATGGTGGTGGCCATCATCATCGGCACCAGCGTGCAGTACGTGGCCGGCGGCAAAGGGATCCGCGGCTTCGACCTGGCCCGCGACCAGGAAGACGAGTTGCAGCGCTATTACAACGCCATTGCCTCGGGCGCCAAGGAACTGCGCATGCACCGGCCGCGCCGCTACCGCATGAACACCCACCGCATCCAGGAAACCGCGGATCGCATCGCCTCGATCCAGGTGCGTTCGGTGAACATCTATATCCTGGCCAAGACCTTCGGCTCGATGCTGTTCTTCGTGGTCATCGGCCTGGCCCTGGCCATGCAGGCCTACAACCCGAACCCGGACCCGACCGTGATCACCGGCTTCGTGCTGGTGCTGCTGTACATGAAAGGCCCGCTGGAAAACCTGGTGGCCTACCTGCCGGTGGTGGGCAAGGCGAAGATCGCCTTTGGCCGCATCAGCGAGTTGTCCGAGCGCTTCTCCTCCCCCGAACCCCATCTGCTGCTGGACGCTACCGAAGCGCCGAAACCCGTGGTGCACAGCCTCGAACTGCGTGGCGTGAGCTACAGCCCGCCGCCGGTGGAAGGCAGCGAGCCGTTCCACCTGGGGCCGATCGACCTGGACATCAAGCAAGGCGATATCGTGTTCATCGTCGGCGAGAACGGCTGCGGCAAGACCACCCTGATCAAACTGCTGCTGGGGCTGTACCAACCCCAGGCCGGGGAAATACGCCTGAACGGCGAGGCCGTGACCGACCTGGCCCGGGACGACTACCGCCAGCTGTTCACCACCGTGTTCGCCGACTACTACCTGTTCGACGACCTGGTCCAGGGCGGCGGCCAGCAGTCACTGGACAGCGCCAGCCAATACCTGGACCGCCTGGAAATCGCGCACAAGGTCAGCATCAAGGACGGTGCCTTCACCACCACCGACCTCTCCACCGGCCAGCGCAAGCGCCTGGCCCTGGTCAACGCCTGGCTCGAAGGGCGCCCGGTGCTGGTGTTCGACGAATGGGCGGCGGACCAGGACCCGGCCTTCCGGCGGATTTTCTACACCGAGCTGCTGCCGGACCTCAAGCGCCTGGGCAAGACCATCATCGTCATCAG
Source organism: Pseudomonas sp. GW821-FHT02B10 (assembly GCF_059421865.1). NCBI lineage: Bacteria > Pseudomonadati > Pseudomonadota > Gammaproteobacteria > Pseudomonadales > Pseudomonadaceae > Pseudomonas > Pseudomonas sp. GW821-FHT02B10. The sequence continues at coordinate 121,783 of NZ_JBWKVU010000012.1, read as the reverse complement.
CCACGACGATCGCTACTTCGATATCGCCGACCAACTGGTCCGTCTGCGCGCGGGCAAGGTGGTGCGCGAAATGCAACCGGCCTGAATCTTTTTTTCCGGTTTGTCCATGGATGAACGTCTCACTATCGGTAATGAGAATTAACCGCAATAAATACCAGCACCTGCCAACCTATACATAGAAGAGAACGCATCCATGCCAGCAGTACTCGGTCTCAGTCCCCTGAGTAAAGCGCTATCCATGCGAAAGGCCCTGAACATCAAGCTTCTCCCCAGCGCATTGGCCCTTGCGGTGTCGCTGCCGGTAGCCGGCTATGTACAGGCCCAAGAGATCGAGCTGGATATTCCCGTGCAATCGCTAGGCACTGCCCTGCAGGAGTTCGGGCGGCAGACCAACCTGCAGGTGCTCTATAGCCCGCAGGACGTGCAAGGCAAGCAGAGCACCGCGGTGAAGGGCAAGATGGACACGCAACGGGCCATCGGCATCCTGCTGACCGGCAGTGGCATCCGCTACAGCCTGCAGGGCAACTCGCTGACCCTCAGCGCCACCAGTGCCGGCGCCGAGGGCCTCGAACTGAGCCCGACGCAAGTGACCGCCAACCAGTTGGGCAACGTGACCGAAGGCACCGGCTCCTACACCCCGGGCACCATCGCCACCGCCACCCGCCTGCCACTGACCCTGCGCGAAACCCCGCAATCGATCAGCGTGGTCACCCGCCAGCACATGGATGACTTCGCCCTCAACAGCGTCGATGCCGTCATGCGCCATACCCCGGGCATCACCGTGTCGGCGTTCGACACCGACCGGACCAACTACTACTCCCGCGGATTCTCGATCAACAACTTCCAGTACGACGGCATTCCCTCCGCCGTGCGCAACGTCGCCTATTCGGCGGGCAACACCCTGAGCGACATGGCGATCTACGACCGCATCGAAGTGCTCAAGGGCGCATCCGGCCTGCTCAGCGGCGCCGGTTCCCTGGGCGGCACCATCAACCTGGTGCGCAAGAAGCCCACCGCCGACTTCCAGGGCCACGCCACCCTGGGCGCGGGCTCCTGGGACAACTACCGCAGCGAACTGGATGTCAGCGGCCCGCTGACCGAAACCGGCAACGTACGCGGCCGGGCCGTGGCCGCCTACCAGGACAAGAACTCGTTCATCGACCGCTACTCGACCAAGAACTCGGTGTTCTACGGCATCGTCGAGTTCGACCTGTCGCCCGACACCCTGCTGACCGTGGGCGCCGACTATCAGGACAACGACCCCAGGGGCTCCACCTGGTCCGGCAGCTTCCCGCTGCTCAACTCCAAGGGCGAGCGCAACGACGCCAAGCGCTCGTTCAGCAACGCCACGGACTGGAGCAGCTGGCAGCAGTACACGCGCACGGTCTTCGCCACCCTGGAACACGACCTGGGCGACGGCTGGGTGACCAAGCTGCAACTGGACCACAAGTACAACGGCTACGACGCCCAGATGGGCTCCATCCAGTTCAACCAGCCGCAGCCCGACGGCAGCGCCGAAATCAACGCGCAACGCTACAAGGGCGACACCACCAGCGACTCGGCCGACCTCTATGTCAGCGGCCCGTTCAGCCTGCTGGGCCGCGACCACGACCTGGTGCTCGGCGGTTCGATCAGCAAGGCCCACTGGAAAGGCAAGGGTTACTGGGACGAAACCTTCTCGGTACCCAACCGTGTGGATTACAACAACTGGCACGGCAACCTGCCCAAGCCCGACTGGGGCCCGGTGTCGCAACGCACCGATGACGTAATCCGCCAGACCGGCGTCTACATGACCACCCGCCTGAACGTGACCGACGACCTGAAAGTCCTGCTGGGCGGCCGCGTGGTCAACTACAGCCTGACCGGCCTGACCCCGACCTACACCGAATCCGGGCGCTTCATTCCCTACGCCGGGGCCATCTACGACCTGAACGAGAACTTCTCGGTCTACGCCAGCTACACCGACGTGTTCATGCCCCAGGAGAACTTCAACCGCGACCGCGACAACAAACTGATCGAGCCGGATGAAGGCGAGAACTACGAAATCGGCATCAAGAGCGAATTCTTCGACGGTCGCCTGAACGCCAGCCTGGCCTACTTCGAGGTCAAGGAAACCAACCGTTCGGTACCGGACGACGCCTACAACAACCAGACGCCGACGCCGCCCAACTACGCGTTCAAGGGCAGCAAGGCGACCACCAAGGGCTACGAGCTGGAAGTGTCCGGCGAGCTCGCCCCGGGCTGGCAGGTGCAGGGCGGCTACACCCACAAGGTGGTGCGCGACGACAACGATGTGAAGCTCTCGACCTTCGAGCCCGAAGATCAGCTCAGCCTCTACACCACCTACAAGCTCACTGGCGACCTGGACAAGATGACCATCGGCGGCGGTGCCCGCTGGCAGAACAAGGCCTGGCAGCAAATCTGGAACAGCCCCAAGGGCGTGAATGAAGACATCACCCAGGAATCCTACTGGGTGGTGGACCTGATGACCCGCTACCAGATCACCAAGAACCTGTCGGCGACGCTCAACGTCAACAACATCTTCGACAAGTACTACTACACCAATGTCGGCTTCTATAACTCGGCCATCTACGGCGAGCCACGCAACGTGATGGTCACCACCCGCTGGGACTTCTGATACTGCCCCCGCGTCCCCCACGCCCTGGAAAGGTTCTGCCTTCCCAGGGCGTTTTTGTTTGCCCCGAATTCCCTGTCCCCCTGTAGCCGCTGCCGCAGGCTGCGATCGGGGCGCAGCCCCGTAAAGCTGACGAAGCAATGGGCCTGACCTGCACCGGCACCGGGTTTGGCGACTGCTACGCAGTCGATCGCAGCCTCGCCAAGGCTCGGCAGCGGCTACATCGCGTCCCTGCCCCGCCGTATAAACAAAAACGCCCCCGGTCACGGGTGTGGCCGGGGGCGCTTTTGTTCCTGCTGGGGCTTACTCCATCGCGGCGACGAAGCTCTGCACGAACTCGGCATTGTCGATGATCCGGTCATGGTCGGTATCGATCACCACCGAACGCGCCACGCAGGACTGGCCGATGACCTGCCGCATGCTCGACTCGATCAGCTCCTTGTGCTGGCCGGCCCGGCTCAGGCCTGCCCACCAGCAACTGATCGGCGCCTTGATCGGCTTGAAGTCGGCCTGTTCCAGACGCTCGGTCAGGGTCCGGTCGACTTCCCAGGAGATCTCGGCCTCGTTGCCTCGCAGCAACTCTTCCTTGATCTCGCGGAAGGCGTCGCCCAGGGTCTGTTCGGCCCAGGCGCAGAAACGGCTCCATTGCTCGGCCTCGTCCGCCGATCCCGCCTGGCAGTCCAGCCAGGACTGGCGGATCGGCTCGGCGAATGCGCCGAACATCACCCCGAGCAAGGCCACCCGCCGTTCGTTGACCGAAACCTCGCGCTCATCGCTGATCACTGCCGCGTCCCAGTACTGCTTGAGCCAGAAAGGCGGCGCAGAGTCGATCCAGCCGACCATCTCGACCTGCCGGCCAGCCTGCTCCAGGGCATAGGCGACTGCCAGCGCCAGGTTGCCGCCCAGGGACCATCCGGCCAGGCGGAAGGCGCCCTGTGGCTGGGCGTCCAGCAGTTGCCTGCTGTAGTCCTCGACCATGGCTTCCCAGCTCGGCACTTCGGCCCCCTGTTCGGCCAGGGCCCGACAGATCACGCCCATCACCGGCCGCTGCTCGCGCAGCGCCAGGGCGACGGCCTTGTAGCAATGCACCGAGCCGTAGCTTGGGTGGAACAGGTACAGCGGGGTGCCCTGGGTCTGGCTGTTGAGCTTGACGATCAACGAGCTGCGCGCATTGCCTTGCAGGCAATTGACCTGGCCGCGCACGGTCGGGTTGAGCATCAGCTGGCTGACCGACAGGCTGATGCCACTGGCCTTGCGGATCCGTTCCTTGAGCATCAACACCAGCAGCGAATGGCCGCCCAGTTCGAAGAAGTTGTCGCTCCGGCCGACACGCTCCACGCCCAGCACCTCGCTCCAGATCGCCGCGAGCTGTTGCTCCAGCTCGCCTTGCGGCGCTTCGTAATCCTGCGCGCCCTGCTGCGCGTCGGGCTTCGGCAGCGCCTTGCGGTCCAGCTTGCCGTTGGGGCTCAGGGGCATCTGCTCCAGCACCACCCATTGCGCCGGCACCATGTAGTCCGGCAACTGGGCCGCCAGGTGCGCGGCCAGGGTGTCGCGCCAGTCGTCAGGCTGTTCCCGCAGCACCAGGTAGCCCACCAGATGCTTGCCTTCCACCGCCAGCACCGCGGCCTCACGCACCAGGGCGTGTTCCAGCAGGCGGGCCTCGATCTCGCCCAGCTCGATGCGCAAGCCGCGCAGCTTGACCTGATGGTCGATACGGCCGGCGTATTCGATCACCCCGTCGGCGCGGTAGCGGGCCAGGTCGCCGGTGCGGTACATACGCTCGCCGCTGACGAACGGATGGGCCACGAAACGCTCGGCGCTCAGGCTCGGCCGCCGGTGGTAACCACGGGCCAGGCCGACCCCGCCCAGGTACAACTCGCCCAGCACGCCCACCGGCACCGGTTCGAGGTTGCTGTCCAGCACATAGCAGCCCAGATTGGCGATCGGTACCCCTATTGGCACCGCGTCCCGGCCCTCGTCGACGCAGGTCCAGTGGGTGACGTCGATCGCCGCCTCGGTCGGACCGTAGAGGTTGTACAGGCCGGCAGCCGGCAACTTGGCGAAGACCTGTTGCTGGGCATCCACCGACAAGGCTTCGCCGCTGCAGATAATCCGTTGCAGGCTGTGGCACGAGGCTACAGCCGGATCTTGAAGAAACGCCTGCAGCATCGAAGGCACGAAGTGCAGGGTCGTGACCTGCTGCCGGTTGATCAGGCGCACCAGCTTTTCCGGATCACGGTGATCCCCCGGCGCCGCCACCACCAGGCGCGAGCCGGTCATCAGCGGCCAGAAGAACTCCCACACCGAGACGTCGAAGCTGAACGGGGTCTTCTGCAAGACCGTGTCGCGCGCATCCAGGCCATAGGCTTCCTGCATCCAGCACAGGCGGTTGGTCAGTGCCGAATGACGGTTGCCCGCGCCCTTGGGTTGCCCGGTGGAACCGGAGGTGTAGATCACGTAGGCGAGGTTTTCGCCGTCCAGCGCCACCTGCGGATTGTCCTCGCGGTAGCCTTCGAGGCGGCTTTGCACCTGCCCCTGATCCAGCACCAGGCACTCCAGGCCGTGCGGGATCGGCAAGCGTTGCAGCAGGTGATCCTGGGTCAGCAGCAGCTTCACCGCGCTGTCTTCGAGCATGTAGGCCAAGCGTTCACGCGGGTATTCCGGGTCCAGCGGCACATAGGCGCCACCGGCCTTGAGCACCGCCAGCAAGCCGACCACCATCTCGATGGAACGCTCCACTGCCAGCCCCACCAGCACATCGGGACCGACACCGCCGGCCATCAGGCGATGGGCCAGACGGTTGGCGCGGCGGTTCAACTGGGCATAACTCAGCTGCTGCTCGCCGAAGATCAGGGCCGGCGCATCCGGGCTGCGCAGCACCTGCTCTTCGATCAGCTGGTGCACGCCGCGCTGTAGCGGGTAATCGCGGGCCGTGGCGTTCCAGTCACGGACTATCCGCTGACGCTGCGCGACCGGCAGCGACGGCAGGTCCGCGAGGCGCTGCGGCTCAGGCGTGGCCAGGGCCAACAGCAGTTGCTGGAAGTGCTCGGCCAGTTGCTCGATATCCTGCGCGCCGAAGGCCTGGCGGTCATAGTTGAATTCCAGCGCCAGGGTTTCGCCGATGGCCAGCAACACGGTCAATGGATAGTGGGTCTGCTCCAGGCTCTCGATGGCGCCAAAACGCAGGCCCGCTGGCGAGCCCTGCTCCAGCGCCTCGGACACCGGGTAGTTCTCGAACACCAGGATGCTGTCGAACAGCGCTTCGCCACCCAGCCCGGCCCAGCGCTGGATCTCGAACAACGGCGTGTGTTCCTGCTCGCGCAGGCGCAGGTTCTGCTCCTGCAGCTGTTGCAGCCATTCGCCCACCCACATCTGCGGGCTTGGCGTGGCCACCACCGGCAGGGTGTTGATGAACAGGCCGACCTGTTGCTCGATCCCCTGCAACTCCGCCGGACGCCCCGCCACCGTCGCGCCGAAGGCCACGGTGCGCTGGCCGGTATGGCGTTGCAGCAGCAACAGCCAGGCACTTTGCACCAGGGTGTTGAGGGTGACCTTGCTGCCCTGGGCGAAGGCCTTGAGGCGCTCGGTCTGGTCCCGGTCGAGGCTCAGGCGGTGGGCGCCGTTGACCAGCGCGACACTCGCGTCCCGGATCTTGTCATCATGAGCCCTGCCATCATGAGCCCCGCGAGCCAGCCGCGTCGGCTCCTCGAGGCCAGCCAGCTGGCCTTTCCAGAAGGTTTCGCTGATCGAACGGTCCTGCGCCTGCAGCCAGGCGATGTAGTCGCGATAACGCCCGACAGGCGCGCGCAAGGTCTCGCCGGCATAGTGTTGCAACACCTCGCCGAACAGCTGCGAACCGCTCCAGCCGTCCATCAGGATGTGATGGTTGGTGTAGATCAAGTGATGGCTGTCGGCGCCAGTGCGCACCACCACCAGGCTCAGCAGGGGTGCCTGCTCCAGGACGAAGCCCTGGGTCCTGGCCGCTTCGGCCAGGTTGTCGAGGGCTTGCGCCTGGTCCGCGCGGTGCTGCCAGTCATGTTCGACCAGGGGCACTTGCCGCTGCTTGTAGACCACTTGCAGCGGCTGCTCCAGCTCCGCCTGCCAGAGGAAACCGCTGCGCAGGATATCGTGGTGCTCCAGCGCCACCTGCCAGGCCGCCTGGAAGCGCCCGACGTCCAGGCCCTGCACATCGACCCGCATCTGGTTGATGTAGTCGCCCGAGCCCTGCCCGTACAGGGACTGGAACAGCATGCCCTGTTGCATCGGCGACAACGGGTAGATGTCCTCCACCTGCGGGATCGGCAATAACAAGCCATCAAGCTGTGCCTGGCCCAGCCTGGCCAGCGGGAAGTCCGACGGCGTAGCGCCACGGTTCTCACTCTGGCAGCAATGCTCGATCAGCGCCTTGAGCTCTTCGGCATAGTCGTCGGCCAGTTGCTGGATAGTCGCCTGGTCGAACATTGCCTGGCTGAAGCTCCAGTTCAGGTTCAGCTCGCCGCCGTAGACCTGACCGTTGATTTCCAGCCAGTTGCCCAGCGCCGCCTCCGGGCTCTGCTCGGCACCGGCGGAGTCGCCGGACGGCGCGAACAGCCCTTCGGCCTCGCCGCCCTCGAAGCTGGCATCGAACTGGCCGAGGTAGTTGAAGGTGATCCGCGGTCGCGGCAGCTGGCCCAGCGCTTCGCGGATCCGCGGGCTGCCCAGGTAACGCAGGGCGCCGAAACCGATGCCCTTGTCGGGAATCGCCCGCAGTTGCTCCTTGATCGCCTTGAGCGAGTCGGCCAGGGTCGGTGCCGGTACCAGCTTCACCGGATAGAGACTGGTGAACCAGCCCACGGTGCGCGTCAGGTCGATGTCGTCGAACAATTCTTCGCGACCGTGGCCTTCCAGGCGGATCAGGGTCGACTCGTGGCCGCTCCAGCGCCCGATGACCCGCGCCAGGGCGGTCAGCAGCAGATCGTTGATCTGGGTGCGATAGGCCGCCGGCGCATCCTGCAACAGCTTGCGGGTGAAGGCCTGGTCCAGGTGGGTGGTCACGCTCAGGACATAGCGGTTGCTCAGGCTGGCGTCCGGGTTGGCGCACGGCAGCTCGGCCCGGGCCCCCTGCAATTGCGCCTGCCACCAGGCCAGCTCGCGTTCCAGGGCCGCGCCCTGGGCATAACCCTGCAAGCGCAGGGCCCAGTCGCGGGTCGAACTGGTCTTGGCCGGCAGCACCACGGCGGCGCCACGGGCCAGCTGGCGATAGGCGCTCTGCAAGTCCTCCAGCAGGATGCGCCACGACACCCCGTCCACCACTAGATGATGGATCACCAGCAGCAAGCGCTGGGAACCGTCGGCCAGCTCGGCGAGCACCGCGCGCAACAGCGGGCCCGCGCCGAGGTCCAGGCTGCGCTGGGCTTCTTCGCCGAGGGCGGCGAGTTCCTCGACGCCTTGCAGCGCGCTCTGCCACAGCACCTGCTCGGCCTGATGCTGCTCGGCCGGACGATAGGCCGCGTGCCAGCCGGAGGCATCGGCCACGAACCGCGAACGCAGCGCGTCGTGCTGCACGATCAGCGCTTGCAGGGCCTGGGTGAGGATTGCCGGGTCCAGGCGCTCATGGGGTTGCAGCACCACCGACTGGTTCCAGTGATGACGCTCGGCGATCTCGTCCTCGAAGAACGCCTGCTGGATCGGCAACAGCAACAACTCGCCGCTCAGCGCGGCCTGATCGATCGACAGCCCCTCGGCCCCCTGGCGCGCGACCGCGGCCAGGCTCTGCACGGTCTGGTGCTGGAACAGGTCCTTGGGCGTGAAGCGGATGCCCGCCTGACGGGCGCGGCTGACCACCTGGATCGAGATGATCGAGTCGCCGCCCAGTTCGAAAAAGTTGTCGTTCAGGCCAACCTGGGGCAGGCGCAGGACTTCGGCCCAGATCGCGGCGATCTGTTGTTCCAGTTCGCTCTGCGGCGCCACGTACTCCTGTTGCAACAGGCTGGCGTCCGGCAGTGGCAGGCCCTTGCGGTCCAGCTTGCCGTTGGGGGTCAGCGGCATCTGTTCGAGGAACATCAGGTGTGTCGGCACCATGTAGTCCGGCAGACGAGCCTTCAACGCCCGGCGCAGGTTCTCGCGGCACGTCGCCTGGGCGGCAGCATCCGTGGCCACTGTCGGGTCCAGGGTGACGATGTAACCCACCAACTGCTTGCTGCTCGGCCCGGCCTGGGCCACCACCACCGCTTCACGCACCGAGTCCTGCTCGCGCAAGCGCGCTTCGATCTCGCCCAGCTCGATGCGGAAACCGCGGACTTTCACCTGATGGTCGACCCGACCCAGGTAATCCACCACGCCGTCCGGCCGGCCACGGGTCAGGTCACCGCTGCGGTACACACGGCTGCCCGGTGCACCGAAGGGGTCCGGGACAAAACGTTCGGCGGTCAGCGCCGGACGCTCCAGGTAACCGCGGGCCACGCCTTCGCCGCCGAGGTACAACTCACCGGCCACGCCGATCGGTTGCAAGTTCAGTTGCGCATCCAGCACATAACCGCTGCGGTTGCCCAACAGCTCGCCAATCGGTGCATAGGCCGCGCCGCATGGATCGCCTTTGCGGGCTTTCCACAGCAGCGGCGTGACCACGGTTTCGGTCGGGCCGTAGCCGTTGAACAGGTAGGTTGGCCGCAGCGCACGCCAGGCCAGGTCGTAGCTGGATTGCGCCACCGCGTCACCACCGAAGCAATAAACACGCACCGCCGGTGGGTTGCCGTCGCGTTCGGCATGCTCGGCCAGCTGTTGCAGGTACACCGGTGGGAATACACCCACAGTCACGCCATGGCGATGCATCTGCGCGTAGGTGTGTTCCGGCAGCCACAGGCTGTCGTCGCGGATCAGCACCCGGGCGCCGTTGATCAGCGGGTGCATCCAGCCTTCGTGGGAGCCGTCGAAGGCGAAGGACATAAAGTGCAATTCGCAATCGGCCGGGGTCATTTCATAGCGTTCGCCGGTGGCGATGATATGGGCCACCAGCGGCCCGTGGGACACCGCCACGCCTTTGGGCATGCCGGTGGAGCCGGAGGTGTAGATCACATAGGCCAGGTTGTCGCCGTCCAGCGCCACGTTCGGCGCGCTGTCGTCCTCCCCCGCCCAATCCTGGGTGCGGTCCACCGCCAGGCTGTCCAGCCCGTCCGGAATCGGCAGCTGTTGCTGCACCGCCGTGTGAGTCAACAGCAGTTGGGCGCGGCTGTCCTGCATCATGTACAGCAGGCGATCACGCGGGTATTCCACGTCCAGCGGCACATACACGCCGCCAGCTTTCAACACCGCGAGGAAGGCCACCATGATCTCGGCGCTGCGCGGCATGGCGATCGCCACCCGCACTTCCGGGCCGACGCCACGGGCGATCAGGGCCCGGGCCAGGCGGTTGGCGCTGCGCTCCAGCTCGCCGTAGGTCAGTTGCTGCTCACCGAAGATCACCGCCACCGCATCCGGGTTGTTGCGGGCCTGATCGGCCACCAGCTCATGCACCAGACGCTTGGCCGAGAAGCCGGAGCCCGTGCGATCCCACAGGGTCAGGATCTGCTGCCGTTCGGCGCTGTCGAGCAGGTTCAACTGGCCGATGCTCTGCCGTGGATCGGCGACCATGGCCTGCAACAGGTTCTGCCAGTGCCGGGCCATGCGCTCCACGGTGGCCGGCTCGAACAGGTCCAGGGCATAACCCAGGGACGCCCAGATGCCCTCCTCGGCTTCCTGGATATCCAGGTCCAGATCGAAGTGCGCGGTGCGGCTGTCCCACTCCAGGCCCTCGACCCGCAGGCCGGGCAACTGTTGCTCGGCACGAGCGCCACGGGCGTCAGTCTGGTGATTGAACATCACCTGGAACAGCGGGTTGTGGCTCAGGCTGCGCTCGGGTTGCAGCGCCTCCACCAGTTGCTCGAATGGCAGGTCCTGGTGGGCCTGGGCCTCCAGCGCGCGCTGCTTGACCTGTTGCAACAGCTGGGCAACCGTCATCTGCCCGTCGATATCGGCCTTGAGCACCTGGGTGTTGACGAAGAAGCCGATCAGGCGCTCGGTCTCGACCCGGTTGCGGTTGGCGATCGGCACGCCGACGCGCACATCTTCCTGGCCGCTGTAGCGATGCAACAGGGTCTGGAAAGAAGCCAGCAACAGCATGAACAGGGTCACGCCCTGCTGCTGGGCCATAGCCTTGAGCTGGGTGGCCAGCAGCGGGTCCAGGGCGATGCCCAGGCGCGCGCCGCGATGGCTTTGCACCGCCGGACGCTGATGGTCGAACGGCAATTCCAGCACCGGCTGTTCGCCGCCCAGTTGGTCCATCCAGTAATCCAGCTGGCGTTCTCTTTCGCCAGCGTCCATCCACCCGCGCTGCCATGCGGCGTAGTCCGCGTACTGGATCGGCAAGACCGGCAACTGCAGGTCCTGGTCCTGGCTGTAGGCCGCATACAGCTGCACCAGCTCATCGACCATGATCTGCATCGACCAGCCATCGGAGACGATGTGGTGCTGCACCAGCACCAGCACATGCTCCTCCTCGCTCAAGCGCAGCAGCTTGACCCGCAACAGCGGGCCCCGCTCCAGGTCGAACGGCCGGGCGATTTCCGCTTCCACCAGGGTTTTAAGCTGGGCTTCATCGGCCTCGGCCAGTGCGATATCAACGGACGCTGCGCCGCGAATTACCTGTACCGTGCGCTGACCGTCCTGTTGCAAATGAGTACGCAGGCTTTCATGACGCGCCACCAGGGTGTCGAAGCTGCGTTGCAGCGCGGCCTGGTCCAGGCGGCCTTTCAGGCGCAGGGCGCTGGGCACATGGTAAGCAGCGCTTTCGGGCTCCAGCTGCCAGAGGAACCACTGGCGCTCCTGGGCATAGGACAGGGCCAGGGGCTGGCCGCGCTCGACCGGCAGCATGGCCGGCGCCTGGGCGCCCTCGGCATCGCCGGCCGGCAAGGCGCGGACGAAACCTTCCAGGCGCGGCTGCTCGAACAGGGTCCTGAGCGGCACTTCCAGCCCCAGGGTATGGCGCAGGCGCGAGACCACCTGCATGGCCAGCAGCGAGTGACCGCCCAATTCGAAAAAGTGGTCGGTGAGGCCGACGCGTTCGGCCCCCAGGATATCCGCCCAGATCGCCGCCACCTGTTGCTCCAGCGCGCTCACCGGCGCGATCCAGGCCTGCTGCGCCTGGCTGGCGTCCGGTTGCGGCAGGGCCTGACGGTCCAGCTTGCCGTTGGGGTTGAGCGGCATGCGCTCCAGGAACAGCAGGTGCGCGGGCACCATGTAGTCCGGCAATTGCTCGCGCAACGCGGCCTTGAGCCGCTCGCCCAGGGCCTGTTGCTGCTCTGGCGATGTCAGCGGCTGCGTCGCCACCACATAGCCGATCAGCTGGCTGTCGGCGGCCAGCAGCACGGCTTCGCGCACCTCGGCCTGGGCCAGCAGCAAGGCTTCGATTTCCCCCAGCTCGATACGGAAACCACGAATCTTCACCTGATGGTCGACCCGGCCGATGTACTCGATCACCCCGTCGGCGCGGTAGCGCGCCAGGTCGCCGGTGCGGTACAGCCGCTCGCCCGAACCGGCAAACGGATCGGGCATGAAGCGCTCCGCCGTCAGCAGCGGGCGCTGCAGGTAGGCCCGCGCCAGGCCGCTGGCACTGCCGATATAGAGTTCGCCCACGGCTCCCACCGGCAACAGGTTGAGGTCGCGGTCCAGCACATACAGGGCCCGCCCCGGCAACGAGCGGCCGATCGGGCTGGCCGTGGCGCTCATGACCGGGTCGGCCGCGCAGCAGTCCAGCACACTGGAGACCACGGTGGCCTCGGTCGGGCCATAGGTGTTGAGCAGCCGCACCTGCTCCAGGCCGGCCCGGCGCCACTGGGCAGGACCGTCGAGGGGCATCGCTTCGCCGCCGATATGCACCTGGCGCAAGGCGCCATAGGCGCGCGGGCCGGCCGCCAGGCAATCGAGCAGGAACAGGTTCCAGTAGGCGGTCGGCAAGTCGGCCAGGGTAATGCCCTGGCGGATGATTTCGCTGTACAGGCGGGCGCTGTCCCACAGCTCGGGACCGCGCAGGACCACGCTGGCGCCCTGGGTCAGGGCCGGGTACAGCTGCTCGACGAAACCGTCGAAGTTCAGGGTGGCAAATTGCAGGACGCGGTCATCCCGGGACAGCCGCGAATAATCCGCGGCGATTCCGGCGAACTCGCTCAGGGCGGCGTGATCGATGGCCACGCCCTTGGGCTTGCCGGTGGAACCCGAGGTGTAGATCACATACGCCAGGTTGTGCGGATCGACCGCCAGCCCTGGATCGCTCTCGGCGCACTGCGCCAATTGCCCGTCCGCCAGGTCGATATCCAGGGCCGCCAGGTCGGCCGGCAATGGCAAGCGCTGGCGCAGGTGAGACTGGGTCAGCACCAGGCGCACGGCGCTGTCTTCGAGCATATGCACCAGGCGCTCGCGGGGGTATTGCGGGTCCAGCGGCACATAGGCCCCCCCGGCCTTGAGCACTGCCAGCAGGCTGACCACCATGGCGAAGGAACGCTCGACCGCGACCCCCACCAGCACTTCCGGACCAACGCCCTGGCCGATCAGGTAATGCGCCAGGCGGTTGGCCTGGCGGTTCAGTTCGGCATAGCTCATGCGCTGCTCGTCCAGCAGCAGGGCCACGGCATCGGGACGCTGCCGGGCCTGCGCCTCGAACAGCCGATGCACAGGCTCTTGCGCCGCGACGGTGGCGCCGGCATTCCATTCCCGGAGCATGCGCTGCTGTTCGTCCGCGCTCAGCAGCGGCAGCTCGCCGATCAGTTTCTGCGAACTATCGAGCATGCCGCGCAGCAGCCCTTGCCAGTGCTGCGCCAGGCGCTCCACGGTGGCCGGTTCGAACAGGTCGGTGGCGTAGGTCAGGGACGCCCAGAGGTCGTCGCCGGACTCCTGGGTGTCCAGGCTCAGGTCGAAATGGGTGGTGTGGCTGTCCCACTCCAGGCCTTCCACGCGCAAACCGGGCAACTGCTGTTCGGCGCGGGCGCCACGGGCGTTGGCCTGGTGGTTGAACATCACCTGGAACAGCGGGTTGTGGCTCAGGCTGCGCTCGGGTTGCAGCGCTTCGACCAATTGCTCGAACGGCAGGTCCTGGTGGGCCTGGGCCTCCAGCGCGCGCTGCTTGGTCTGTTGCAACAGCTGGGCAACGGTCATCTGCCCGTCGAGATCGGCCTTGAGCACCTGGGTGTTGACGAAAAAGCCGATCAGGTGCTCGGTCTCGACCCGGTTGCGGTTGGCGATCGGCACGCCGATGCGGATATCCGACTGGCCGCTGTAGCGGTACAGCAGGGTCTGGAACGAGGCCAGCAGGAGCATGAACATTGTCACGCCTTCGCGCTGCGCCAGGCCTTTGAGACCCGCCGCCAGCGACGCCTCCAGCTTCAGGTCGAGACGCGCGCCGCGCTGGCTCTGCACCGCCGGGCGCGGATAGTCCAGAGGCAGCTCCAGCACCGGCTGCTCGCCCCCCAGCAGGGCGCACCAGTAATCCAGCTGGCGCTCCTTCTCCCCCGCTTCCATCCAGCTGCGTTGCCACAGCGCGTAGTCGGCGTACTGGATCGGCAGCGCCGGCAATTGCAGATCCTGGCCTTGGCTCTGCCCCTGACTGTAGCCGGCGTACAACTGCACCAGCTCGGCCACCATCACCTGCATCGACCAGCCATCGGAAACGATATGGTGCTGCACCAGCACCAGCACATGTTCGTCCTCGGCCAGGCGCAGCAGCCTGACCCGCAGCAGCGGGCCCTGCTGCAAGTCGAAGGGCCGGGCGATTTCCGCTTCCACCAGGGTCTTGAGCCGCGCGTCGTCGGCGCCCTCGGCCTCGACCCGCACGATCTCGACGCTGGCCTGGGCATCGACCACCTGCAGCGTGCGCTCGGCATCCATCTGCAAACGGGTGCGCAGGCTTTCATGGCGCGCCACCAGAGCATCGAAGCTGCGCTGCAACGCGGCCTGGTCCAGCCGGCCTTTCAGGCGCAGGGCGCTGGGTATGTGATAGGTGACGCTGTCCGGTTCCAACTGCCAGAGGAACCACTGGCGTTCCTGGGCATAGGACAGCGGCAGGCTGTCGACCTCCATACGGGTCGGGGCAATCGGCAGCTGGGCGAAGCTCATGCCACGGCTTTGCAGCCGTTTGTAAAACAGCTTGCGTTGTTCCAGAGGCAGGCGAACGAAGCGAGACACCAGATCGATATTTTCATTGGAAAGCATTGTTCAAATCGCCTCAAGTTCGCTCAAGAAATCTCTAAGATCATCAAAATCGGCAGTACTGCCCGACCGGCAATCGCCGGCGGCCTTGGCATAGGCCTGCAACGATTCGGTCTGGAACAGCGCGGCCAACGGCACTTCAAGCCCCAGCTCGGCATGCACCCGCGAGGTGATCTGGGTCGCCAGCAGGGAATGACCGCCCAGCTCGAAGAAGTGGTCGTTCAAACCGACCCGCGGCAAACCCAGGACCTCGGCCCAGATGGCCGCGATCTGTTGTTCCAGTTCGTTTTCGGGCGCCACGTATTCCTGTTGCAACAGGCTGGCGTCCGGCAGTGGCAGGCCCTTGCGGTCCAGCTTGCCGTTGGGGGTCAGCGGCATCTGTTCGAGGAACATCAGGTGCGTCGGCACCATGTAGTCCGGCAGACGAGCCTTCAACGCCCGGCGCAGGTTCTCGCGGCACGTCGCCTGGGCGGCAGCATCCGTGGCCACTGTCGGGTCCAGGGTGACGATGTAACCCACCAACTGCTTGCCGCTCGGCCCGGCCTGGGCCACCACCACCGCTTCACGCACCGAGTCCTGCTCGCGCAGACGCGCTTCGATCTCGCCCAGCTCGATACGGAAACCGCGGATTTTCACCTGATGGTCGACTCGACCCAGGTAATCCACCACGCCGTCCGGACGACCGCGGGTCAGGTCGCCGCTGCGGTACACGCGGCTGCCCGGTGCACCGAGCGGGTCCGGGACAAAGCGTTCGGCGGTCAGTGCCGGACGCTCCAGGTAACCGCGGGCCACGCCTTCGCCGCCGAGGTACAACTCACCGGCCACGCCGATCGGTTGCAAGTTCAGTTGCGCATCCAGCACATAACCGCTGCGGTTGCCCAACAGCTCGCCAATCGGCGCATAGGCCGCGCCGCATGGATCGCCTTTGCGGGCTTTCCACAGCAGCGGCGTGACCACGGTTTCGGTCGGGCCGTAGCCGTTGAACAGGTAGGTTGGCCGCAGCGCACGCCAGGCCAGGTCGTAGCTGGATTGCGCCACCGCGTCACCACCGAAGCAATAAACACGCACTGCCGGTGGGTTGCCATCGCGCTCGGCATGCTCGGCCAGCTGTTGCAGGTACACCGGTGGGAACACGCCGACAGTCACGCCGTGACAATGCATCTGCGCGTAGGTGTGTTCCGGCAGCCACAGGCTGTCGTCGCGGATCAGCACCCGGGCGCCGTTGATCAGCGGGTGCATCCAGCCTTCGTGGGAGCCGTCGAAGGCGAAGGACATAAAGTGCAATTCGCAATCGGCCGGGGTCATTTCATAGCGTTCGCCGGTGGCGATGATGTGCGCCACCAGCGGCCCGTGGGACACCGCCACGCCTTTGGGCATGCCGGTGGAGCCGGAGGTGTAGATCACGTAGGCCAGGTTGTCGCCGTCCAGCGCCACGTTCGGCGCGCTGTCGTCCTCCCCCGCCCAATCCTGGGTGCGGTCCACCGCCAGGCTGTCCAGCCCGTCCGGAATCGGCAACTGTTGCTGCACCGCGGTGTGGGTCAGCAGCAACTTGGCGCGGCTGTCCTGCATCATGTACAGCAGGCGATCGCGCGGGTATTCCACGTCCAGCGGCACATACACGCCGCCAGCTTTGAGTACCGCAAGGAAGGCCACCATGATTTCCGCGCTGCGCGGCATGGCGATCGCCACCCGCACTTCCGGGCCGACGCCACGGGCGATCAGGGCCCGGGCCAGGCGGTTGGCGCTGCGCTCCAGCTCGCCGTAGGTCAGTTGCTGCTCGCCAAAGATCACCGCCACCGCATCCGGGTTGTTGCGGGCCTGATCGGCCACCAGCTCATGCACCAGACGCTTGGCCGAGAAGCCGGAGCCCGTGCGATCCCACAGAGTCAGGATCTGCTGCTGTTCGCTATCGTCGAGCAGCACCACCTGGGCAAGGCTCTGCTGCCGGTCGGCGACCATGCCTTGCAACAGGTTCTGCCAGTGCCGGGCCATGCGCTCGATGGTCGCGGCCTCGAACAGGTCGGTGGCATAATTCAGGGACGCCCGCAGCTCGGCCGGCGCCTCCTCGATATCCAGGGCCAGGTCGAACTGGGCCACGCCTTCGTCCCAGGTCACCACGTCGATATCCAGTTGCGCCATGGACTGCAATTGACTGTCGGCCGAGGTCACGCGGTGGTTGAACATCACCTGGAACAGCGGGCTGAGGCTCAGGCTGCGCTCGGGTTGCAGCGCCTCCACCAGTTGCTCGAACGGCAGGTCCTGGTGGGCCTGGGCTTGCAGCGCGCGCTGCTTGACCTGTTGCAACAGCTGGGCAACCGTCATCTGCCCGTCGATATCGGCCTTGAGCACCTGAGTGTTGACGAAGAAGCCGATCAGTTGCTCGGTCTCGACCCGGTTGCGGTTGGCGATCGGCACGCCGACGCGAATGTCTTCCTGGCCGCTGTAGCGATGCAGCAGGGCCTGGAACGAAGCCAGCAACAGCATGAACAGGGTCACGCCCTCGCCCTGGGCCAGGGTCTGGAGGTCCGCCAGCAGCTGCGCATCCAGCCGCAGGTCCAGGCGCGCGCCACGGTGGCTTTGCACCGCCGGACGCGGGTGATCGAACGGCAATTCCAGCACCGGCTGTTCGCCGCCCAGCTGTTGCATCCAGTAGTCCAGCTGGCGCTGTTTCTCGCCGGCTTCCATCCACTGGCGTTGCCATACGGCGTAGTCCGCGTACTGGATCGGCAGCGCCGGCAAGTGCAGGTCCTGGCCCTGGCTGTAGGCCGCATACAGCTGCACCAGCTCATCGACCATGACCTGCATCGACCAACCGTCGGAGACGATGTGGTGCTGCACCAGCACCAGCACATGCTCGTCCTCGGCCAGGCGCAGCAGCTTGACCCGTAACAGCGGCCCCTGCTGCAAATCGAACGGCCGGGCAATCTCTTCCATCACCCGGGCCTTGAGGCTGGCCTCGTCGGTTGTCGCCAGAGCGATGTTGAGGGTTGCCTCGGCGCGAATCACTTGCACCGTGCGCTGGCCATCCTGCTGCAGATGGGTGCGCAGGCTTTCATGACGCGCCACCAGGGTGTCGAAGCTGCGCTGCAACGCGGCCGGGTCCAGCCGGCCCTTCAGGCGTAGGGCGCTGGGGATATGGTAGGCGGCGCTCTGCGGCTCCAGCTGCCAGAGGAACCACTGGCGCTCCTGGGCATAGGACAGCGGCAACGGCAGGTCGCGGCTGATCCTGTGGATCGCCGGGACCTCGCTGGCCACGTTACCCAGCGCGTTGACGAAATCCCCCAGCAGGGGTTGCTCGAACAGGGTCTTCAGCGCGACCTCGATGCCCAGCACCTGGCGTACCCGCGAGACCACCCGCGTGGCCAGCAGGGAGTGGCCGCCCAGCTCGAAGAAGTGGTCTTCCAGGCCGATGCGTTCGGCCCCCAGGATATCCGCCCAGATCGCCGCGACCTGTTGTTCTTTCTCGCTGACCGCCGGCACATGGCGTTTCTGCAACAGGCTGGCGTCCGGTTTCGGCAGGGCCTTGCGGTCCAGCTTGCCGTTGGGGGTCAGCGGCATGCGTTCGAGGAACAGCAGGTAGGCCGGCACCATGTAGTCCGGCAGCGATTCGCGCAGGGCCGCCTTGAAGCGCTCGCGCAGCACTGCCTGATCCGCCTCGGTGGTCGCGTCCCGAGTCACGTCCTGGATGACCAGATAGGCGACCAGTCGATCGTTCTCGGCCAGCACCACCGCTTCGCGGACCTCGGCCTGGTCCCGCAGGCAGCTTTCGATTTCACCCAGCTCGATACGGAAACCGCGCACCTTCACCTGGTGGTCGACCCGGCCGATGTACTCGACCACGCCGTCGGCGCGATAACGCGCCAGGTCGCCGGTGCGGTACACACGCTCACCCGCCGCGCCGAACGGATCGGGCACGAAGCGTTCGGCGGTCAGCGCCGCCCGGCCGTGGTAACCACGGGCCAGGCCGACACCGCCGATCAGCAGCTCGCCGGCGGCACCTACCGGGCACGGCGCCAGGTCGGCATTGAGGATGAATAGCGAGGTATTGGCAATCGGTCGACCGACAAAGGGCTGGGCGTCGCACAGACGATAGGCCGCCGACCAGATGGTGGTTTCGGTCGGGCCGTAGAGGTTCCACACCGTGCCTTGCAGGTCGAGCATGCGCTGGGCCAGGTCGTTCGGCAGCGCCTCGCCGCCGCACAGGCACTTGACGCCGCGCAACAGGGAATGCCGCTCGCTGTCGAGCAGCATGCGCCAGGTCGATGGCGTGGCCTGCACCACGCTGGCCGCCCGGGCCTGCAGCAGGTCGAGGATCGCTTGCGGGTCCAGCGCCAGCGCCTGGTCGCCCAGCACCACGGTCGCGCCCACGCTCAGCGGTACATAGAGTTCCAGGGCGAAGATGTCGAAGGAGAAGGTGGTCAGCGACAGCATCCGCTCGTCACGGCCGATCTCCAGGGTAGCGGCCATGCCGCTGGTGAAGCTGCTCAGCGCCCGATGACGGATCATCACGCCCTTGGGCTTGCCGGTGGAGCCCGAGGTGTAGATCACATACGCCAGATGCTCAGGCGACTGCACTGCATTCGGGTTCTCGGTGCTGAACCCGGCGTCGGCGCCCTGTCCGTCCACCAGCAGCACCCGCGGGCCGCTTGGCAGTTGCAGGCGCTCGCGCAGACGCTCCTGGGTCAGCAGCACCTGGGCGCGGCTGTCTTCGAGCATGAAGGCCAGGCGCTCGGCCGGGTATTGCGGGTCGAGCGGCACATAGGCGCCGCCGGCCTTGAGGGTGGCCAGCAAGCCGACGACCATTTCCACCGAGCGTTCCAGCGCCACCGCCACCAGCACATCCGGGCCGACCCCGGCGTCCATCAGGCGATGGGCCAGGCGGTTGGCGCGGCGGTTCAGTTCGGCATAGGTCAGCGCCTCGCCGTTGCAGTGCAGGGCAATGGCCTGCGGTTGCGCCAACGCCTGGGCCTCGAACAACTGATGCACGCCCTGGTCCTGTGGATAAGCGGTCGCCGTGGCGTTCCAGTGATGCACGATCTGCTGCCACTGCGGTTCGCTGAGCAGCGGCAAATCATCCAGGCGCGCCGAGGCCTGGGTGGTCACGGCCTGCAGCAGGTTCTGCCAGTGCCGCATCAGGCGTTCCACGGTGGCCGCTTCGAACAGGTCGCTGGCATAGGTCAAGGAGGCCCAGAGACCTTCGGCGGTCTCCTCGGTGTCCAGGTTGAGGTCGAACTGCGCGGTGTGGCTGTTCCACTGCAAGCCTTCCATCAGCAGGCCGGGCAGTTGCCGGGTGTTACGCGCGTCGCTCTGATGGTTGAACATCACCTGGAACAGCGGGTTGTGGCTCAGGCTACGCTCGGGTTGCAGTGCCTCCACCAGTTGCTCGAACGGCAGGTCCTGATGGCTCTGCGCTTGCAACGCACGCTGCTTGACCTGCTGCAACAGCCCGGCAAAGGTCATCTGAGCGTCGATATCGGCCTTGAGCACCTGGGTGTTGACGAAGAAGCCGAGCAGATGTTCGGTTTCCACCCGGTTGCGGTTGGCGATCGGCACGCCGATACGAATATCCGCCTGGCCGCTGTAGCGGTACAGCAGGGTCTGGAACGCGGCCAGCAACAGCATGAACATCGTCACGCCTTCGCGCTGGGCCAGGGCCTTGAGCTGCTGCACCAATTCCTGCTCCAGCGCCAGATCCAGGCGCGCGCCACGATGGCTCTGCAGCGCCGGGCGTGGACGATCCAGGGGCAACTCCAGCACCGGCTGTTCGCCACCCAGCAAGGTTTGCCAGTAATCCAGCTGGCGCGCCTTCTCCCCTGCTTCCATCCAGTTGCGCTGCCACTGGGCGTAGTCGGCGTACTGGATCGGCAGCGCCGGCAGTTGCAGGTCCTGGCCCTCACGGTAAGCGGCGTACAGCTGCACCAGCTCATCGACCATGATCTGCATCGACCAGCCGTCGGAGACGATATGGTGCTGGACCAGCACCAGCACATGCTCCTGCGCGCTCAAGCGCAGCAGGCTGACCCGCAACAGCGGGCCCTGTTCCAGGTCGAACGGCCGGGCGATTTCCTCGTCCACCAGGCTTTCCAGCCGGGCTTCGTCGGCATCGATCCGGCGGATCGCGATGGCCCCTTCGGCGTCGATCACCTGCACGGTGCGTTCGCCGTCCTGCAACAGACGGGTGCGCAGGCTTTCGTGGCGCGCCACCAGGACATCGAAACTGCGCTGCAAGGCGTCCAGGTCCAGCTTGCCCTTCAGGCGCAGGGCGCTGGGCACATGGTAGGCGGCGCTGTCGGGCTCCAGCTGCCAGAGGAACCACTGGCGTTCCTGGGCATAGGACAACGCCAGCGGCTGGCCACGCTCCAGGACCTGCATCGGCGGCGTGCCGGCCCCTTGCACCTCGGCGCAGGCGGCGGCGAAAGCGCCCAGGGTCGGCTGCTCGAACAAGGTCCGTAGCGGCACTTCCAGGTGCAGCTCATGACGGACCCGGGAGATGACCTGGGTGGCCATCAGCGAGTGCCCGCCGCGCGCGAAGAAGTGCTCGCCCAGGCCGACAGGCGCGCTTTGCAAGACGTCTTCCCAGATCGCCGCGAGCTGGCGCTGCAAGCGGGTTTGCGGCGCTTGATAAGCCTCTCCGCCCTGAGTCAGGTCGGGTTTGGGCAGAGCCTTGCGGTCCAGCTTGCCGTTGTTGTTCAGCGGCAGGCGGTCGAGCAACAGCAGGTGGCTCGGCAGCATGTAGTCCGGCAACGAACGGGCCAGCGCCTGCAACAGTTGCGCGCGATAAGCGTCCTGCGATGGCGGGGTCGCCAGGGCCGGATCGCTGGCCACCACATACGCCACCAGTTGCGCGCCCGCCGGGCTGTCCTGGGCGATCACCGCCGCCTCGCGCACCTGTTCCAGGGCTTGCAGACAGGCTTCGATCTCGCCCGTTTCGATGCGGAAACCGCGAATCTTCACCTGATGGTCGATACGGCCGACGTACTCCAGGTCCGCGCCGTTGTATCGGGCCAGGTCGCCGCTGCGATAGAGCCGCGCCCCCGGTTCGGCGGCGAAGGGGTCGGGCAGGAAACGCTCGGCGGTCAAGCCGGGGCGATCGAAATAACGCTGCGCCAGGCCGGACGACGCGCCAATGCACAGCTCACCGACACCACCGGCCGGCAACAGCTGGCCGGCGCTGTCGAGGACATAGAGCGTGCGTCCGCCAATGGCCCGGCCGATCGGCACGCCAAAGGCATCGCTGGCGTCTTCCAGGCGACACTCATGCACGCTGGAGACCACCGTGGCCTCGGTCGGGCCGTAGGTATTGAGCAGGCGCACATGCCCCAGGCCAGCCTCGTGCCACAGGCGCAGGCCTTCGACGGACATGGCTTCGCCGCCCACATGCACCTGGCGCAGGCGGCCCAGGGAACGCTTGGCGTCGATCGCGCACTCGCGGGCCAGCAGGTACCAGTAAGCCGCCGGCAAGTCGGCCAGGGTCACGCCATGGCGGACCATCTCGTCCGCCAGTTGCCCGACATCCCAAGGCTCGTCGCCACGCATGACCAGGGCCGCGCCGACGCAGAGCGGCGGATAGCACTGCTCGACAAAACCGTCGAAGCTCACGGTGGCGAACTGCAGCACCCGGTCCTCGGCCGTCAGCCGCGAATACTCGGCGGCGGTCTGGCAGAACTCGCGCAGCGCGCCGTGATCGATGGCCACGCCCTTGGGCAGGCCGGTGGAACCGGAGGTGTAGATCACATACGCCAGGTCGCTGGCGGCGGCGCGGTTCTGCGGATCGCTGTCGGCATACGCCGCCAGCTCAGTGTGCAGATCGTCCAGGCGCAACGCTGCCAAGCCCAGTCGCGGCAACGATGCCGGCAGTACCAGATCTTCCAGCAGCCCGGCTGCGCACAGCAGCAGGTCCAGGCGGCTGTCCTCGATCATGTAGGCCAGGCGTTCGGCCGGGTATTTCGGGTCGAGCGGCACATAGGCCGCGCCGCTCTTGAGCACCGCCAGCAGGCTGACGATCAACTGCGGGCCTCGGCCCATGGCCAGGCCGACCCGCTGGCCGGGCGCCACGCCCTGCTCCAGCAGGCGGTGCGCCAGGCGGTTGGCCAGGGCATTCAACTGGCCATAACTCAAGCGTTGGTCGCCGGCTTGCAGCGCCAGCGCGTCCGGGGTGGCGGCGGCCTGCGCGGCAAAACGCTGGTGCACCAGCTGTTCGCTGTGCAGGTGCAGCGCCTGGGGCTGGCTCACGGCGAGGACCGCGGCCTGCCCGGCGCCATCCAGCAGGCGCAGTTCGCCCAGCGGCGCCTGCGGCAAGGCGACCATCTGCGCCAGCAGGTGCTGGAGGTCGGCGCTCAATTGCGCGACCTGGGCGGCGCTGAAGCGCGCCAGGTCATAGCTGAACTCCAGGCTCAGCCCGGCGCCGAGCTCGATGCCCAGGGTCAGCGGATAGTGGGTGCGCTCGTGGTTGTGCAGCTCACCGAACGCCAGTCCGGCCGGCGCGCCGCCCTTGAGGGCCTCGGCCACCGGGAAGTTCTCGAACACCAGCAGGCTGTCGAACAGTGCCGTGCCCTGCTGCCCCGCCCAGCCCTGGATGTCGTAGAGCGGTATATGTTCGTACTCGCGCATGCTCAGGTTGAGGTTCTGCAGCGCGGCCAGCCACTGGTTCAGCGGCTGGTCCGGCGGCGCCGCGCAGACCAGCGGCAGGGTATTGATGAACAGCCCCAGTTGCTGCTCGATACCCGGCAAGGCCGCCGAACGCCCGGCCACCGTGGCGCCGAAGACCACGCAATCCTGCCCGGTATAGCGTTGCAGCAGCAGGCCCCAGGCCGCTTGCAGCAGGGTGTTGAGGGTGACCTTGTGCCGCCGGGCGAAGTCCTCCAGCCGCTGGGTCGCGGCTGCGTCCAGAGCCACTCGGTACTCGGCGCTGCCGCTGCCGTCGACCGGCGGGCGCAAGGCCTCGGCCAGCAATGTCGGGGCTTGCAGCGGGGCCAGCGCGGCCTTCCAGAACTGTTCGCCAGCAGCGCTCGACTGCTGCTGCAACCAGCCCAGGTAGTCGCTGTATTGACTCAAGGGCTGGCCCGGGGCCTGTCCGGCATAGTCCTGGATCACTTCGGCGAGCAGCTGCGCGTTGCTCCAGCCGTCCATCAGGATGTGGTGGCTGGTGTAGATCAGGTGCCAGGCATCGTCGCCGCGGCGGACCAGTTGCAGACGCAGCAGCGGCGCGCCGCTCAGTTCGAAACCACGCTTGCGCTCGGCGCTCGCCAGGATTTCGAGGTCCGCGGCGGCGTCCTCGATGACCTGCCATGGCAGCTCGACCTGACGGTGCACCACCTGGTGCGCGACCGAAAGCCCCAGCCAGTGGAAGCTGCTGCGCAGGATCGCGTGGCGGTTCAGCGCGGCTTGCCAGGCGCGAGCGAAGGCCTGGATATCCAGGCCGCGGATATCCAGGCGCATCTGATTGATATAGGCCTCGGCCTGGGGCTCGTACAGGGTGTGGAACAGCATGCCCTGCTGCATCGGCGACAGCGGATAGATATCTTCGATGGCGCTGCTGTCCGGAGCCAGCGCATCCAGCTGAGCCTGGCCGATGGTCGCCAGCGGGAAGTCCGACGGCGTGGCCTGGCCGGCCGGGACCGTGCAGCAATGGGCGATCAGCGCCTTGAGCTCCAGGACATAGGCGTCGGCCAGGCGCTGCACGGTGGCGTCCTCGAACATCTCGTGGCTGAAACCCCATTGCAGCGCCAGCTCGCCACCGTAGACCTGCCCTTCCAGGGTCAGCCAGTTGGCCAGCGGCGCATCCGGGTCCTGGGCGCGGCCGCTGCTTTCCACGGCAGGGACCAGCAGCGCCGTGTCGTCGAACTGACGGTCGAACTGCCCCAGGTAGTTGAAGGTGATGCGCGGCGCCGGCAACGCCTGCAGCAGCTCGCGGCTGCCCGGCTCGCCCAGGTAACGCAGCAGGCCATAGCCCAGGCCTTTGCCCGGCACGGCGCGCAGTTGTTCCTTGATCGCCTTGATCGCGCTCGCCAGTTCGTCCTGGGGTTGCAGGCGGACCGGGAACAGGCTGGTGAACCAGCCGACGGTGCGGCTCAGGTCGAGATCAGCGGACAGCTCTTCGCGAGCAAGGTTTTCACGGCCATGGCCTTCGAGCTGGATCAGTGCCGCGTCCTGCCCGCTCCAGCGGCAGAGCACCCGGGCCAGCGCGGTCAGCAGCAGGTCGTTGACCTGGGTGCGATAGGCCGCCGGCGCGCTTTGCAGCAGTTGCCGGGTCAGCTCGCTGTCCAGCCGCGATTCGATCTTGCGCTCCAGGCGATTGTGCAGGCCGCCTTGCGGGTTATCGCACGGCAGGTCGAGCCCGGCCTGTTGCTGCGCCTGCCAGTAAGGCAGTTGCGCCTCCATTTGCCGGACATGGCTTTGCAGTTGTTCGGCCCAGGCCTGGTAGGCGCTGGTCTTGGCCGGCAAGGCCACTGCGTTACCCGCCGCCAGCTGGCCGTAGGCGCGCTGCAGGTCCTCGAGCACGATGCGCCAGGACACGCCGTCCACCACCAGGTGGTGGATGACCAGCAACAGGCGCTGGCTGCCATCGGCCAGATCCACCAGCGCGGCCCGCAACAGCGGCCCCTGCTGCAGGTTCAGGCTGCGCTGGGCCTCGTCGCAGAGCACAGCCAGGGCTTCGGTGTTTTCAGCCTGGCACTGCCACAGGCCACTCTCGGCGAGCGGTGCGGCGTGGCTTTGCTGCCAGCCGTCGGCGCCCTGGACAAAACGCAGGCGCAGGGCGTCGTGATGATTGAGCACTGCCGTCAGCGCGCCTTCCAGCCACTGCGCTTGCAGCTTCTGGCGCGGGGTCAGGAGCAGCGACTGGTTCCAGTGGCCACGTTCGGCAATCGCCTGCTCGAAGAAATACGCCTGGGCCGGGGTCAGGATCGCCTCGCCGCTGACCGGGCCCTGGTCGATCACGCTCGGGCTCTCGAACACCGCCGCCAGCGCCAGGCTGCGCACCGTCTGGTACTGGAACAGGTCCCGCGGGCTGAGGCGGATGCCGGCCTGGCGGGCGCGGCTGACCACCTGGATCGAGATGATCGAATCGCCGCCCAGTTCGAAGAAATTGTCTTCCAGGCCGACCTGTTCCAGGCCCAGGACGTCGCACCAGATCGCCGCCAGGGCTTTCTGCGTGGTGTCCTCGGGAGCGATGAAGGCCTGCTGCGCTGTGGCTTCGGGCAGCGGCAACGCCTTGCGATCGAGCTTGCCGTTGGCGGTGACCGGCAGTTTCGCCAAGGGCATCAGGTAAGCCGGCACCATGTATTCCGGCAGGCTGCCCAGCAGCCAGGCCTTGAGCTCCTGCTGCCAGGTGGCGGCCGGCTCGGCGTCTTCCAGTACCAGATAACCCACCAGCTGCTTGCCGCCCTGCACCAGCACCACGGCTTCGCGCACCAGCGGGTGCTGCATCAGGCGGGTCTCGATTTCGCCCAGTTCGATGCGCAGCCCGCGCAACTTGACCTGGTGATCGAGGCGGCCGAGGTATTCGATCACCCCGTCGGCGCGCTGGCGCACCCGGTCGCCGGTGCGATACAGGCGCGTGCCGGCCTCGAACGGGCTGGTGACGAAACGCTCGGCCGTCAGCCCCGGACGGCGATGGTAACTGCGGGCCAGGCCGGCGCCACCGAGGTACAGCTCGCCGGCGACACCGGCCGGCACCGGCGACAGCTCGGCGTCCAGCACATAGGTGCGCAGGTTGGCGATCGGACGGCCGATCGGCACGCTAGAAGCGCCCTCGTCGACACAGGTCCAGTGGGTCACGTCGATGGCCGCTTCCGTCGGCCCATAGAGGTTGTACAGCGCGGCGTCCGGCAGCTTGGCGAACACCTGCTGCTGGGCATCCAGGGGCAAGGCTTCGCCGCTGCAGACAATGCGCTTGAGGCTGGCGCAGGCCTGTACGCCCGGCTCGTGGATGAACGCCTGGAGCATCGACGGCACAAAATGCAGGGTGCTGATGCCGTGCTTGACGATAGTCTCGATCAACAGCGCCGGCTCGCGATGGGCGCCCGGCGCGGCCACCACCAGGCGCGCACCGGTCAGCAGCGGCCAGAAGAATTCCCAGACCGACACGTCGAAGCTGAACGGGGTCTTTTGCAGCACCGCGTCGCTGCCATCCAGCCCATAGGCGTCCTGCATCCAGCACAGGCGGTTGACCAGCGCGGCGTGGCTGTTGCCGGCGCCCTTGGGCTTGCCGGTGGAACCCGAGGTGTAGATCACGTAGGCCAGGTTCAGCGGCCCGGCGGCCGGGATCAACGGGGCTTCGCTGTAGCCGTCCAGCCAGTCCCGCTCCTGGTCCTGGCCCTGATCGAGGATCATGACCTTGACCGCCTCGGTCGGCAGCACCGGCAGCAACGCGCTTTGCGTGAGCAACAGGGCGATGCCGCTGTCTTCGATCATGTAGGCCAGGCGGTCCAGCGGGTATTCCGGGTCCAGCGGCACATAGGCGCCGCCGGCCTTGAGGATCGCCAGCAGGCCGACCACCATTTCGATCGAGCGCTCGACACAGATACCCACCAGCACGTCCGGGCCCACACCCTGCTCGCGCAGCAGGTGCGCCAGCTGGTTGGCGCGGGCGTCGAGCTGGGCGTAGCTCAGTTCGCGCTCGGCGAACACCAGGGCCGGCGCGTGCGGCGTGCGCTGCACCTGCTCTTCGATCAACTGGTGCAGGCAGCGCTCGACCGGATAGCGGGCCTCGGTCTGGTTCCACTCCAGCAGCAGTTGCTGCCGTTCGGCGGCGGCCAGCATCGGCAGCTCGCCGACCCGCTGCGCAGTATCGGCGACCATCGCCTGCAACAGGCGGGTCCAGTGCTGCGCCATGCGCTCGATGGTGGCGGCGTCGAACAGGTCGTTGGCGTAGGTCAGCGCGGCCTGCAGCTTGCCGGACTTTTCGAAGGTGTCCAGGGTGAGGTCGAACTGGGTGGTGCGGCTTTGCCACTCCACCAGGCTCAGCTCCAGGCCCGAGGCGGTGCTGACCGCGCTGATGTCGGCGACCTGCGGCTGGTGGTTGTACATCACCTGGAACAGCGGGGTATGGCTCAGGCTGCGCTCCAGCTTGAGCGCTTCCACCAGTTGCTCGAACGGCAGGTCCTGATGGGCCTGGGCGCCGAGGGCCGCTTCCTTGACCTGTTGCAGCAACTGGCTGACCGGCGCCTGCCCGTCCAGCCGGGTACGCAGCACCTGGGTGTTGACGAAGAAACCGATCAGCCCTTCGACTTCCGCGCGGTTGCGGTTGGCGATCGGCACGCCGACGCGGATGTCGTCCTGCCCGGTGTAGCGATGCAGCAGTACGTTGAAGGCCCCGAGCAGCAGCATGAACAGGGTCACGTTGTGCTGCCTGGCGGTGGCGCGCAGTTGCTCGGCCAGGGCCGGCTCGATGACGAAGTCATAGCGGGTGCCGCGATAGCTGGGCATCGCCGGGCGCGGATGGTCGGTGGGCAACTCCAGCACCGGGTGCTCGTCACCCAATTGTGCCTGCCAGTACTCCAGTTGCCGCGCCTGCTCCCCGGCTTCCAGCCAACGGCGCTGCCACAGGGCGTAGTCGCTGTACTGGATCGGCAAGGCCGGCAGTTGCGGCGCTTGCTGCCGCTCATGGGCGTCATAGAAACGGATGAATTCGTCGATCAGCACATTCATCGACCAGCCGTCGGAAACGATGTGGTGCAAGGTCAACAGCAGCACATGTTCCTCGTCCGCCAGCTTCAGCAGCTTGACCCGCAGCAGCGGCCCGCTGCCCAGATCGAACGGTTGCAGCGATTGGCGCTGCGCCTGCTCCGCGACCGCCTGCTCACGCGCGTCGGGCGCCAGGGCGCTGAGGTCCACCGACTCCACGGGCACCAGGGTCTCGACCGCCACTTGCTCCAGGCGCTCGTCGGCATGGCGCTTGAACGCCGTGCGCAGGGTTTCGTGGCGCGCCACCAGGCTGGCGAACGCCTGCTCCAGGGCCGGCAGGTTCAGGACGCCACGCAGGCGCACCGCGCCCGGCAGGTTATAGGCGCCGCTGTGGGGGTCCATCTGCCAGAGGAACCACATGCGGCGCTGGGCATAGGACAGCGCCTGGCGATCCTCGGCGGCGATCCCGGCGGGAATCGGAAACAACGAAAAGTCGATGTTTTCCGCCCGCAGACCATCGAGGAACACCCGCCGCTTTTCCAGCGGCAGCTCGATAAATCGACTGGCGAGTTTCAGGGACTTTTCAGCATTCATCTGGCTTCATCCGTACATGTTGGGTATCGAGCATTGGCTCGGCTATCCCTACGGAACGGATGGGCAGGAGGAAAAATTAACCCCCGCCCCAGCGCGCCAGACCGCGGCCCGCCGTTAAATTCCACGGATGGCGACTCGTCAAAAGAGGACCATCACTTTCCACACAAGGTCGCGATCATGTCCTCTGCAACCTCACTGGCCAACTTCCTGTCAAACAGCTCGCTGGCAAACGGCTTGCGCAAACTGGTCGGCGCAGGCAACCAGCAGCCGCGCGCCTACCGCCTGATCGATGTCCAACTCAAGCAACGGATCAGCCTCAGCCCCTGCATGGCGCGCTTCGTGTTCACCGGCGAGGACGTCGCCCACACCCGCACCCTGGCGCCGGACCAGCGCATCAAGCTGCTGTTTCCCGCTGCCGACGGCCTGCCGCCCGAATTGCCGCGCATCGGTGACTGGCACGCGGCCCGGCGCAAGCTGCCGGCGGCGCAACAACCGCCGATGCGCACCTACACCATCCGCGCCCTGCGCGCCGAGCCCGCGGAGCTGGACGTGGATTTCGTGCTGCACGGAGTCACCGGCCCGGCGTCGCGCTGGGCGACTCAGGCCAAGGTCGGCGACCGCCTGCAAATGGCCGTGCCCGACAAAGCCTTCAGCGGCGACCCCGGCGGCTACGAATGGCAACCGCCGGCAGGGATCCGCAAGGTCCTGCTGATCGGCGACGAAACCGCGCTGCCGGCCATCGCCGGGATTCTCGAAGACCTGATGGAGTACCCGACGCCGCCCGATGTCCAGGCGTTCATCGAAGTGCCCCACGAAAGCGATTGCCTGGCGCTGCGCCACAACCACCAGACCCGCCTGAGCTGGCTGCCCCGCGATGTGCTGGGCGCCAGCCATGGCGAGGCGTTGATGCATGCCGCCCGGGAACTGGCCGAGCTGCCCGCGCCGGGCAAGCACCCACGCCCCCTGAAGCCCCAGGAGAACGCCGACGACCTGCGCCCCTGGGATTCGGCGAAACCTGCGGACAACGGCTTTTATGCCTGGATCGCCGGCGAGTCGGGCACGGTCATGAAGATCCGCCGGCACCTGATCAACGAGCGTGGCCTGGAACGCCGCAACCTGGCGCTGATGGGCTACTGGCGCCTGGGCACGTCGTTGGGCTGATAAATCTGCCTGGACCTTGGGAACGCCGCGGCCGTGCCGGCCGATCGCAGCCTGCGGCAGCAGCTACGCCCACTCCTGTAGCCGCTGCCGAGCCCGCGAGGCTGCGATAAGGCCTGCTGGGCCTTGCTTGACGATCTTGCGATGGGGCCACCGAGAGCGCCGCGGCCGTGCCGGCCGATCGCAGCTTGCGGCAGCGGCTACACCCACTCCTGTAGCCGCTGCCGAGCCCGCGAGGCTGCGATAAGGCCCGCAGGGCCTTGCTTGACGATCTTGCGATGGGGCCACCGAGAGCGCCGCGGCCGTACCGGCCGATCGCAGCCTGCGGCAGCGGCTACATTGCCTGGCTCAGGAAACCGCGGTTTCGGCTTGCAGGTGACGCCGACGATGCACCTCAAGGTGGCCCTTGATCAGGCTCAGGACCCTGGCCTCGTGTTCGTGGATGAAGAAGTGCCCGCCCGCCAGCATGTCCACGGAGAAGCTGCCCTGGGTCTCCTTCCTCCAGCCAATCAACTGTTCGGTGGTGGCCCGGTCGGCCTTGCCTCCCAGGACATGCACCGGGCAGTTCAGCAACGGTCGCTGCAGCGGGCGAAAACGGCCACACAAAAGAAAGTCGGCGCGCAGGATCGGCAGGGTCAGGCTCATCAATTCCTGGTTGGCCAATACCTCTTCGCTGGTGCCATTGAGGGTGCGCAACTGTTCGATCAGTTGTTCGTCCGTCTTGGGGTCGGCAAAACCCCGGTCGTAGTCGGTGCGCAGGGTCGGCGCCGCGGTTCCCGAAGCGAACAGCGCCACCGGTTCCGGACAACCCAGGGCCCGCAGGGCGTGGGCCAGCTCGCAGGCCAGCAGCGCCCCCAGGCTATGGCCGAACAAGGCATAGGGCGCACGCAGGCCCGCGCGAACTTCCACCGCCAGTTGCCGCGCCAGCTCGCGCATGTCGGTGGCCAGCGGCTCGGCATAACGGGCGCCCCGCCCCGGCAGTTCCACCGGCTGCAATTTCAGCCATTCGGGCAGCTTGCGCCGCCAGCGGCTGTAGACCATGGCGCTGGCTCCGGAATACGGCAGGCACAGCAACGTCAGCTGGGTCACGGTGTTCCCCTTGAAAAAAATGATGGTAAAGACTGGACGTGCCACCTGGCCGGCAAATTAGTGCACCAGCCGGCTGCTCCTACAGTAGCTCCCCTTCGCTTGACCGGTCGTCATTGAGTCAGTCGTCCCCATAAATTTCCCGATACAGCCTTCGTTCCCTGCTGCAGATCAAACCAACCAACAAGAGAGATCGCCGTGGACTTGCAGACCATTCTGTCAAAGCTGTTCGCCAATGCCGGTGCCGTGGGAATCGAAGGCACCTTTCAATTCGTGTTCGGCCCACAGCTGGCATTCTGGTCAGAGGTCAAGGCGCACAGCCGCACCGAAGCCGGCCGGCACCCGGCGCCCGACGTCACCATCGAGGTCGCCCAGGCCGACTTTCTCGGGATCATGGGCGGCAGCGCCAACGTCGAGGAGCTGTTCGCCAGCGGCCGCCTGAAGATCGGCGGCAACATGGGCCTGGCCACGCTGCTGCCGCAGATCATCGACCATGCCCGGCATGGCGGTGGCGCGCTGGAAAAGAAAGTCGAGATGAACACCCGCTACCCCACCCCGCCGCGCTACAGCGAGACAGTCTCGGCCGGCCTGCCGACCCAGCGCACGGTGGAACGGCGTCCGCGCAGCGGGCTCTCGGTGGAGGAGTTCAGGACACGTTACCTGCCCCAGGGCATTCCCGTGGTGATCAGCGATGCCCTGCAGGACTGGCCGCTGTTCCAGCTCAGCCGCGAAGAATCGCTGGTGCATTTCGCCGAATTGCAAGGCATCACCCGCCACGGCGACTACGTGAAGAAGACCTTTTCCACCGAGCGCGACTTTCGCTCCACCTCCATGGCCGGGTTCATCGCCTCGCTGGACAACCCGGCGCCGAAAAACGCCGACGGCGAACCGCCCGCCTACATGGGCAACAACATCCTGCCGGCGCAGTTGCTGGAGCAGATCCAGTACCCGCCCTACTTCGACCGCTCGCTGTTCATCCCGCCACGGATCTGGATCGGACCCAAGGGCACCCTGACCCCGCTGCACCGCGACGACACCGACAACCTGTTCGCCCAGGTCTGGGGCCAGAAGTCCTTCATCCTCGCCGCGCCCCACCACCGTGAGGCGCTGGGCACCTGGTCGACCGCGCCCCAGGGCGGGCTCGACGGTTGCGAGGTCAACCCGGACGCGCCGGACTACGAGCGTTTTCCGGCCTCGCGGAACGTGACCTTCCTGCGGGTCATCCTGGAAGCCGGCGACCTGCTGTTCCTGCCCGAAGGCTGGTTCCATCAGGTGCAGTCGGTGTCCACCTCGCTGTCGGTGAATTTCTGGGTCAACTCCGGGCGCGGCTGGTAAGGCTCAGGCGACCGCCGGCTGGCTGCGGGTCAGCCGACGACAGCTCTGCACCGCCGCTCCCAGTACCACCACCCCCGCCGCCAGCGCCACCCAGAAGCCGCTGCGCGCGCCAAAGGCATCCACCAGCCAGCCGGAACTGGCGGCGCCGATGGCCACGCCGATGCTGACCCCGGTGACCAGCCAGGTCAGGCCTTCGGTGAGCTTGGCCGGCGGCACGATGTTTTCCACCAGGGCCATGGCGACGATCAGGGTCGGGGCGAAGAACAGGCCGGAGACGAATACCGCCAGGGACAGGCCGAAGATATTGCTCGCCAGCAGCAATGGCAGGGTGGTCACGGCGGTGGCGATACCGCCGTACATGAACAGCCGCGGCAGCGGGATATTCAGTTTCAGCGCGCCGAAGGCGATGCCCGCCAGGCAGGAACCGATGGCGTACACCGACAGCACGATGCTCGCCGCCGCGGGCTGCCCCTGCTGCTGGGCGAACGCCACGCTGACCACATCCACCACGCCGACGATCATGCCCATGGCGATCATCAGCAGCACCAGCAGCTGCAACTCCAGCGAGCGGATGATCGATACGTCGTGCCGGGCCTCATGGGGATGCACCGGCGGCTCGGTCGCCCGTTGCGCCACCAGCGCGGTGACGCCGATCGCCAGCATCAGCAGCGCCGCCAGCGGCCCGGCCTCGGGGAAGGCCGCCACGCACAGCCCCACCGACAACGGCGGACCGACGATAAAGCACACCTCATCGAGCACCGATTCCAGGGCATAGGCGGTCTGCAACTGTGGCTGGCCGCGGTACAGCTCGGTCCAGCGGGCGCGGACCATGGCCGGTATGCTCGGCATGCAGCCGGCCAGGGCGGCGAACAGGAACAGCGTCCAGTGCGGCGCCTGCAACCGGGTGCACAGCAGCAACGCCAGCAGTGCCCCGCCGCCCACACCGGCGGCAATCGGCAGCACCCGGCCCTGGCCGAAGCGGTCGACCATGCGCGACACCTGGGGCGCGCAGAAGGCCGTGGCCAGGGCGAAGGTCGCCGCCACCGCACCGGCCAGCGCGTAGCCGCCCTTGAGCTGGGCCAACATGGTGATCAGGCCGATGCCGGTCATCGACATCGGCATCCGCGCAATCATCCCCGCCACCACGAAAGCGCGACTGCCGGGGGCCTTGAACAGTTCGCGGTAAGGGTTTGCCATTGCGAGGTCTCTGCAAAATCGTGCACGTTGCCACAGATACCTCTACATGAGAACGTACTCCGCCCCAAAAACGACCACACAATCACAAACAAATAACAGAAAGCCTTTTAGAGCATGCGTCCGATAAAGTCCGCCCTCACGTTCATTAACAAAAATTCCATTTTCATTGCCATAGGATTGATCCTGCCCCTGCTGGCATTGAATCTTTGGTACTTCCTGCAACTGGCCATTGAGAAAAAAGAGGTGCCACGGCTTCATGAGCTCGCAGTAAGTTCTTTCACTTCAGGCTCAAGCGCACTCATTGGCGTATTGATAGCGGCCTATCTTGCTTATCGCTACAACACCCGCATCGAGAACAAGAAACTCGAGGACTCTGAAGTCAGGGCATTGAGAAAAGCCGTGTTCTGCATAGCAATAAAGCTGAACAAGATCGCTGGAATTTATAACAGTTTCCTTAAAGAGAACGAGTTAAACGAACACCGTTGGGCATGTACCCCGGCAGCAGGCCCGATTGCTCTGAACATTGTGGAAATTGATTTCAACGAACTGGGCTTTCTTCATGAAGAGCACGGCAAGGCCCTACTCGAGTTATCTGTCGCGGAAGAAAGCTACATTGCAGCTGTCAACGCCATTAATGAGCGTTCAAGACTAGTTTCAGAAAAGCTTGAGCCCGCGCAAAAAACTGCTCAGGAAAGGTTCAAAGCCACACTGGCCGAAGGCGACAAAAATCAACTTGGATATAGTCGCCTGAAAGAATTCGTGGATGCTGACATCTATCAAATCATGAGCAAGGCAACTGACAGCTGCTACTTGGTGTTCCATAGCACAATAAAAAACTACGCTGATATACAGCCTCGCATCCTGGAAATAGCAAAGAAGCGTTTTCCAAATATAAAGTTCATGGATCACCAGAAGATACTTGCAGAGTTGAATGCCGCCGCGGCCACCGCCTCGAACTCGAAGCCCGAGTAGCGATCCCGTTCAAAACAAGAGTGATCATTCTGCGCTGAACTCTTGTCCTGCAAGGTCAGTCAACCAGTCAACGACAGTTTTTCAGGTTGACCAATCATGCAGATCTCCCTCAACCAACAAGTCGCCCTGGTCACCGGCGCCAGTTCCGGCATCGGCGCCGCGGCGGCCACCGCCCTGGCCGCGGCCGGGGCCTCGGTGGTGCTCAATTACCATCGGCAGGCGGCGCCCGCGGAAAAGCTCGCCGCCGACATCAACGCCTGCGGCGGCCGGGCCATTGCCGTGGGCGCCGACATCTCCCAGGAAGACCAGGTCCAGCACCTGTTCGACAGGGCCCTGGAAGCCTTCGGTTTCCTCGATATCCTGGTGGCCAACTCGGGCCTGCAAAAAGACGCCGCCACGGTGGACATGACCCTGGAGGACTGGAACCAGGTGATCAGCGTCAACCTCACCGGCCAGTTCCTCTGCGCCCGCGCCGCCCTGCGCATTTTCAACCGCCAGGGCATCCGCACCGGCGTGTCGCGCGCCGCCGGCAAGATCATCCACATGAGCTCGGTGCACCAGCGGATACCCTGGGCCGGGCACGTCAATTACGCGGCGTCCAAGGGCGGCGTGGACATGCTGATGCGCAGCCTGGCCCAGGAGGTCAGCCACCAGCGCATCCGCGTCAATGCCATTGCCCCGGGCGCGATCGCCACGCCGCTCAATCGCAAGGCCACCGAGGGCGCGGCCGAGCGCAAGCTGCTCGAGCTGATTCCCTACGGGCGCATCGGCGACGTCAAGGACGTGGCCAACGCCGTGGTCTGGCTGGCCAGCGATGCGTCCGACTACGTGCTCGGCAGCACCCTGGTGATCGATGGCGGCATGAGCCTGTACCCGGAGTTTCGCGACCATGGCTGACACGGAACGACAGGCGCCGATCGACGCCCACGGCATCATCGGCGACCTGCGCAGCGCCGCGCTGGTCAACGACAAGGGCAGCGTGGATTTTTTCTGCTGGCCGGAGTTCGACAGCCCGTCGATCTTCTGCTCGCTGCTCGACACCCCGGACGCCGGCATCTTCCAGCTGGCGCCGGACCTGCCCGACGCCCGCCGCGAACAGATCTACCTGCCCGACAGCAACGTCCTGCAGACCCGCTGGCTGAGCGAACGGGCCGTGGTGGAAGTCACCGATTTGCTTCCGATCGGCGACAGCGAGGATGACCTGCCGCTGTTGATCCGCCGGGTGCGGGTGGTCAGCGGCCGCGCCACCCTGCGCCTGCGCTGCTCGGTGCGCCATGACTATGCCCGCGCCACCACCCGCGCGCGGCTGGACGGCGACGCCGTGTGCTTCGAGGCCGAGCGGCAGCCGGGCCTGCGCCTAATCGCCAGCCAGCCCCTGCGCATCGACCGGCAGGCGGCGGTGGCCGAATTCGAGCTGGAACAGGGGCAGAGCGCCGAATTCATGCTGGGCGGCATCGACGATCCGCGGCTGGTCACCGGTGGCAGCGGTCTGTGCCTGGAACGCACATTGAAGTTCTGGCGCGACTGGATCGGCCAGTCCAACTACCGCGGCCGCTGGCGCGAGATGGTCAACCGCTCGGCCCTGGCGCTGAAGCTGCTGACCTCGCGCAAGCACGGGGCGATCCTCGCCGCCGCCACCTTCGGCCTGCCGGAAACCCCGGGCGGCGAGCGCAACTGGGATTACCGCTACACCTGGATCCGCGACGCGTCGTTCACCGTCTACGCCTTCATGCGCCTGGGCTTCGTCGCGGAGGCCAACGCCTATATGCGCTGGCTGCGCGGGCGGGTCAGCGACTGCTGTGGCCAGCCGACCAAGCTGAATATCCTGTACGCCATCGACGGTCGCCAGCAGCTGCCGGAAACCCGGTTGCCGCACCTGTCCGGGCATGGCGGCGCGACGCCGGTGCGTATCGGCAACCAGGCCTATGAACAGGTCCAGCTGGACATCTTCGGCGAGCTGCTGGACGCGGTGTACCTGGTCAACAAATACGGCGAGGCGATTTCCCACGAAGGCTGGAAACACGTGGTGGACGTGGTGGACCAGGTCTGCAGCAGCTGGGACGGCGAGGATGTGGGCATCTGGGAAATGCGCGGCGAGCAGCATCACTTCCTGCATTCGCGGCTGATGTGCTGGGTCGCCCTGGACCGGGCCATCCGCCTCGCCTCGAAGCGCTCGCTGCCGGCGCCGTTCGCCCTCTGGGACCAGACCCGCCAGGCAATCTACGACGATATCTGGAGCAACTTCTGGAACGCGGAACGCGGGCATTTCGTCCAGTACCGGGGCGGCACCGCGCTGGACGGCTCGATGCTGCTGATGCCGCTGGTGCGCTTCGTCGGCGCCCGCGACCCACGCTGGCTGGCGACCCTGGAAGCCATCGAGAAGACCCTGGTGCGCGACGGCATGGTCTACCGCTACCGCAACGAAGACAGCCAGATCGACGGCCTGGCCGGCACCGAAGGCGCATTCGCCGCCTGCTCGTTCTGGTACGTCGAATGCCTGGCCCGCGCCGGCCGGCTGGACCAGGCCCACCTGGAGTTCGAGCAACTGCTGCGCTACGCCAACCCGCTGGGGCTATACGCCGAAGAGTTCGACAGCCATGCCCGGCACCTGGGCAACACCCCCCAGGCACTGACCCACCTGGCCTTGATCAGCGCCGCGAGTTTTCTCGATCGCCGGCTCAGTGGCGAGAAGATCCTCTGGCAGCCTTGACTCGCAATACGCCCCATCGCCTCGCGCCTACAGAAGACAAGCCGTTCACGGCAACGGCAGTTTGCGGGCAGAATAGGCCGCCCGGTTCCCTCAAGGATTCCCATGCGCCAGGTGCTGCTGATCATCGACGTGCAACCCTCGTTCAACCCGCCGGACTGGCTGGTGAACGGCATCAACGCCCTGCTCGGCCAGTTACCCTCGGTGGCCACCGTCGAGCGTCATGACGAAAGTCGCACGCCCTTCGTCCGCCAACTCGGCTGGTGCCCCGCCGCCGATGACCACAGCCTGGTCGCCGCCGACCGCGTGTTCATCAAGCACGGCTACGCCCCCACGCCGGACACCATCGCCTACCTGCGCAGCCTGGCCCCGGACCGTGTGCTGGTCTGCGGCATCCAGACCGACACCTGCGTGCTCGCCGCCGGCTTCGCCCTGTTCGACGCCGGCCTGCAACCGACGCTGATCACCGACCTGACCGTGGGCTCGTCACTGGACCGCAGCGGGCAGTTGGGCGTGCGGTTGTGGCAGCACCATTTCAAGCACCTCACGACCAGCGCCGAGCTCGCCTTCCTGTAGCCGCTGACTGATGTCTGAAGCATTCGTCAGCCAGGGCAAAGCCCACGAACGAGGTCCTGGCGCGACACTGGCCAGGCATGCAGTTTGAGCTAAGGTTGCTGTTTTCCCTGTCGCCGGATCCGTCATGAACAGCTCGCTCTCTGTCCAGTACATCCAGACCCCGTCCCTGCGCATCGCCTACGAACACCACGGCCCCGCCGACGGCGAGCCGGTGATTCTGTTGCATGGCTTTCCCTACGACCCTCGCAGCTACGACGAGATCGCCCCCGAGCTGGCGGTGCGCGGCTATCGGGTGATAGTGCCGTACCTGCGCGGCTACGGCCCGACCCGCTTCGCCGGCCCGGACATCCTGCGTTCCGGGCAACAGGCGGCGCTGGCCCAGGACCTGCTGGACCTGATGGACGCCCTGGAGATCCCCCGGGCCGCCCTCGCCGGTTTCGACTGGGGCGGTCGCGCCGCCTGCATCGTCGCGGCCCTGTGGCCGGAGCGGGTGCGCTGCCTGGTGAGCGCCGACGGCTACAACATCCAGGACATTGCCCGCTCGACCCAGCCGCGACCGCCCGAGACCGAGCACCGGCTCTGGTATCAGTATTATTTCCACACCCAACGCGGGGTCGACGGCCTGACCGCCAACCGTCGCGAACTGTGCGCACTGCTGTGGCGACTGTGGTCGCCGACCTGGGATCGCGGCCGCGAACTCTATGACCGGAGCGCGCCGTCGTTCGACAACCCGGACTTCGTCGAGGTGGTGATCCACTCCTACCGGCATCGCTTCATGTACGCGCCGGGCGACCCGAACCTGGAACACATCGAGCAGGCCCTGGCGCAGCAGCCGCCGATCCGCGTGCCGACCCTCTCGTTGTGCGGCGGCGATGACGGGGTCGGCCCGGCGAGCGAAGAGGACGAAGACATCGGCCTGTTCACCGGCCCTTACCAGCGCCGGGTCTTGCCCGGGGTCGGCCACAACGTGCCGCAGGAAGCGCCGCACGCCACCTTGCAGGCATTGCTGGAACTACTGGAAGCCTGACTCCCCCTCTGGCGAAAAGCGCTCCCGATAGGCCTGCGGCGTCACGCCGACGACCCGCAGGAAGCTGCGGCGCAGGGTTTCTTCGCTGCCGAAGCCGCACTGCACGGCGATGCGCTTGATCGCCACGCCGCTGTCGCCGAGCAGGCGTCGGGCGCTTTCCACGCGGATCTGTTCGATGGCCCGGGCCGGGGTCTGGCCGGTGTCGGCGCGGTAGTGGCGGACAAAGCTGCGTTCGCTCATGCCGGCCCGCTCGGCCAGGGCCGGGATGTTCAGGTCGCGACCGAGGTTTTCGGCGATCCAGGCGTGCAGGTCGTCGAAGCGGCTGCCCTGTTTTTGCAGGGCCAGGGTCGCGCTGAACTGCGACTGGCCGCCCGGGCGCTTGAGGAACACCACCAGTTGCCGGGCCACGTCCAGCGCCATGGCGTGCCCCAGGTCCGCCTCCACCAGCGCCAGGGCCAGGTCGATACCGGCGGTGACGCCGGCCGAGGTCCAGACCGGCCCCTCGTTGATGAAGATAGGGTTGGCTTCCACCCGCAGCTGCGGATATTGCCGCGCCAGTTGCTCGCAGCGGGTCCAGTGGGTGACCACCCGGCGCCCGTCGAGCCAGCCGCTGGCGGCCAGCAGGAACGCCCCGGTGCACACCGACGCCACCCGCCGCGCCAGCGCCGCCTGCTGGCGGACCCAGGCCACCAGCGCCGGATCTTCCGCCGCGGCGTACACGCCCCAGCCGCCGGCGATGACCAGGGTGTCGCAAGGCGTGCCCGGCGCCGGCAAGGGCTCGGCCAGCAGCGTCAGCCCGGCCGAGGTGGTCACCGGCCCGTCGCCCGCGGCGATCACATTCACCGCGTAAGGCAGCGGCAGGCCTTTGTGCCGCGCCAGGTCGTTGGCCGAAGCAAACACCTGCAGCGGGCCCGTGACGTCGAGTACCTGGGCGTTGGCGAAAGTCAGTACATGAACGGTTCTGGCGGTCTGGGACATGATTGGCGTAAATCGTGGGTAGGTTGGCGTATTCGCCAAAGCCTAGGGCGCTAGAGTCGAACCGTCCAGCCACATAAGAGCGGACACCTTCGAACTTCTCCAGGGAGATACCCCATGACGCTGCAGATCGGTTTCCTGTTGTTCCCCAACGTCCAGCAACTCGACCTGACCGGCCCCTACGATGTGCTCGCGTCGCTGCCGGACGTGCAGGTGCATCTGGTCTGGAAGGCGCGCGGGCCGGTCACCGCCAGCACCGGCCTGGTGCTGCAGGCGACCACCAGCTTCGCCGATTGCCCGCCACTGGACGTGATCTGCATCCCCGGTGGCGCCGGTGTCGGGCCGTTGATGGAAGACCCGCAGACCCTCGACTTCATCCGCCAGCAGGCGGAGCAGGCGCGTTATGTCACCTCGGTCTGCACCGGCTCCCTGGTGCTTGGCGCCGCCGGGCTGCTGCGGGGCAGGCGCGCCACCACCCATTGGGCCTACCACCATTTGCTGGAGGCGCTGGGAGCGATCGCGGTACAGGAACGCGTGGTGCGCGATGGCAACCTGTTGAGCGGTGGCGGGATTACCGCCGGGATCGATTTCGCCCTGACCCTGGCCGGCGAACTGTTCGGCGATGCAACGGCGCAGCGGGTCCAACTGCAACTGGAATACGCCCCGGCTCCGCCGTTCGCGGCCGGTAGCCCAGAGACAGCGCCCAAAGCGGTGGTGGAACAAGCCCAGCGGCTCGCGGCGAACTCCATCCAGCAGCGCGGCGAGATCGTCGACAGGGTCGTGGCGCAGTGGCAGCAGGCCTGAGACGGCGCTTACAGAAGCTGAAGAAAGATGCGGACCAGGGCAACCTTATCGGCCAGCTGAGCCCTGGCCGCATCTTCGACGAACCGACGTCAGGCCGGGACTGCTTGCTCACTGGCCTGTCGGAGGTAGTCGATCGCCTGCTGCACGGTCTGCAGGCCATCGGCTGCGTCGTCCGGGATCGTGAGGTCGAACTCGGCCTCCAGGGCCGACACCAGTTCCACCCGGGCCAGCGAGTCTGCTCCCAGGTTCTCGACGAACGAGTCCTGGTTGCCGATCTGCGCCAGGTCGACGGCCAGTTCGCTCGCCACCACTCTTTTCACGCGTTGTTCGAGGGTTTCCATATTCATTCCCTTGCAGTTGGATGCGTACCACGAAACAGTGGCCGACCCGCGCCGGCCACCGGGTTCTTGCGCCTTGGCGAGGCGCCTCAGACCACCGTCAAGTGCATGAAGCCGCCGGAGAAGCGCCCGCTTTCCGGGACGAAACACAGCACGCGCTGCCCCTTGTGCAGGCGTCCGGACTCCAGCAGTTCGTGGATCATGATGTAGATCGACGCCGAGCCGGTGTTGCCGCGCTCGGACAGGTTGGTGAACCAGCGCTCCTGGGGAATCGCCAGTTCGGTGTTTTCCAGGCACTCGGCAATCGGCTGGCGAAAGTATTCCGATGACATGTGCGGCAAGAACCAGTCGATGGCCTCGGGCGACAGGTTGCGCTTGATCATCACCTCCTTGAGCGGCTTGCCGAGGGTGTACTTCACCACGTTCTCGTTCAGCAGCCGCACGTCCTGCTTGATCGCGAAGATCGAGCGCGAGGCCCACTCCTCCGGAGTCAGCAGCTTCCAGCCGATCAGGCTGTCGTCCTCGGCCTTTTCCGCGCCAGCGTACATGCAGGTCGGCAATTCGTTGGCGTAGGAGAAGATGTCGATCCAGTCAATGCGCAGCGACAAACCTCCGGCCCGTGGCTGGTTCTCGAGCAGGAAGGCCCCGGCCCCGTCGGACAGCATCCAGCGCAGGAAATCCTTATCAAAGGCGATTTCCGGGCGGGCTGCCATCTGCGCCACCAGCGCCTCGTTTTCCGCATCGAAATTGCGCGCATGCAGCACCGGCGAAGGCACCTCCGAGGCGGTGGCCACGGCATTGCGGCTGGCCCCCGCAAGCACCGACAGGTAGGCATATTTCAGCGCGGTGAGGCCAGCCAGGCAGATACCGGCGGTGGACACCACCTCACAAGGCTTGTTGCCCAGTTCGCCATGCACCATCACGCCATGGTTGGGCATCAACTGGTCCGGCATGGTAGTGCCGGTGGACAGGCATTCCATGGCGTCCAGGGTAAAGCCGTCGCCCACCAGGCCCTTGATCGCCTCGGCGGTTATTTGCGCGTTAGTGAAACGGGGAATACCGGTCTGCGGGTCCAGCACATAATAGCGCTGCTTGATTCCGTTATTACGCAGCACTACTTGCCGAGACCGTGAAGGTCGCCCGCCTACATACCCGAGAATGCTCTCCATCGTATCGTTATCCACTGCCTCTCCCGGCATATAAGTGGATGTTTTCGTGATATAGACAAACAATTCACTCATGATGATTTCACCCTTCGGATTCAAGATTTAGTTGCGAACCGGACGGCTGCTCGTAATAACGCTGTAACTTATCGAGCCGCGTCCGGATAAAGGGATGAAGCAAACGGCGTAACACCAGTGAAACAGGCAGGACAGTCAAGATGACCAACAATAGATAAACGATGAACAGGCACAGCAAGAGTCGCCGCAGCCATTGCCCATACTTGCCGAAACGGCAAATTATTCCCGACCAGAACGTGAAGCCTCTATAGGCCGCCCGCTCGCTGAGTATCAGCCCGGGGTTGACGGTCGCCGCCCCCAGCCCTGCCAGCATCGGCCCTTCGGCTTGCTCTTTATTGGCCTGCAAGGCGGCATTCAATGCCCGCCCGAAACGTGCGGCGCCCTGGACATCCTCGGCGCTGATCCCGGCCTTGGGCAGGCCGAGGAAGGACTCGCGGCTGCCGGTGAACATCCAGCGCGGCGTGGTAATCAGGGTGGCGAAGGTATTGGCCCGGTCGGTCAGCACTACGTTGTCGAGCAACCGCGCGCCGGCCTCGTGCAGCAGGCGCTTGACCGCCTCCTGGGCCATCAGCCACATGTTGCGGCAGGCGATCACCGTGACCACCGGGCGCCCGGCCAGCAGGCGCTTGCCTTCCGCGCTCTGGAGAAACGCGGTGATCAGCGGCGACGGCGACAGGTACCAGACCTGATACGCCAGGATCACCAGGTCGAAGGGCCCGCGATGATCGGTATGCAGCGGTTCGATGGCCGGCGGGCTGAGCTGCACGGTCTCGGGAAACACGTCGAAAAACCGGCCCACCGGCCAGGGAAACGGATAGGCGACCCGGGGCTTGAGCACCATCTCATGCACCTTGACCTCCCGCGTCGAACTCAGGGGCGAGATCAGGCTTTCGACCACGTCGTTCAACTGACCGCTTTGCGAATAACGAACCACAAGAACATGCTTCATAAGTGCGGGGACCTTTGGCTTTTCAACCACACAGACACGCCAGAGATTCACTTGAATGTGAACTTCAGCATAAAAGGCAGTTTTTATAAGTTGGGCACGACGAGAAAGACGCGCACTGTATTCGTGGCTGGTCGAACTTAAAAAACAAAACATGCTGCACGACAAAAACAGCAGCACCCGGAGCAGCTGCCTGATGACGAACTGAACCCGGAAATCGCCCACCCCGCATGACAAATACTTTCTGCCTGTTTTTGACAGAAAGAACCTGTAGTGGGACAGAACCCGTCTTCTGGTTGAAACTGTATCTGCAATCGGACGCTTGTAAACCTACCAACTCTGGTAGGCCCTTCGTGCTACCCAACGGACGAACTTACATGCTCTTATCGGAACTTTTTTAATCTAAGCAGGGCACATTCAATACTGGCTACTGGCCTTAATCAAAAAGTTTTCCCGCTAATGTCCGGGCAGCTTCTACACTCTGGCCCAGCCTTCCCTCAGGAGCCTTGCCATGCACAAGACTTACACCGGCAGTTGTCATTGCGGTGCCGTGCGCTATGAAGCCGAGATCGACTTGAGCCAGGGCACCAACAAGTGCAATTGCTCGATCTGCAGCAAGACCCGCAACTGGAACGCGATCATCGCTCCCAAGGCCTTTCGCCTGCTCAGTGGCGAACAGGCGCTGAGCGACTATCGGTTCAACAGCGGCAATACCCATCATCTGTTCTGCAAGCATTGCGGCGTACGCCCCTTCGGGCGCGGTCATGTGCAGGAGATCGGCGGCGACTATGTCGCGGTGCAAGTGATGACCCTGGATGACATCGACCTGCAGGAGCTGCTTGCGGCCCCGGTGCATTACGCCGATGGGCGCCATGACAACTGGGGCAACGTGCCGGAGGAAACCCGCTACCTCTAGCTTTTCCACAGGCGAAAAAAAACCCCGCCGAAG
Source organism: Pseudomonas sp. GW821-FHT02B10 (assembly GCF_059421865.1). Lineage (NCBI taxonomy): Bacteria > Pseudomonadati > Pseudomonadota > Gammaproteobacteria > Pseudomonadales > Pseudomonadaceae > Pseudomonas > Pseudomonas sp. GW821-FHT02B10. Next base: position 77,404 of record NZ_JBWKVU010000012.1, on the reverse strand, counting down.
CGGGGTTTTTTCAAGACCATTACGACATCCTGTCGCTGCATCCTTGCACATGGTCGGTCATCCATGACCCTGAGCGCGTCCTGCGCTGCAGTTGGTGGGTGAAGATTAAGCCTGTCGCCCAATCGGCAACAGGCGAGATAGCAGCCAGCGCATGTAAGCCTTTCGCCATAGATCGACCTGCCAAAACCCCTAGGCCGCGCCTTCCAGAGCGTGGGTGGCCAATTCCGCCACTTGCAGTTGGTGTTCCGCGCTGGGTACGTCGCCGTCCTCCAGGAACCAGGCGGCGGACAGCCCGGTATAGGCCAGCACCCATTGCAGCAGGCGCTTGCGCTCCAGCCCGGCGGCCTGGGCGATGACCTCAACCTGGCGGGTGAAGCGCCGCGGATCGCTGCTGGTCGCCAGGTCCGGGTTACAGATCAGGTTGGCGAAATCGAAACCGCGCTCGCCCATGACCCGCTTGGGATCGATCACCAGCCAGCCGCGTTCCTCGAAGTCCAGCACATTGTCGTGATGGATATCGCCGTGCAGCACCACCTGCTCCCGAGGGGTAGCCAGCAGTTCATCGGCCGTGGCCAGGCAGCGCAGGAAAACCCCACCCTCGCGCCGGGCGGCCGGGCGCAGGGCCTTGAACCATTCCTGCAGGCTCAACAGCGGCGGCAAGGGCGTCGCGCGTGGCGCATGCAGGCGTGCCAGGCTGGCGCAGACGATCCGGCTGACCTCGTCGTCTTCGCCGGCCAGGGCCATCTGCATCAGCGAACGCCGGCCCATGGCCCGCTCCATCAACAAACCATCGCCATGGTGCGCGTAGACCCGGGCGGCGCCCTCGCCGGCCCACCAGACCATCAGGCGGTTACCGTATTTTTCCTCGTCGTCGAGGGCGATCTTCAGCATCGCCGGCGCATCGTCCAGGCGCACCGGCAACAAGTGGCTGCCAGGGGTGACGATGGGCGCGCCATCGACCTGCAGGTTCCAGCGTTTCAGGTAAAACTCGAACATCCGTGACTCTTTCCGTTATGACTCGACAAAGGCCTGCAATTGACCCAGGGCATGATCCCATTGCTGGCTGATCACCTCCAGCGAGCGCCGAGCCTCGGCCAGCCGGCCCGGTTCGAAGGCCCACAGGCGCTCGCGCCCCAGCTTGGCGTCGCGCACCAGCCCGGCCTGCGCCAGCACCCGCAGGTGCTTGGTCACCGCCTGGCGGCTGATGTCGGTGCCGAGGGTCAACTGGCTGATCGACAGGGCGCCGCCGCCACACAGAATGGCGACGAGCCGCAGGCGGGTCTCGTCGCCCAGTGCCGCAAAGATCATGGCCAAGCCGTCCAGCGATGCCGCCACTGGCAGCAGGGATGTGGAAGGGGTATCAGGGGCCAAGGTAGGTCTCGATATTGTTCATCTGCTCATCCCAGCCGCGGCTGTTCATGCGAAACGCCTTGAGCCGCCGCTCGGGTGGAATACCATCGAACCCCGACTCGACCACCCGCAGCAAGGTGCCGCCGTCCAGGTCTTCGAGCTCGAATTGCACCAGGGTGCTGGGCTCGGCGCAATAGTCGACTCCAGGCTCCACCGCGTACGGGTGCCAGCTGAAGGCGAACAGGTGTTCGGGCTCCAGCCGCTCCACCAGCACATCCCAGACCAGGTGTTCATACCCGGGATAGGTAATCTGCCCCCGGGTGCGTTGCCCGACGACAAAACGCTGGCCAGCGAGCGCCACGCCGAACCAGCTGCCGAACGCCTCGGCATTCGCCAGCGCGGCCCAGACACGGGCACGGGTTGCCTTGAGCAGGATCTTTCTTTCGATGCGATCTGATGAGTTCATGGGTCACCTCCAGTGATCACACCCTAGCTCGCTCTGGCAGAAGAGCAACCTTTAAGTTGCATTTTTCCGCAAAGACGGACACGCGGTCGTCGTCAGGGCTAGGATGCAGGCCAAAGAGCTGTCGCCAACCAGAACCGGGCGGCCCGCAAAACGTCCTTGATGCCCCCTTGATCGTCCATCGCGAGAATCAGCATGAACCCACGTATTTTCCTGGCCCTGGCGCCGCTGCTGCTCACCCCGCTGGCCCAGGCCGCCGATTGTGCCAACGCCAGCACCCAGGCCGCCATGAACCAGTGCGCCGCCGAGCAGCACCAGGCGGCGGACAAGGAACTGAATACGCTTTACCAGCGCATCACCCAGCGCCTGAAGGACAACCCGGACGGCAAGAAGCTGCTGGTCAGCGCCCAGCGCGCCTGGGTGGCTTTTCGGGATGCGGAATGCGGGTTCGCCGCCTCCGGGGTGGCCGGTGGCAGCGTCTACCCGTTGATCTACAGCAACTGCACCACCGACCTGACCAAGGCCCGGGTCGAGGCGTTCAAGACCTACCTCAAGTGCCAGGAAGGCGACCTCGGCTGCCCGGTGCCGGGGAATTGAATCGGCGGCGATCTTTAGATTTTTCGCGAGCAAGCTCGCTCCTACAGGGCGTCGCCGTTCCTGTAGGAGCGAGCTTGCTCGCGATGGCTAGCGCTCGAACACCTGGGCCGTGGTGATCGCCATGTCCCCGCCCGGCAGCTTGATGCTGCCGATCTGCTTCAGGCTGTCGGCATCGAAGATCGCCACGTCGTTGAAGGTTCCGGCCAGGTAGATCTTGCTGCCTGCCTTGTTGAAGGAAATGCAGTAGTAGGAATGCTCCAGGGTGGCGGCCTGGAGCAGTTTTTTCTGCCGGATATCGTACTTGGCCAGGCGGTTGAGCACGCCGAACATCAGGTTCGGGTCCTTCGGCGAGCGCATGCCGCTGAAGTAGATTTCCGTCAGCGGACCGAAGTCGGTGGTTTCGCTCTTGCCGGTTTTCAAGTCGATGCTGAACAGGCCGTACAGGTACTCGGCGCTGGCCGGGTCCTGTTTCTTATCCTTGAACTTGGCGGCGGTGTAGAGCAGCGAGAAATCATGGCGCCAGGTCTGCTGGTTCCACACGTAGAGCACGTCCGGCGCGCTGTAGTTCGGGCGTTTCCAGTGGCGGCTGGGGATCAGTACATCGAACTTGCCGGTCTTGACGTCAACCTTGTACACATCCGCCCCGGCCACATACAGCGAGCCGTCGTCACCGCTCTGCATGATGGTCAGCTGCCGCGGCGCCGGGAAGCTGCGCACCGGCTTGGCCTTGAGCCCGGCGTCGGTGGCATACACATCCAACCGCGGCTGCTTGACCTCATAACGGTCGTTGAGCATCAGCGTCGGGTTGGCCACGGTGTACAGCTCCTTGCCGTCGTGGCTGACGGTGAAGGCGAACATCGAGCGCGCCTTCTCCCCCGGCTGCTGGGTGATGCTGGCATGGAACACCTGCTTGCAGCTGTCCAGCTCGACGCCATAGACATCGGCGTAGTGGTTGTTCAGCACGTAGGCGACCTTGCGGTCCGGCGCCAGTTGCACGGTGCCGGGGCCGAAGGCGTCGGGCATCTTGCAGGTCTTGTACAGCGTGTCGCTGGCCAGGTCGATCACGTGCAGGTTGTTCGGGTAGTTGGTGGTGACCATGTATTCATGGCCGGCGTTGAGGGCCTTGTCACTGTTGTCATCGGCCAGGACGCTGAGGGAACAGGCCCCCAGGACGGCGGAAGCGGCCAGGCCGCAGGCATTGATCAAGCGCATGCTGGAATCCTTCTACTGACCGATTACTTGTCTTTAGGGAACACGGTGCCGAGGTTGCGCCAGTTCTCGTTGGAGGCCTGGGCGTCCTTGTTCCAGTCGGGGTAGGTGCTCATCATGTCCGGTACCTGGGCCGGCCACCAGCAAGGGTCGGAACAACCGTAGAGGTCGGCCTCCATCGGCTGGCACAAGGACGACACGCCACCGAAGGCATCGATTTCCCAGCCCGGGTCGGTGGTCGAGGCACAACCGGCCACCGAACTCATGGCGACCACCTCTTCGATACGGTTCTCGTCGGCGGCCTGTTCCAGCTTCTGGGCTTTGTTATTGATCGGCTTGAGATGTTTCATATCAGTGGGCCTTGCGCGGAGTGATGTAACTGCTGATGAACGCAGGGTTGCGGGCCATGATCCGGCTGTAGACCTCGATGCCGAAATCCACCCAATCACGCATCAGTTCGCAATAGTGATAGGTCGGGTGCGCCGGGTCGCCGTAGCGGGCGTAGCTCTCGTGGTAGCAGCCGCCGGAACACAGGTTGCGGATGCGGCAGCTGTCGCAGCCGGTGTTGCTGCGGTCCAGGCGCTGGGACAGGAAGTCGTTGAGCTCCATCTGCTTCACCCCGCCCTCGCGCACGTTGCCGAAGGTCGGCAGCGATGAGCCGGTAAAGCGGTGGCACAGGTTCAGCTCACCCTTGTGGTCCACCGCCAGCATCTTCAGCCCGGCGCCACAGGGCAGCGCCTTCTTGTGGCCTTCGTGGATATCGGTGATCAGCTGGTGCAGGTTGGAGAAACCGATATTGCGATGCTCCAGGGCCGCCTCCAGGTAGCGCCGGCCCAGGCGCTTCATGCTGGCGAAGACTTCGATCAGTTCTTCGCCTGTGAGGTTGAAGCTGCTGATGTCGCCCGAGGTCACCGGGGCAAACCCGACTTCGGCGAAACCCAGTTCGTTGAACAGGTGATCCCAGATGGTTTCCACATCGGTGACCCCGGTGGTCAGCGTCACCCGCGCGCCGACCGGGCGGCTGTCGTAGCGCGCCAGCAGCATCTGCGCCTTGCGCCGCACCACGTCATAGGTGCCCTGCCCGCCCACGGTGATGCGGTTGCGGTCGTGCACGGTCTTCGGCCCGTCGATGCTCACCGACAAGCCAAAGCGGTGGGCATTCAGGTAGTCCACCGTTTCCTCGGTGAGCAGCGTGGCGTTGGTGGTCATGACGAACTCGACGAACTTGCCCGCCTCGCGAAAACGCTTCTCGCAGTAGTCGACCATGTACTCGATCAGCTTGCGGTTGCTCAGCGGCTCGCCACCAAAAAACACCACGGTGAAACGCTCCTCGTCGGGGGATTCCTTGAGCAGCATTTCCACCGAGGCGATGGCCGTCTCGACGTCCATCTTCTTGCCCGCCGAGGGCTTGTCCAGGTCTTCCTTGTAGCAGTAGGTGCAACTCAGGTTGCAGCCGGTGTTGACGTTGAGCACCACGGTGTTGATCGCCGTGCGCTCGACCCGCTTGACGGTCCATTCCTCAGTCCGTGGCGAGCCGTCGCTGACCAGTTCCAGGGCGATCAGCTCGCACAGGGTCTCGTTGATTTCCTCGCCGTCGTACTGGCTGGCCAGTCGCTGGATCAGGTCAGTGGAAGAGCAGCCCGGCCCGCGCAGGGCATCGATGATGCTGCCGGTCAAGGCATCGCTGGCGAACAGCGAACTGCTGGGGATATGGAACAGCATGCGGTCGGCATCGACTTGCACTTCGTGCAGGTTGCGTTCGACCAGATTTAAGATAGCGCCCATTGCAAACCTCCTGTGCTGGCCCCCTTTTGGCGGGGGCCCGCGGTCATTCCGAAAGGGTGTCGTCAATCACGGACCGCGCCTTAGGGGATGGGTGGATTGTTCCAGCGTTGCACGGTGACGATCAGGTGGCCTTCGCCGGTCAGGGATTTCCCAGCGTCGTCGACGGCGGCGATCACCTTGAGGTTGCCGGCGTTGTTGGTGGACATCTTGCGCTGCGGGTTCGGCCCGGCATCGCCTGGAATGAATACGCCGCTGTCGGCCTGCATCTGGCCTGCGAACTTGACGTCCTCGTCTTCCCTGGCGCGCTCGTCGAAGGCCTCGACCTTCCACTGCGCCGGGAACACGCCGATGCGATACGGCTTGCCATCGGCGCCCTTGCCCCAGGCTTCGGCATCGAAACGGCCCTGGACTTTCGGTGTCGAACCGCCACCCTCGCCAATCCGCGCCACCGAGAACTCCGGCACCACCTTGACTTCAGAGATGCTGCTGTAGACCGACAGCATCGGGCCTTTCAGCGTGCCGACGGTGACGTCGCGCAGGCCCGGTTGAGCATTGGCGGCCGCCTTGAGCCTGACCTTGATCCGCTCCGCGCTCTGCTCGATGACCTCCAGCACTTCCACGCCCTTGCCAAAACTCGGCTTGCCGCTGAGGCCGCTGCCGATCAGGGTGACTTCGGTTTCACCGCCAGCCTTCAGGTAACCCGGCTGCACCGCCAGCAAACGACTGCTGCCCTGCTTGGCGGCGATAAAGTCCAGGCCGCGCTCGTCGTGCTCGGCCTCGAACATCCGGCCCTGCAATGCATTGCCTTTGGCAGCGAACACTTGGCGCATGCTCACGCCGTCGATGCTGACATTGCCGCGCCATTCGTAGCCGCTGTAGAGGATCGCGCTGCCCTCGCCGTTGAACGGGCTGCCGTCGGCGTACTGGCCCTTGATGCCGACCTTGAAGGTGTCGTTGCCATCGGCAGCGACGCTCATCACCCCGGCCAGTTCGCCCTTGCCCGGCAGGTGGCCGCTGAAGCTCCAGTCGCCCACCAGGGTCTCGGCCTTGGGCGCGCTAGCCAGCCATTTGGCCCAGGCCGGGTTGTCCAGCGGATAACGCTTGGCCAGCAGCGGCACCATCTCCTTGCGCGCCAGGTCGAACCAGTCGCGGTCGCGGGACAGCGCCTGGTATTCCAGCGACGGCCATTGGCCGAGGTGGAAGTTCACCAGGCGTTCCCACTCCTGGGCCGGACGCCGTTGCAAGGCGACCCGCGCGCCGGAGTGGCAGCGGCCGCACATCTGGCTGGTTTGTTCGTCGAACTTCTCCACCGTGTTCAAGCGCCGCTCCAGGGCGTAGCGCACGCCGTCGGTTTCGCTCGGCGCCAGGCCCTGGGTGTCGGCCAGGTATTTGACCAGGGTGCGGCGATCGTCGTCGCTGATCTGCAGGCCATGCATGACCTGCATGCGGGCGATGCTCATCAACCAGCCTTCCGGGGTCTTGCGCTGGTGGCTGATGCGGCTCAGGCCGCCTCCCGTTTCCGGGGTATGGCAGCCCTGGCAGGTTTCCTTGAGGATGGCCTGGGCCTCGCGCGCGGCAAGGCTGGGAGGGGCATGCAAGGCGGCGCAGACCGCCAGCGCCAGCAGGCCGCTGGACGTGCCTGCTCGGAGTGTTCTCTTGATCAAGGTCGGACCTCCAGGGAGCTTTTTATTAGCGAGCTTTATTATTGTTGTGCGTCGTTTTTATGGTTTCTGCCATGCCCGGTGGCGCCGGGCACGGAGGCAAGAGAAACGGCTGGGTTGAGCAATACACGGAGCGTGCCAGCTTATAAATAATGTTCTTTATCAAGGACTTGCTGAAACACCAGGACGCATCCCCCAGGCAACCGCCGGCCGACCGCGTTTAATTTCGCGACAACTGTTCCACTCTGAGACGAGACCCGCCTACACCCGCAAAAGCAGAGGAGTCTTGAGAGCTAAGCACAGGAAGGGAGAGATGGCTGGCGGCGGGACAGCATTCTGAATCACCCCGAGAAATGGCTGTGGCGCCCTCCTCGGCAGCTGCTACGATGCCTGGCTTAACCGCTTCAGCCACCGGCCCTGACAGGAATCGCGCCATGCTCAATGCCCTGCTTTTCGATCTCGACGGCACCCTGACCGACACCGACCAACTGCACCTGCTGGCGTTGCAGCAGTTGTTGCTGGAGGAAGAGGGCCGGGTGTTCACCCAGGAAGAGTTCGCGGCCCATGTCAGCGGCCAGGCCAATGCCAATATGTGCCGCTACCTGTTTGCGCAGCGCTCGGTGGCCGAGCACGAGGCTTTCGCCGACCGCAAGGAAGTGCGCTTTCGCCAGCTGTCGCCACGACTGACGCCGATGCCGGGCCTGCTGCGCCTGTTGGATTTCGCCCGGGAACGCGGCATCGCCGTCTGCGTGGTGACCAATGCGCCACGGGCCAATGCCGAGCACATGCTCGACGTGCTGGGGCTGGGCGATCGCTTCGACAGCGTGCTGGTGGCCGAGGAATTGCCGCGGGCCAAGCCCGACCCACTGCCCTACCTCACCGGCCTGGAATGCCTGGGTGCCAGCGCCGAGGCCGGGATTGCCTTCGAGGACTCGATCCCCGGCCTGACCGCCGCGGTCGGGGCCGGGATCTTCACCGTCGGCCTGGCCACCAGCCAGAGCCCCGAGGCCCTGCTGGCCGCCGGTGCGCATCTGGTGGTCGAGGACTTCAACGACCCGCGATTGTGGGCAGTGATCGAGCGGATGCTCGGCCCTCGCTGAGACCGGGCACTGCCCGGTCCGATCGGCAAACCCAGAAATATCCCTAGGCTTTTTCAGTTGTGTCTGATGGTCCGGCGCGCGTTGGCTCTTGAAGATAGCGCCCCGCACGCCTGTCGTATCAAGGACCTTCATGAACGCCCTCACCGCCCTCCCCCTGCTGGCCCTGCTGGGCCTTGCAGCCAGCACAGGCCACGCCCAGGAAGACCCCGAGCCGGCCCCGCCGGAAGCCACCAGCAGTTGCCTGACCCGGGGCGAAGCCATCAAGAGCAGCCTGGAGAAACTCCTGCCCGACCCTGAGCAGCGCCAACTGGCCGGCCTGCAACGGGCGCTGGAACCGCTCAGCGACTATTGCGACGGCCTGCACTTCGAGCACAACCCGCCCCTGCGCCAGGCCGAATACCAGGTGATATTGCGCCAGATGGAACTCGACGCCGCGCAGCGTTATGGCGACCCGCGCATCATCGACAAACGCAAGGCCCGGCTGACCCACGCCCTGCAGGTCCTGCAATACGCCCTTGGCGCCCACGGCAACTGAAGCGGTTTCTTGCCCGATAAGCGTTGTCACCGGCTCGCTTCGGCGAGCCCGGGCCTGCTTCAGCGCCAGACTTTCCCAACAGATTCAACGACCTGCGAAATCCGTTCGGGAGTATTCAGAACTCCTCGCGAATGGGAATGCAACTAATTGTTATGCAAGGAATTTTCTAATATTTAGCTAAGATTGTTCTGACTCGTGCCGATGGATTTTGTAGGACACAGGGAGCAATCTGGAAATGAGAAACAATCAGCCCGTTACACAACGTGAAGTGGCTTTAGGGTCAAACCAGAAACTCATCTCCACCACCGATGCCCATGGCGTCATCAGCTACTGCAACGATGCCTTCGTCGACATCAGCGGTTTCGACCGCGACGACCTGATCGGCGCTCCACAGAACATCGTCCGTCACCCCGATGTCCCCCCCGCGGTATTTGCCCATATGTGGGCGGCGCTGAAACAGGGCCAGCCGTGGATGGGCATCGTCAAGAACCGTTCGAAAAACGGCGACCATTACTGGGTCAACGCCTACGTCACGCCGATTTTCGAGGGCAGCCGGATCGTCGGCTACGAATCGGTCCGGGTCAAACCCAGCGCCGAACAGATCCGCCGCGCGCAAGACCTCTACCAGCGTCTCAACCGCAAGCAGCCGGCCATCCCCCGCCGGCATCGCTGGCAACCGGCCCTGCTGGGCTGGGCGCCGTTCCTGGCCACGGGCCTGGCCGGTGGCCTGAGCGGCCTCTGGCTGGCCCCGCCTTTGGCGCTGGCGGTGGCCGCCGGGCTCTCCGTGCCCCTGGCGCTGCTGGCGATGCAGCGCCAGAACCACGCCGCCCGGCGCCTGCTGCAACTGGCCGACTCGTCCACCTGCGACCCCTTGATCGCGCAGATGTACAGCGACGCCCACGGCCCCCAGGCATGCCTGGAAACCGCCTTCGTCAGCCAGGACGCGCGGCTGCAAACCTGCCTCACCCGCCTGCAGGACAGCGCCGAACAGCTCAATGCCCTGGCCAGCCGCTCCGATACCCTGGCCAGCGACAGCTCCCGTGGCCTGGACCGCCAGCGGGTGGAAACCGAGCAGGTGTCCGCCGCGGTCAACCAGATGGCCGCCACCACCCAGGAAGTGGCCAGCCATGTGCAGCGCACCGCCGACGCCACCCAGGCCGCCAACCAGTTGACCGGCCGTGGGCGCGAAGTGGCCCGCGATACCCGCGAAGCCATCGAACGCCTGTCGCAGGTGGTCGGCGAAACCGGGCAGAACGTCGCGCAACTGGCCAGGGACAGCGACGAGATCGGCACCGTGGTCGATGTGATCAAGGGCATCGCCGACCAGACCAACCTGCTGGCGCTCAACGCGGCCATCGAAGCGGCTCGCGCCGGCGACATGGGCCGCGGTTTCGCGGTGGTGGCCGACGAGGTGCGCCAGCTGGCCCAGCGCACCGCGCAATCCACCCAGCAGATCCATGAGCTGATCACCCAGTTGCAGAGTTCCTCGCAAAACGCCGTGCAGAGCATGGAAAGCGGCCAGCGCCAGGCCGAGGAAGGCGTGGCCCGGGTACTGGAGGCGGACCAGGCGCTGCTGGGCATCAGCGAGGCGGTGGCCAACATCACCGAGATGACCACCCAGATCGCCGCGGCCACCGAGGAGCAGAGCGCGGTCGCCGAGGAAATCAGCCGCAATATCAGCACCATCGCGCAACTGGCCGACCAGACCTCGGAGCAGGCCCATCACTCGGCCGAACTGAGCAAGGAATTGACCCGGACCGCCACCACCCAGTACTCGCTGGTGGAGCGTTTCAACCGCTAGGTTCGGTGTGTGTACGGGTTTATCGCGAGCAAGCTCGCTCCTACAAGTAATGCGCAAACCCTGTAGGAGCGAGCTTGCTCGCGAAAAACGTCAACGATAACGCGTATTGCCCGGTTTAACGCGGTGTGCTGGAGCTCTTCGTCGGAACGCCGCCCGGAGACAAGCTCGCGCTTACAAAAGGCCTTAACTGATCGGCATTACGCCAATGCGCGGGCTTTTTTATTCTTCGAGGGCCGTCTCAGTCGGCCGCCAACTGCTGCCGGTACTCCTTCACGTAACCGTTGGCCAACTGGTCCTTCTGCTTGTCGTCGAGGATCTTGCCGGCCATCTGGAAGAACTTCTGTTCTTCTTCCACCAGGTGGTGATGCACCTTGTCCACCAGCTTCTTCGCCGTGGCCAGCCAGGCCGGGCTGGACATCTCGGTGTCGTCCAATGCCTCCATCAGCTCGTCCATCGCGTGGTGCTCGGCAATCGCGTGCCGGCTCAGGTCGACGCCGTTGTCGTGCTCCATCAACGGCAGGTAGAAGAAGCGCTCCTCGGCTGTCTCGTGGGCCTGTACTTCGGCCTTGAGCTGGGCGTAGGCCGCGCTGCGTTCGGGGCTGTCCCCCGAGGTGCGCATCAGTTCGGCAGCGTAGCCGCGCTGGCGTTCATGGCTCTCACGCAGGGCTTCGAATATGTTCACGGGCACCTCTCCACGGCAGGCTTGTCTTGACTAGACACTGGCCGTTCGACGGCAGTTCAACCGCAGATAATGGCCGCCCCCCCTCTGTAGGAGCAGCCGGTCGACGTTCGATTGCTCGCGATGACGGACTGGCGTTCGACGCGCAAACCAGAGGGTCCGTGCCGACCTCTCGCCAGCAAGCTGGCTCCTACAGGCGGATGGGGGCCAGGCGTTACTGCTCCTCGGTCTTCTGCTCCTGGCAGTCCTTGAGCAGTTGCTGTTCCTTGGCGGTGTGGTCGGCTTCCAGGAAGCTCAACAGGCCGCTGTCGCCCTGGGTGTGCCAGCGGTAGCTGTTCTGCTCGTCGTCGGCGACATACAGCGCGCCGGAGGCGGCGCGGGCGATATGCATCGGTATCAGCTGGCCCTTGTAATACAGGGTGGCGAACGAGGCGCCGTTATCGATGTTCAGGTACGCCGCCTGCACCTCTACCCCACCCTCGCAGCGGTAGCTGGCCAGGCTGCTCTGGTACGCCGGCAGTTCCGGCTCGGCCGGGGTCGTCGCGGCCTGGGCGAACAACGGCGCCAGCAGCAAGGTGGTTCCCAGAATCGTTGCAATCTTCAATGTACAGCTCCTTGTTCAGTGCACCTTCATGACAGGCCCCTTTACGACGAAGCAGGCCCCCATAAGTTCAGGCCGGGGTGTCTCAAGGCATTCGCAATTTGCGACAGCTTGTATCCGCCGCCCTTCCATCACCGCAAATAAACATTATTAAAATCATATAGTTAATCACAATTAAAAACTGGCACAGCGGTTGCGAAAGCCCTCGCCTCACGCATAACAAGAGGTTCTGTCATGGCTATTGCAACCCTGCTCCCCGCCACCATCGCCTTTATCCAGCGCGCCCCGCGCATGCTGATCGGCGCCGAATGGGTCGAGGCCGCCGACGGCCAGACCATGCCGCTGCACAACCCGGCCACCGGCGAACAACTGTGCGTGGTGCCGCGGGCCACGGTGGACGATGTCGACCGCGCGGTGCTGGCCGCGCGCCAGGCCTTTGACGATTCACCCTGGAGCCGCGCCCGGCCGCGGGAACGGCAGAACCTGCTGTGGAAGCTCGCCGACCTGATGCAGCGCGACGCCGAACTGCTGGCGCAACTGGAATGCCTGAACAACGGCAAGAGCGCCGCGGTGGCCCAGGTCATGGACGTGCAACTGGCCATCGACTTTTTGCGCTACATGGCCGGCTGGGCGACCAAGATCGAAGGCAGCAGCGTCGAGGTCTCCGTGCCGCTGATGCCCGACCAGCAGTTCCACAGTTTCATCCGCCGCGAGGCGGTGGGCGTGGTCGGCGCCATCGTCGCCTGGAACTTCCCGCTGCTGCTGGCCTGCTGGAAACTCGGCCCGGCCCTGGCCACCGGCTGCACCGTGGTGCTCAAGCCGGCCGACGAAACCCCGCTGACCGCGCTGAAGCTCGCCGAGCTGGTGCAGGAAGCCGGCTACCCCGACGGCGTGTTCAACGTGGTCACCGGCACCGGCATCACCGCAGGCGCCGCCCTGACCCACAACCCGCGGGTGGACAAGCTGACCTTCACCGGCTCCACCGCGGTGGGCAAGGAAATCGGCAAGATCGCCATGGATTCCATGACCCGGGTCACCCTGGAACTGGGCGGCAAGTCGCCGACCATCGTCATGGCCGATGCCGACCTGGGCAGCGCCGCGGCCGGCGCCGCCAGCGCGATCTTCTTCAACCAGGGCCAGGTCTGCTGCGCCGGCTCCCGGCTGTATGTGCAGCGCAAGCACTTCGACAATGTGGTGGCCGATATCGCCGGCATCGCCAACGCCATGAAACTCGGCAGCGGCCTGGACGCCAGTGTCGACATGGGCCCGCTGATCTCCGCCCGGCAGCAGGAGCGGGTCTGGCGCTATATCGAAATGGGCCGGGACAGCGGCGCCACCCTCGCCTGTGGCGGCGAGCGGTTCGGCCCCGGTTATTTCGTCAAGCCAACGGTGATAGTCGACGTCGACCAGCAGCATTCGCTGGTGCAGGAAGAGATCTTCGGCCCGGTGCTGGTGGCCATTCCCTTCGACGACGAAGCCGATGCCCTGCGCCTGGCCAACGACAGCCCCTACGGCCTGGGCGCGAGCATCTGGTCCAACGACCTGGCGGCAGTGCACCGGATGATCCCGCGGATCAAGTCCGGCTCGGTCTGGGTCAACTGCCACAGCGCCCTCGACCCGGCGCTGCCGTTCGGTGGCTACAAGATGTCTGGCGTGGGCCGGGAAATGGGTTACGCGGCGATCGAGCATTACACCGAGCTGAAATCGGTGCTGATCAAGCTCTGACGACCCGCGATAGCCCATAGCGCCTCGCACTCGCGCAAGCGCTCCTCAACGGCGGCGCCGGGGTCTGCCCGGCGTCTCCCGACGACTGGTTCAGGGTCGCCGACCCGCTGCCCGGCCTGCGCCCCGAACGGCTGCTACGCTCAGCCCGAGCCGGCTCGACAGCGGCCCTGCGAGCCAGGCTCACCCACCTTCAACCCACACCTCATCACCACCGAAAACCCGAGGGAAGCATCATGGGATCAAATGGATATGATCACGACGGGGTCCAATGCGGATGCCACAACCCCATCTGGAACGCTCTGAAGGACACACTCGACCCGGCCAGCCATACCGCCAGCCAGCCACAGGACGCCAATGAGCTGGCCAAGGAACCGGCCGGCGAGTCCATCATCTTTACCAACGGCACCATCTACCCCTTGCGCGACGGCAACATGGACGAACGGGTCGAGGCCCTGGGCATCCACGCCGGCGACGTGGTCGCCTCCGGCACCCTGGCCGCCGTCGAAGCCCGCATGAACGCCCTGGGCATCACCTACAAAAAGCAGTCGTTGAACGGCAAGACCCTGTTGCCCGGCCTGATCGAACCCCACGCCCATATCGTGCAGAGCTGCGCCATGGAAGGCTGGCTGAACCTGGGGGCCATCGATACCGACAACCCCGATGAGCACAAGAACCAGCGGCTACGGCCCACCTATGACTGGCTCTGGTTGAAAAGCACCATCCAGGCCAACCTGCCCAAGGACAACTCGACCTGGATCCTCGGCCATCAGGTCGATCCGGCGCTGATGCCCTTCCAGGTCGTACCCCACGGCCTGAACAGACTCATCACCTTCCACTGCGGCCCCGGCGACGACATCGGCAACCTGGACACCATCGACAAGCAGCATCCGATGCTGCTGATCAGCGCGTCCATGCACACCGCCTACCTGAACACCGCGGCCAGCGATGCGGTGTTCGAGAAAACCGGCGTCAGGGCCGACAACGGTGTCCTGCAGGAAGCCCAGGTGCTGGCCGCCATCAAGAGCATTCCCCTCAGGCAGCAGCTGGAAATACTCAATATCTTCAAGCACCTCGAAGACTACTTCGACAAGGCGTCGCGCCGCGGGATCACCCTGCTCTACGACGCGATGATGGACCCCCAGTCGAAGCGGGTACTGGGCGCCTACTTCCTGACCCGCCCCCGCAAGCTGCGGATCGGTTACGCCGCCGCCTGCGATGGCACGCCCGAGGCCATCGGCAAGCTGCCGCGCTACCAGCCGGTCAGCCGGGAACAGGCCAAGCGCTTCTACCAGGGCTCGGTCAAGCTGGTGTCGGACGGTTCCAACCAGGGGCTGACGGGTTATCAGGCCACGCGCTACTGCTGCGAGGCGACGCGGCCGGTGGGCAACTTCAACTTCTGCGACCAGGACCACACCCCGGTCACCCCACCCGATGCCTACAAGACCGTGGTACGCAATGCCATCGAAACCGGCTGGCCGCTGATGATCCACGCCAACGGCGACCGGGCCATCGAGTTCACCCTGCAAGCCTACGAGGCGGCCTTGCAGGGCGGCAGCGCCCTGGAAAAACGCCACCGCATCGAGCACTGCTCGCTGCTGACCGCGGGCACCCTGCAGACCCTGCAGCGCCTGGGCCTGTCGCCAAGCTTCCTGATCGGTCATGTCGGCTACTGGGGCTATGCCTTCAAACAGGCGATCTTCGAAGGCAAGGCCGAGCAGATGCTCGACCTGTGCCAGTCGGCCCTGGACCATAACCTGAGAATGACCCTGCACAGCGACTGTTCGGTAACGCCGTTGGGGCCGCTGCGCTCCATGGAACAGGCGGTGACCCGCAAGATGGAAGGCATTCGCGATGCCCAGGGGCGGTTCGTCCACGACCCAAGGCTGCAACCGATCCTCAATGAAGCCGAATGCCTGACGCGCAAGCAGGCCCTGAAAGCCATCACCTATGACGCCGCCTGGCAGTGCCACGCCGAGGGCTGGACCGGGTCCCTGCAGGACGGTTATTTCGCGGACCTGGTGATTCTCGAGCAGGATCCCCTCGACGAGAAAGTACCGGCCACCAGCATCAGGGACATCAAGGTCTGTGAAACCTGGAAAGGCGGCCACCGGGTGTACGTCAATCCCGATAGCTGATCGTCAGCTGTCGCAAGCCGGGCGGCGGGGTTTGGATGGCCGCTGCGCGGATCGCGGGCAAGCTCGCTCCTACAAGGGCGTCTCATCTTCTGTAGGAGCGAGCTTGCTCGCGATCATTCGCCCAGGCGCCACACATCCGCCGATCGATCGCTGGTGCCTTTGCGGCGGCTGCGCCGTCGATCGCAGCCTGCGGCAGCGGCTACAAAAGCCGCCCCGTCGCCTCAAGGCTGGTAGCCCTGCCCCAACAACCAGCCGCGCACGGCCTTGTCCTGCTCCGTGCTCAGGCCCGCCAGCAGCTGTTGCGCCGGCTCGTTGGGCAAACGGCGCAACAGCGGCGCCAGCTCCACCCCTTGCACATGCCAGATGCCCAGCGGCTGGTCCGGGGTGATCACCACCTCGGCTTCGTCCACCAGGCCGTCGCGCAATACCGGGGCGCGCTCGATGCGCAGGGCGGAAAAGTCCGCGACGCGATGCGCCGGCTCGCGGTCCGGCCATTGCCGGCGCGCCTGCCAGAACGGCTGTTCGGCCCAGCGCTGCTCGTCGGCGTAGAAATCGCGGCCGATGCGGGCAAAACGCAGGAACAACTGCTCCACTCGCCGGGCATGGAAGCGCTGCGCCAGGGCCGCCCGTTCGGGCCGTTGCAGCAGCGTGTTGATCACCGCCGGCGCCTGCAACGCCGAGGACAGCGACTGGAAGATACCGTTGCCCGACAGTGGGTCCACGGCCATGGCCGCATCACCCACGCGAATCCAGTTGGCGCCACACACCTGTGGGCAGAGGATCGCCGTGCTGCTGCGCGCGTGCAGCTGCACATCAAGCTCCGGCCCGGCGCCGAAAAACGCCCGCGCCAGGGCCGAACCCTGGCGGCGCTGGCGGCAGTAATCCAGCAACTGCGCCTTGCCCGGCAGCGCGGCGCTGGCCACGTCCACCGTCAGTTGCCAGTAACACTGGCCGTCGGCCTGGCGCGCCATCCAGGCCCAGCCGTCTTCCAGGCTGTGCACGGCGCTGGCGGTGCTGCCCGGCGCGCCCTGCCAGCGGTTGAGCAGGCTGAGCGTTTCCGGGCCCCGCAGGCCTTTGCCCAGTTCTTTACTCAATGCAGGCGCCTGGCGCCCTCGGGCCTCCACCAGAAAATCCGTTAGGCGCTCGGCCTGCCCCTCGATCCGCAGCCGATGTCCGTTCGCCGTCGACTGCACCTCCAGCACCCGGCCCTCGATCAGCTCGACCCCGGCCTCGCGCAAATCCTCACGCAGGCCGCGATCGAAGCGCGGGCGATCCAGCAGGTATTCGACGTTCTGCCCATGGCTCTGGCCGTTCCACGCCACCTGACGCTGGGACGCCTGCAACGCCGCCTCCAGCCCACGCCCCAGGCCGGCGCCACGCAGGGCTTCGAGCACCCGCAGCGACACCCCTTCGAGCGCCGGGAAACGCCGCCACTCACTGACCAGCGCCACCGCGTAACCCAGGCGGCGCAAGCCCAGGGCCACCGCGGCCCCCGCCGGGCCGGCGCCGAGCACCAGGATCGGCCTCATGTCCAGCCGCGCCGTTCGGGGCCGTGATAGCGGGCGTGAGTCCGCAGCCACTGGACCACCTGCGGGTTGTCGGCGTCGCGGTGTTCGCCGAGGTAACGGGCGATATGCCCGCTCAAGGCCGCACAGCCCAGGCTGGCGCCGGACTGGCCGGGGTGGCTGCCCTGCACACAGGCGGCGAAGTCGGCCTGCTGGCTGTCGAGCCACGACCATTCGCCGGGGGTGCAACGGGCATCGCCGGTGACCCGCAGCACCCCCGGGTAACGCGCCGGGTACACCCCCTCGCCCTGGGCCGGCGTCGAGGCGCACAACAGCACGCCACGGGCCAGGGCGGCCGCGCAGGCTTCGCGCAACAGGCGGCGGTCCTGGCGCAGCCCCAGGCTGAGGTTGACCAGCCGCACCTGCTGGCTCACCAGCCAGTCCAGGGCGCTGGCGATCTGCAGGGCGCTGGTCACCCCGCGCTGGTCGAACACCTGGGCCACACAGAAACGCGCCTGGGGCGCCCGCGCGCTGATCGCCTCGATGATCGCGCTGCCGTGGCCGAGGGGGTCTTCGCGCAAGTTGCCCTCGCCAATCCCGTCTTCCACCAGGTAGAAGCGCCGCCCGGCCACCACCTGCGAGCGTTGCACGGCCGTATGCCCGCTGTCGACCACGCCGATCCGCAGCTCAGGCTTCATGGGGCACCTTCACGGAGTGCAACACGCCGTCCACCAGCTCGAAGCGCAGGTCGGCGTCGGCCAGGGTCGAGGGCCGATGGCTGATCAGGATCCGCGTGCGCCCGGCGAACAGCCGGTCGATGGCCTCGATCACTTCGCGCTCGGTGCTTTCGTCCACCGCCGAGGTGGCTTCGTCCAGCACCAGGATCAAGGGGTCCTGGAGCAGCGCGCGGGCAATCGCGATCCGTTGTTTCTGCCCGCCGGACAGCTGCTGGCCGCGCTCGCCCAACGGGCTGTCCAGGCCCTCGGGCAGCGATTCGATCAGGCTGTCCAGTTGCGCCAGCCGCGCCACCTCGGCCACCGCCGCGCGCGGTGCGTCGGGCACGCTGTAGGCCAGGTTGTCGGCCAGGCTGCCGCGGAACAGCACGATGTCCTGGCTGACCACGGCGATGCGCCGGCGCAGCTCGAACAGGTCGAGCTGGCGCAGGTCGATACCGTCCAGCAGCACCTGCCCGGACTGCGGGTCGTGGTGGCGTTGCAGCAGGTCGATCAGGGTCGATTTGCCGACCCCGGAACCGCCGGCCAGGGCCACCTTCAGGCCATAGGGAATGCGCGCCTCGATGCCACGCAGGGTGCTCGGCCGCCCCGGGTGGCTGAAGTGCAGATCACGAAAATACAGCTCGCCGCCGCTGGGCATCGGCAGCGGTTGCGCCGGTGTGGTCACGCTCGGTTGTTCGCCGCGCAGCTCCATGACCCGGCCCAGGCTGACGCTCATGCGCTGGATCGCCACGTACAGCCCCAGCAGGCTCTGCACCGGCCCCACGGCCATGCCCAGGTAAGTGGAAAAGGCGATCAGCGCGCCCAGCTGCCAGGTGCCCTGCACCACCCAATAACCGCCGATCAGGAACGCACAGGCCCGCGACAGCGAGGTCAGGGTGCCGGGCACCGCCTGGGTGAAGAACTCGCTGACCTGCAGGCGCAGCAACTGGCTCATGTAGCCCTGCCCCAACCGTTCCAGGCGCCGCGCTTCGCGTTGTTGCTGGCCGGCGCTCTGGATGAACTTCATCACCGGCAGGGTCTCGACCATGAACGACGACATGTCCGCCGAACGCTCGCGCAGTTGCCGCACATCGCGCTCGACCTTGCGCCGCATCCAGCGCAGCCAGAGCACATCCAGCGGAATCAGCAGCAGCGCCAGCAGCGACAGCTGCCAGGACAGGGTCACCAGCAGCGCCAGGGCCACCACCAGGCCGATCACGCTGGACACCGCGGAGAACAGCGAATCGACGGCAAAACGCTGGATCTCCGCGACGTCGCCATCGAGCCGCGACATCAGGTCGCCGATCCGCCGCTGGCCGTAGAAGCCCGGCGACAGGCGCTGCAAATGCCGGTACAGGTCGTCGCGCAGGGCGAACAGGATCCGCCCCGACAGGCGCGTGTGCAGGTAGCGGTTGATGCCCGACAGCGCGGTGCCCAGCAGCCCGGCGAGAATCATCAGCCCGGCGATCCACGCCAGCATCGGGAAATTGCGCGCCAGCAGGCCGTCGTCGATCAGCAGCTTGGTCAGCCACGGCTGCACCAGCACCAGTAACGAGGCGCAGACCGACAGCGCCAGCAACCCGGCGATGGCCAGGCGCTGCGGGCGGACAAACCCGTACAGCCAGCGCAAGGCGGCTTGCAGGGCCGCGGGGTCGGGGCTGTCCACCAGCCGGCTGAGCAAGCGCGACATCAGCTGCGCAACTGCTTGAGCTTGCGGTACAGGGTCGCGCGGCTGATGCCCAGGGCATCGGCGGCGGCGGAGACATTGCCCTGGTGGCTGTCCAGCGCCTGGCGGATCAGCTCCAGCTGGTTCTCGCGGATGCTGCCGCTGGCCGGGCGTTCGCTGGCGTTGAGATCGTCGAGCATGCTGTCGGGCAGGTGCTCCAGGCCCAGGACCGCGTCGCCCGCCTCGCGCATGGCCAGGGCGGTGCGCAGGACCATCTCCAGCTGGCGGATATTGCCCGGCCAGTGATAGCCGGCCAGCAACTGGCGCAGGTCCTCGGCCAGGGCCGCGCCGGGGCTGCCGAGCTTGGCCAGCAGCACGTCCAGCAACGCGTCGAAGTCCTCGCGCTCGCGCAGCGCCGGGAGCATCACACTGATGCCGTTGACCCGGTAGAACAGGTCCTCGCGAAACTGCTTGTCGGCCACCTGCTGCTTGAGGTCGCGGTGGGTGGCGCAGATCAGCGCCACATCGATGTCCTGCTCTTCGCCGGCGCCCAGCGGCGCTACCTTGCGGTCCTGCAACACCCGCAACAGACGCGCCTGCAAGGCCAGCGGCATATCGCCGATTTCATCGAGGAACAGGGTGCCGCCATGGGCCTGTTGCAGGCGGCCGATCATGCCGCCACGGCGCGAACCGGTGAAGGCGCCCTCGCGATAGCCGAACAGCTCCGACTCGATCAGGCCCTCAGGGATCGCCGCGCAGTTGACCGCGATAAAGGGCTTGTCGGCGCGACTGCCAGCCAGGTGCAGGGCGCGGGCGATGACTTCCTTGCCGGTGCCGGTTTCCCCCAGCAGCAACACCGGCAAGGCATTGGCCAGGCCCTGCCGGGCCATGCGCAAGGCACGGGCATAACGGCTGTTGCTGCCGGCCAGGGTGTCGAGTTGCGGGTCGGGCTGCGCCTGGCTGGGGGCGCTTTTCGACGTGCCGCGCGGCACGCTGCTGAGGTTGATCGAGCGTTGCGGGGCGCGCAGGGTCTTGTAGAAAAACTCGCCCTTGGCGGTCTGCAGGCTGCCGATGCCGCCCTGTTGCAAACGGCCGAGCAGTTGCACGCCATCCACGCCGAGAAACTCTTCACAACGCCGCCCCACCAGTGCCGAACGCTCGGCGCGCAACAACTGGCAGGCCTGGGCGCTGACCGCCAGGATCTGCCCGCCGAGACTGACCGCGAGCAAGCCTTGCCACGGCGATTCGAGATACTGCCGACGACTGTGGAACGCCAGGACAATCTGCTCGGGAAAGCTGTTGTTGAACACCCGGCTCTCGATCTGGCTGACCGCCATGCTCAGCAGCGCGGTGCTGTCGTGGATGCGGCCGAGCGGGCCTTCGCGGGTCAGGTCGAGCACGCCGAGGATCTCGCCCTGGGGGCAGTGGATGGGCACCGAGGTGCAGGAAAAAGGGCTCAGGCGGTCCAGGTAATGCTCGCCGCAGTCGATCAGGGTGGTGCGCGCTTCCACCAGCGCCGTGCCCAGGGCATTGGTGCCACGGGTGGCTTCGCTCCAGCAGGCGCCGAGGGTGATGTCTTGCACGCCGCTGCCCTTGAGCCGGTCGGCCCGGCCTTCGATCGACAGAATGGTGGCGTCGGCATTGGCCAGGATAATCAGGCCGTCCTGGCCCTGGCGCTCGGCCAGGTAGTCGATGGCGGGTATCGCCGCGTCGAGCAGCAGGCGATTGCTCGCCAGCAGCACCTCGAGGCTGGCGCCGGATTCCAGGGTCAACTCCGGCTGGCCATTGAAGTGCACGCCATGGCTGAGGCTGCGCCGCCATGACGCATCGATTTCCGCACGCAATACGCCATCGGGGACTGCGCCTTCCAGATGGAGCTTTCTGCGGGCCAGCCCGGCTTGGTGCTGCAGCTCGCCGGTTGTTGTTTTTATAAGGGTCATCAAGCGCTCCGAATCGGTCCGCCCGGCACCTCCCCGGTCCATTCCCTTGGGTTGCGAGGGGCACGCAAGCCATGGGCAATGTCTACACCCGGTTCAGAAGGCAGTAAAGGGAAGTTTGGCCCCTGGCCAGCCCTGCCATTCACAGAAGCAAAACCTGCGCCACGGGACAAACCGCGCCGGAGCATCTTGACGTTAACGTAAAGCGGATGGCAAGAGCCGTATGGCGCAAAGGAGACACCCGCGTTATCGCCCATCGCGGGCCATCGAGCACCGCCCTGCCGCCCTACGGATACTGCTGTTTCCGTAGGAGCGAGGCTTGCCCGCGAAGCAATCTCACAACCACAGCAATCAGCACTGCCAGGCCGAGGCTACAGATGCATTCGCCGAGACAGGCGCACTTGTACGGGCCACTGCCACTTTGCTTTGCTTTGCTTTGCTTTGCTTTGCTTTGCTTTGCTTTGCAGGCAGGCAGGCAGGCAGGCAGGCCGAAATACACACGATTTATGGGTGCCAACCTACAACTTTGCCAATCACCCATAGGAGAGCAGCAAAGCCCAGAAGCCCGATAACGCTCCACTGCAACACCGCCAGCTTTCGTTTAAATGGCAGGGGAAAATTGTTCAAATCCTCGGCACTCAACTCCCCCCTTTTGAGATAAAAACCGGGAAACGTCACGATCCCGTGAGATCCCCCCAATCAGCAACAGCTTCCCCCAGGGACCGCCGTGTTTTAACGGAGCGCGGGCCATGATGGCGGAACAGTTTTTCAGATGGTCCAAGAGCTCATCCATTTTCGTATAGGCCATGTGCAACGCGACGCCAATCCAGACAAGTGTGCCGAGAATCACGACACCACCCAGATACCCGAAAGCAATCTCAGGGGTACTCATTTGTGGCTCTCGTAAATAACCTCAAACAACACCCAGCTTGACCACCGCCGCAAGGCCCGTCATGACCACTATCAGCGCTAGCGCACTCCACTGCAGCACGACCAACTTGCGCTTAAGCGCCGCAGGAAAACCCAGCAAGTCCTCGGCACTGACCCAGCCACGCTTAAGGTAAAAATGGGGGAAGGTTACAAAACCGGAAATGCTCCCGACCAGAATCAGTTTCCCCCATGGGCCACCGTGCCTGAGCATGGTCAGCATGCTGAGCACAGCACTGTTTTTCAGATGATCCAACATCAAGTCCATCTTGGTGTAGGCCATGTGCAAGCAGATACCAAGCACAATAAATATCCCTGCAAAATCGACGAGTCCGACCACCAGAAATATTTTGTCTGCCGTATTCAGGCTCATTTGACCGCCTCATAAATTTTCTCGGCCATTGCTTCCCCGGCAGAGTTACCAACGACACCAGCCGTAAAAGAAGCACTTCCTACAACCACGACACCACAAGCCAACGAGGCTAAGCCAGCAGTTGGAACACCCAGTGCGACGCACAGTGTTCCGACAATAGGCGTCGTTAAAAAGGCTCCGACGATGACGCCTCCTCCGACCCCACCGACAAAGTTACCGGTCTCAGTGAATCTGACTTTCTCGCATGCCTCGGTGTTACCCACTGCACACACATCTTGAACCTTCATGTAGGAAGCTCCACCGCCAAGAGCCGGCCGATCCAGCCGCCATACTTGACGACTTTAGCCGCCTTGGCCACTCCCTCGATGTGCGTGGCATAACCTGGGATCTGCTCCGCAGCCCCGGCCTTGGTCCAACGGTGAACCAGACTGCGGCTGGAGATCCCCAGGGCACTTTTCAAGTTCGGATGATCAGGGAAGCCAATGCCTTTTCGGGTCATGGAGGTTAGTCGGGTATTGAGCTGTGCCAGCAGTTTTTTACGTTCGACAAAGAACTCCGGCGACCGCAGATGGCCGTCTTTCTGGAACGTGCGCTGATGCAACGCTTCGATATCACGCAGCGTGGTTTTGACGTCTTCCAGGTTCTTGGCAAACATCGCTTCACCGATGCCGATAGCCGTCGAACCCTGTGCCAGAAAGTTTTCGATTTCGTCTCGGTGCCTGGCCATAAAGTTCGCTTCTTCCTCGCTGAGCGGTTTGAGTGCGTCATTGGTCTTGGCCGCGGCCTCCATCAGCAACCCTTCTTCGCGGGTACATTGCAGGTTGCCGGGATCGCTGAGCACGATCATCGAGCCCGCTTTAACGTCACTCAGGCCGGGGTTCAGCGACTCAAATTTGCTCATCACGGCTGGGTTGCGAGAAGTGAACAGCACCGACTCAAGCTGTTCACGGCTCATGCTTTTAGGCACGACGTAAAAGCCCGGCTCTTGCGGTTGAGGTTTTACGACAGGTTCGGCATCAGGCAACGCGGGCTTGTTGTCTTCTTGCAGGCGATGATCCAGGGAACTCGCCGCCCAGCCCTTTCCGGTGATGTGTGAATACTTGCCGAAGGTGTCGCCGCTCAAAGGGCTGAACGGGTCATTCGAGACCAGCAGCCAATCGCCCCGTTCTACGCTCGCCAGGATTTCGCGCAGATCATCGCTCGATAGATGGCCATGCGAACTGCCGTGGGCATAAAGCAAATCATCCAGCCCGTCGATTCTGTTGCTGTACCGCCCGAGGGCCTGTTGAACTTCGAACCGGGCAAAAAATGGCGACTCGATGCTGTTGAAACCAACTCCTTCACGCTCACGGTCTTGCCGACGAATAAGGCGCAGCCACATCGCCCCTCCTCCCTGATAAACGACGCGTCCAAGCAAGCCGTTGAGCGTGTTGGCGCTATTGATAAGGCGGGGGGATGGTGCTGGCCGTCATCTGTCGGCTCAAGCGGATAGAGCACTTGAACAGGGTAAAACCGTGTATTTCAGGAGAGTCCTACAAGCGTGCCTGAACTTGTCTGACGCTAGAGCTGGATCAAGGTCTGAGCAGGCGCATTGCTCGCTGGCGGCCCTGTTACGTTCAGTCATTGAGTCGGGGCTTGCGCTCATGAAGGCGCGTCATTACTCTGCGCCGGTCGCTGCCAAATCAGCGTCCGGGTGTAGGAACCCGTCATCAAGAAGCGTACAAGCGCCCAAGTTGTGCGGGCGCTTTTTGCTGCCTATGCGTTATGGCGGCTGTACGCGGGCACGCTTCGGCGTGACCGGGTCTCTTGTGTGCCGGTTTCCTACCCCGCGTGCAGCCGCCACCCAGGCTGTAGGAAGTTTGGGTGATGGCTCCTCACACACAAGGAGCTACATCAATGAACGGATATATCCCGCTTCACAGCACTGCCACCGAGCATCCTGTCCTGCTGATCGATTCCAGTGCCTCGCTGGTGGACTTGCTGGCCTGCGCCGGCCGGCGCGTTCGCGCCATTCACAAACTGATGAACAGCCTGTCTTGCATGACCGCGCGTACCGCAGATGAAAGTGATTTATTCCAGATCGCCGATATCGCCTCGCTGCTGCTGAGCGATGGCGTGGCCTTGCTGGATGTTGCCCAAGGCAAGGCAATGTAAGGGGGCACAGGCGGATTCGGCTCTAAGCGCTTGAGGCCCCTCCCGACATCCTCTGCGACAGCCTGTTGCAGGCATTAAAAAGCCCCTGGATCTTTTGATTCAGGGGCTTTGGTATGAGGGGCGTTCAGAGGTGGTGCGTATCGTTAATGTTCATCGCGGGCAAGCCTCGCTCCTACACAGGAGATGATGATTCACCCCGACCAAGGTAACCAGTACAGCAGTTCCGATTGGCGTAGTTTTCTGAAGGCGAACAACCTGGTTGCCAGTATGAGCCGCCGAGGAAAACAACCATGACAACGCGGTAGCCGAGAGTTTTTTCCAGCTTCTGAAACGGAAAAGGATCAAGCGAAAAACCTATACCACACGGCAAGAGGCACGTAGTGATGTGTTCGATTACATCGAGTTGTTCTATCCCTCGAAACGCCGTCATGGCTTTAACAATCGGTTGTCACCGATAGAGTTTGAAAAGCGTTATGCAATGAACGTGTAAGGTGTCTAGAAGATCCGGGGCGATTCATACCACATGCCCCACACAAGCTCATCATGTCCAGAACTCGCGGTAGATCACTTATCCGCAGGCAGAAAGCCCGGCATTTCTGCCGGGCCTCGCATACCGCTCTACGCTCGCCGCTTGATTGCGACCTTTGACCATAGGGTAAAGGCCACTGGTGGTGTCCAGCCTGAGTTTGATACGTGCTCTTGCAGGCACAAGTACCTATTGCCTTCGTAAGTCACGCCATCTTCCTT
This sequence comes from Pseudomonas sp. GW821-FHT02B10, assembly GCF_059421865.1. Taxonomy (NCBI): domain Bacteria; kingdom Pseudomonadati; phylum Pseudomonadota; class Gammaproteobacteria; order Pseudomonadales; family Pseudomonadaceae; genus Pseudomonas; species Pseudomonas sp. GW821-FHT02B10. The sequence goes on along the minus strand of NZ_JBWKVU010000012.1, from coordinate 51,738 downwards.
GTAATACCGATGGTTCAATTTCCATTCGGGATACTCTGGATCCGTTATGTCTCCAGCGGTTCTGACGCTCAGGCTTTGGCTCGGAAGCGACTCTTTTCCCGAAGAGTCCGTTGCCGTGACAAAGTAACTGTACTGAGTGTTCGGCGTCAGGCCTGAGTCTTCCAGACTCAAGGCCGCCGTATGATTTATTGGAGAACCGTTTCGGTACAGCGTATAGGTTTCGATCGGACGAGGACCGGCTGAAGCCCCCCAACTCAAGGTCATGCCGGTTTCCGTCACGTCGCTCGCGGACAGGTTCGCCGGAGCCGTTGGCCGCTCACCAATACCAGGCTCACCGTGAATCAATGGGGCATAGCGATTGTAGAACTCCCAATTGTAGGGAACATTGTCCCTGCTGAGGCCGTCGTCCCAATTGATCGACCAGGTCATCAGTCCTTTGATGGAATGACCGGCGGCATCAAGACGCTTGAACGCATTGACCACCGCAGCAGGATTGATCACATAGCCGTTGTTCGCGGCATCAACGTTGGCCGGCAAGCCGATGACAAACTTGTCCGCGGGAATCGCGATGTAACTCCGCGTACCGGTCACCAGGCTATCCGTCAGATAGAAGAGGAAATCCTCTTTCGCATCATCGTCGTTCTGCCTGATCCAAGTACCTCCCGGACCGGTGTATTCCGGAACCGAAACCCCGTCACCACCCTGGTTGTAGTATTGAGGTGCGATGAAGTCGTAGTAGCCCTCAAGCGCCTGAATGTAACCAACGTACTTGCCACCCACCCTGAGATAGGGAAACTCGGGCGCCATGCTGATGATGAAGTGCTTCCCCTCGCCCTTGTAGTGATCCTTCACCAGTTTCAAGGCCGCCGGCAGTACCGTCTTGTTGTCAGCGAAATCAATGGCGCTTTGCTCGAGGTCGATATCCAGTCCATCAAAACCGTAGACTTCAACCAAGCGAATGATTTCATTCGCTAGTGGCTGCTCATCCCCTATATGCAACTCGATATGAGCATCGGCACCACCCAACGAGATCAACACAGCCCTTCCCTGGCTGTTCAGCACACCCACCTGGCGGCGAAACTCGTCGTCAGAGAGGTTATAGGGCTTAAAGGTAGGAATGCCATGGCCTTTCATAAAAGCCACAGCAACAACGTTGTAGTCCTTGGGTACATCCACTAGATCCAGATTGGCAAACTGCCCACCTTGATAGCCATCACTATGGCCAGCTGGCCAGTTATGCCAGAACCCCATCAGAATTTTTTTATTGGCAATGCTAGGCATCAATGATGCTGAATCATTTACTTTGGACTTCAGCAACGAAAAATCAATCTTAGTCATTGTTCTACTCCTTCAGAACTGGATTAGGAGCCGTACATGGCCCGACTTTAGTTGAAGTTCACATCAAACGCCTGATAGAACGCATTGCCAGTATCCGCAACAATCCACAACAGGACAATGACATGATGACCTTGTTTGCCTGTTGGCAACTTCACTTCATGCTCAGTCTTCGCTTTCAATTCAGCGGCATGCTCGTAGAACGGAACCTGAGTATAAAAGTCATCATGGAAGGACTTTGGCTCAAGTTGAGCACGGCTGATACGCTTTTTAGGGTCCCAACCATCCTTAGTAATAAACCAGCTATAACCCCGAGTCGGGTGAGGCGTGCTATATACCCACTTGACATGAAACATCTGACCCGGGCCGACATTCAACAGAGGCCAGGTAAATGGGCGATTCAGCTTTTGGCTCATTTCCTCGTTAGTGAAGTTAACGCAATCGCGGACATCCGTCTTGCCACCGCTGAGAATATAACCATCAGCCGGTGGCACCAGACTCACATTGTCAGTCTCATAAGGCTTTGGGAATGGGCCTGCAGTCAATGATGGGAAGTTCTTACCTCCTTCCATTTCTTCAGCATGCCAACCAAGGATAAGGCCTTCGTCTATAGCAATAGCAGAACGACTAGGGGGGAAAACCACACGACCGTGTTTCAACTGAGGCTTGGATTCTGGCTTATTCATTACACTCACTCCTTTTATTTATTTGTCTCTCCCTGAGGAGAATTTCAGGCTAGCGCAAGGCTTTAGATTGTCCACCATAAAAAATAAATACGATTCCAAAAGTCAAAGAACACAAGTCGACAAACGCTCCCAACACCCGCCATTTCGCCACCTCTATCAAAATTAAACCGATGAACTGGATTACAATCGAGTGAGCACCTATAACTTTTCGAAATACATACCCACAAAAATATAACTTTAGCTTCTTGAACATCATGGACAGCATAAAAATGTCGACTAAGGTGAGATAGCGCCCCGCCGGTATACACTTAAACCACGATTGGGCAAAAGAAACTTCAGGATACTTGCGCAGAATATGGCGCATATTTTTTTGCAAGGAAGCACACAACCATGATTACGACAAAGAGCACTTCGCAATTTATTACAATAACTGAAGACAACAAGACATTTTCGACCTTACAGAAAGGTTTCAATCTCCGATGGCCACCAAGTTCCGGAACGGGAGCCAAACGAATCTATGTATGCAAAACACCAGAAGAAGTACTGGACGCTGCGAATGAAGCACTGTCGCAAGCCTTTCGGATCACCGCAAGGAGCGGAGCGCATTGCTATGAAGGCTTCGTATCGAACCGGCTGAACAACGAAAACCTGGCCATCGTTGATCTGGGTGAACTTAAAGGCTTTTCTCATGATACTGCCGGCAACATCCAGCCCCTCTATAAACACGACAGTAACAGCCCCACACATTATAAATACGCCGTATTCACAGGCAGCCAGAACTGGGATGGTTATGTGGCGATGTATAAACAGAGCGGCAAGACACTGCCTGGCGGTTCGTGCTACTCCGTAGGGATCGGTGGCCACATTAGCGGCGGTGGATACGGTTTACTGTCTCGCCTTCAGGGGTTGACTGTCGACTGGGTAACAGGTGTGGACATCTTGATTCCGGACCCAGCCAATAGCAGCAAAACCTTGGTCCCTGTTCATGTCAGCCCGAATTCTAACCTTAAAACCCATCGAGAACTTTTCAAGGCCTGCTGCGGGGCTGGCGGCGGAAACTTTGGCATCATCATTCGCTACTACTTCAATGACCTGCCCGAAGCCCCACAAAAAGCGTATTGGACAACACTCTCTTGGGAGTGGTCGGATTTCGATAAAACCAGCTTTAGAAAGTTTCTACGTGGATATCACGACTGGTTCGCCAAAAACGATTCGGACGCCACCTCCAATGTCTTGTCAAAGGCCAACGGTGGCCTTTTCACCCTGCTGAAACTGAATCACATCGACTCCAATCCAAAAATCGTTCTGGCCATCCAATACACCGGCCGCGATGGTATGGTGGGCGATCACGAACGAGATGCACCCTTCAACAGTTTTCTCTCGGCAATAAATAGTTCAGCACCCGGTCACGGCAAACTGTACGACGGCTTCGTATTACCAAACATCGCGCCAAGGCCCCATAGCATGGCGGGCAGTGCTATCACCAAAGCTTCGCCAGGATTGCTTATGGACTGGCTCTATATCACCCAGATGATCAACACATCGGGAAACAACCAAAGAGGAAAATATAAATCCGCCTACCAAGTGGAGAATTTTACCGACGAAGAATGCGATGCGCTTTATAACAACCTCAGCATCCCTTCCAAAGATGGGACATTCAACCAATCGCTTGTCCAGATCGACTCCTATGGTGGAAAAATAAATAGCTCCGGCCAAGGAGACACCGCAGTACCGCAGCGCAAATCCTTATTGAAGTCTCAGTATCAAACCTATTGGACCGACCCTGCTCAAGATAACGTTCAACTCACGTGGATCAACAAAATCTACGAAGACGTCTACGCGAGTCAACCCAACAAGCGGCCTGGCGTCGAGGGACGATATGAAGGGTGCTACATCAACTATCCGGATGTGGACATGCTATTGGTAAATGGCGTACCCAGTGATAGCTGGCTTGAACTTTACTATGGAAATTCGGGTTTGGTAGAGGAGTTGATTTCCTTGAAGAACCACGTCGACCCTAACAATCTTTTCAGGCACCAGATGTCAATTCCGCTAGCACGAGATAATAAAAGACAATAAGGAACAGCTATTGTCACTGCACGCACTACCTCGCGGTGCGTGCTTGACGAACACCATGATCCTCTCTCGCTAATTACCGAACGTCTCCCTACCGACACAACTTGGCAGAGCAAGCGTCGATTCGCGAGGTGTTTGTCTCACTGAATAATGGGAGATCCATGGCAAAAGCTCTTCACAAACACGCCACGATCACAATAGCCGTTCATGATCGGCATATTGCAGTCGGTGATCACCACATCGAAACGCTGCTTGCGCCAGGCGCGCAAGCCATGGCGCCGTCCTGGGCCTCGACCATCTCGTAGCCCAGGTAGCCCAGCTGCTTGGACAGCAGCAGGCGGTTGGGTTGATTTCCAGGGGGTGAACATCGGGACAAGCAAATGTGAAGGGCACACTCAAGTGCCCTTCCTCTTGTTCAATGCTAATACGGCTATGCCATTTTCGAAGCGAGTGGATAAACCAACCAGGACTCTCCATCGATCTCTTGCCAGGATGCACCTTTGGCCATCAATACATTCGCCAGCCGCTCACGAACCTGATTGATTTCCGAGTTGGCAATACTATTGATGAATCGTCCTCGCACCGAATAAAGCTCTTTGACATAGCGCTCGATCCGGTGGATCAAAAAGATGAACTGGGAAACCGCTCCGCTCGTTCCCTTGGCCCCTTCGATGGCGGTGAAGCTGCACACCGTCAAGGTATTGTCTTCAAACCGGTAGACCAGTTCGAAATCTCCCAAGTGAACCTGCCACCCCACGACAAAATCGCTTTTTTCAAAATAGGCGACTTCTGGCTGCAACCCTTGCAGCTTGAGAAATAGCGTGACCGGATCAATGGATTGGAGAGCAGGCATCTCACTTCGTCCTCATCTGCACGGCATTGGCCATCCGCTCATAGAGGCCGACCAGTTCACGGGTTGCATCGCGTAATTGTCGGGACGCCTCGGCGGCACGATCGGCGGTGGCCGCCACGTTTTTCGCGAAGTTTTCCGCGGCGTTGGCTTGGAACTCTCCGAGTAATTGAGCTTGTTGCGCATCACGACTGACGCCTGCCGCCGCAACGCCGCCAAGTCCCTCGGTAGCTTTGCCCAGTCCAGTGGTTGCCGACGACGCCAGCTGGCTTCCGGTCAAGGAACCACCAAAACTCACGACGCCAGACACAATTTGCCCGATCGCTCCTGTCATCGCCGCCTTGAAAGTCGATTCAATCGCGTCCTGTTTGGTTTCCAGCGCCTTGAGTTGTTTGTCGAAAGCATTCTTCTGCATGTCATCGTGAAATCCGCGCAAGGTATCGCGCATCTCGATGTTCATTTTCTTCATCAACATAATGATTTCGTTGATGCGGGTGAATGCGTTGTCCCCTATGTCGACGGTCCGGGTATCCGCTGCATCCTGCACGGGCAAAGAAGCGGCCAACGCTTGAGTATTCACTGTAGTGGTCATCTTTCTTCTCCTGGTATCAAACCATTGCCGAGGCAATCTGCACTTGCACCGCACCGGCTTGTGCGATGGCCTTGCTGCCGTCCTGGACAACTTGGGATTGTCCTTCGATCAGTTCGCCAATCCGCTTCATGGCGGCGTCTTTTTCGTCTTTATAGAAAGTGAAAAGCGACTGCAGCCATTGCTGATCGAGCATCAGTTGGCTGATCTCTTTCTGCAGCCTGGCGCGGTCCACCGCCAGTGCTCCAGAGGTGATCTGGCTGGCGCCGGCCACCGCGCTGCGCGTGACGTTGACTGCGGTATAGGTCGAAGCCTTGAGCGCAACTTGCAGCACTTCGCGATTGATCTCTTTGGTCACGGCCTTGGTCACTTCCTTGGCAGTCATTTCCACGCCTTTGTCGATCGCGCCGTGTCCGACTTTTTTCACCGCGTTGGTCACCAACTGTTCGATGGCCTCCTGGGAAAACTTCTCCAACATCCGGTTTACACCAAGCTGCTGCACGATCTTCTGCGCCGCTTCCTTGCCCGCCGTCTTCGTCGCTTCCATCGCAGCCTTGCCCAGGCTCTGGGCAATTTGAGCGGAAACCTGCGATGCCACTTCCTTGCCGACCATCTTCGCGGTCTGGTCGATTGCGCCTTTGCTCCCAGCCTTGATACCGGCCACCAGGGCCTGTTCGGCACCCTCCTTGAGAACCGTGCCGGCGACTTTCGGAATCACCTTGGTCATCAACATATTGCGCGCGGCGCTGGTGATATCGATCACGGCCCCGGCAATTTCAAAACCCAGTTGGATCTTGCCGGCGACATCGGCGATCGCCTTGTACTTCTCGGCATTGTCGGGATCGATCAGGGCCATGGTGTTGGCTGCCGCCTTGACCACACCAGCGAGCCCCGCCATCAAGTCCATCGCTCCGCCGGCAGCCGTCATGACGTTACCGGTCAGTGCCCCACCGATGATCTTCGCCACCCCGGTGACAATTTCAACGGCAGCGATGACCCAATCGAAGATCACGCCGAAGATGCCTGCCTTCTTGGCTTTCTCCTGCTGTTCGATGGCTTTGTCCATCTGCTCGCGGAAGTCGGCAACCTCTTGCTGACGCACCCTCTCCTGCTTGTCCGTCATGATCGCCAGGGCCTTGGACTTGGCCATGGCGGTACTGCCGAGGATTTCGCTGGACAGGAGTGTCGAGGCCAACATGATCGAGTCCATCGGAATCTTTTCGAGATCCTTGAGGCTGATCGGCGTAGCGCTTTCGTTCTTCAGCGGAACATTCGCAAAGATCCGATCCAGGGCCTTCATTGCCTCAAGCTGCGACACCTGGACTTTCGGTGGCGGCGGCGTATTGACCCGCGAATGCTGCTGGCTGATATCACCGAATACACTCGATGGATCGCGCGAACCACGGGCCCCTGTTCGCGCCTCCGGGGATATGTTCGGGGTGTCCGGGACCAGTATCTGTTCGGTTTGCGGCGCCGCCAGCGGGCGCAGATTCAAGGTGATGCTCATGCCGATACCTCCACCGCACAATGAGCCAGCAACTGCGCGGCACTGTGCTGAATGACCTCATGTTCAGGTTGTTGGTTGCACCATTTGATCGCGGCATTGAAGGCTTTGCGGGCACACTCGATCTGCCCCAGAAGGCTATGGCTGATACCTGCGAAATAGGCGGAACGTGGATCATCCACATTGATCATCCCGGCCCGGCCGAAACTGCTGACCGCCTCTTCATGCAGGCCCAGGCGCTGATTGCACAGCCCCAGCGCCAACCAGCACTCAAAGTTCCAGTGGTCGATGCGCACCAGCAAGGAGTAAACATTGCGCGCGGCGTGCATATCGCCGGTGTGGAACAGCTGCGTCGCGTAGGCATATAGCTTGTCGATATCGCCTTGCGTGATATCAGCCAACATGCGAATCGAGCCACCACGCGCAAAGAAGTGCCGAAGCACTTCGTGGTCGTCCTGACCGGCACTGCAAATAGGTTGTGTCATGAGGACTCCTTGCAATAACAACCAATTTATCTGCCCCCCTCTCCCTGTCGCTGTTACAGGGGGCGGCAAGGCAATTACCCTCCATGGCTGGCCACGACGGAAAACCGGGTGGCCAGCGCGTTATCCAATCAGCGGATAGCCGAGGCAGTACCCTTGGTCATTTCAGCGAGCATGCTTTGCATGCTTTGCGTCAGTTGGTTGGAGGTGCTGTAGTTCTGCATCACTTGCTGCAGCTTCAACTGGCTTTGCTGGTTGAAGTCGGTGGCCCGTCCCGCCACGGTTTCCAACGAAGACTTGACCATCATCAGGTCGCCCTTATCGAGCTTGCCGCCCTTCCCCTCCATGAACTCGTCGATAGTCTTGCCATCGACCAGGATGTTGTTGGCCTTCATGTAGTCAATGACACTTGGCGGCAGCTCACCCTTGCTTTCCGGCTTGTCCAGCTTGGCCATGACCCCTTCCACCAGGTTGGCCTTCTCTTGTGCATCACGAGCGATTTCGGACTTCTTGTTCATCTGTGCAAACAGATCATTACCCGATTGAGTCAACTGCAACATGATGTTTTGCATGGTCTGAAGGCCATTGCTGAACATCGATTGCGAATTCACGATCGACTGCGGGGTTGGCTGCACGGAGCCCAGGGAGTTGACCGGAGTAAATTTATTTACAATAGGATCCATCGTGTTTTCTCCAAAGGATTCAAGCAAAGTTTCGACTGAGTTTTTTCAGCAGGTTGTTTTTTACCGCGGGTACTTCTTTTTCTGACGAGTCTTGTTGAAGAGTGGACAACGCATGCAGTTGCTCTCCAACCTTTTTCAGGCTTGCTTCGGATTTCGCCATTTTCTCGACAAGTCGACGCTGGGAATCATTTCCCTCGCGATTCATATAGTCATTCAACTTGTTCAGCTTCTTCCTGGCGTCTGGATCGACATCCGCACGCCGTTGAAGCTCGGAAACTTCCAACTGCAGCTTTTCCAACTCCTGGGTTTGCCGGCTAAATACCGACTTATTTCTCCCCAGTTCCACCAGCATGGTTTTGAGTTTTTCCACATGGTCCATTCGCCACTCCCTCAGGACAAAACCAGATTAGCCCGCCACCGACACCAATACTTATAAAAGTCGATGACGTTTTACTTTTTTGCCGATTATTTGTTGCCAGGATTATTGCGTACTTGAGGTCAACGAATAGCCGATGCGGTGCCCTTGGTCATTTCAGCCAACATGCTTTGCATGCTTTGTGTCAATTGGTTGGAGGTGCTGAAGTTCTGCATGACTTGTTGCAACTTCAACTGGCTTTGCTGGTTGAAGTCCGTTGCCCGTCCAGCCACCGATTCGAGGGAGGACTTGACCATCATCAAGTCGCCCTTATCGAAAGCCATGGAGTCTTCAAGCGCCTGGCGAATGCTGTTCATATGCTCCAGGCTGACCTTTTTACCGCTCTGGAAATTGACTTCCGGCAGCCCCCAGACATAGTCGGACGCCTTCTTGCCTTCAACGGTTATGCCGTTCTTGTCCATGTAGGTGATCACTTCCTGCCAGGAGCGGGTTTCCATGCCCTCGGGGCCGGATGCGGCAATCTTGGCCATCAGTGTCTCAAGGCTTGCCTGCGCCCCTGAGCGCTCTCCCATGAACTCATCAATGGTCTTGCCGTCCACCAGAATATTATTGGCGCGCATATAAGCCACCGTACTCTCCGGCAGCGCCAACTTATCCCCTGGCTTTACCAGCCTGGACATAACGGCCTCAACCTGATTAGCCATCTCTTGCGCATCGCGAGCAATTTCGGACTTCTTGTTCATCTGTGCAAACAGGTCGTTACCCGACTGAGTTAGTTGCAACATGATGTTCTGCATGCTCATCAAGCCGTTACTGAACATGGATTGAGGATTGGCAACGGACTGTGGTGTTGGACGCATGCCCTCCAGGGGGCTGTTTGGAGTGGTTGCTGTTACGACCATATTCATATGCGTATTCCCAATGGTATTAATCTCGACCATGGCCAATACATTGGCGACCCATCTACTGAATAATGGTTCGCCGATACATCACCAGGCTTCGTTTATCACCACGAATAGAAAGCCATGAATCCTGAACTTCCTTTCACAGTGACAGCCTGATAATACAACCCACCCATTTCCACTCTTCTGAATTCCCTTCAAACATTCCTTTTTTTACCGAAGCGTCAACGCCTTACATATTTAGTCAATCCCTGATGAATTTGACGTACTCCGGGTCTTATCTTTCAGGTAATCACCTGATGCATATTTTCCAGTACTCGCGTGACCATGGTGCTCACTCAGACAGTGATCCAGGACGGGAGGACCGATGCGGGCAGTACGACTTCTATTCGGAAAGTACGGCGGCAAGGTACATGTCGACGGCACAGTACAACTCATACCGCCAAACTCCGTCGTCGTGGCGAGCAGCGAAGCAGCGCCTTGCAGTACCAACAGCGACCTCCAGTACTTCGACTTCTACCCCGCCGACTTCAAGCACCTGTACGCCGATGTAGTGGACTTGCTCGGTGTCACCCACGGCACCCTGTTCTGGCGGGCGCCCATCCGCATGGTGAAGGCGCAGGATGACGTGATCGGCGTGCTTGAACTGCTGGCCAAGGGAACCCCCGATACATTGCTGCGCTTTGCCTATATCTATTGCCTGGGCGTGGACCGGCGCTATTTCTCTGCCCTGTTGCAACACATCATGACCGGAGACGAGCCGTTCTATGAGTTCATCGAAACCCACGCCCTGAATCAGTGGTCGGTTGCTCGCTATGCACTGGAATTCAACATGCCGCTACGCAAGTTCAATCTGTTGTTCCAGGAAAAATACGGCCTTTCCGCAAAACGCTGGCTCCTGGAGCATCGACTGACCCGCGCCCGTGAATTGCTCCTGTCCACCCCGATGCGGGTACTGGACATCGCCCTTGAATGCGGTTTCTCCAATCACGGGCATTTCACCGAAAGCTTCCGCAAGCGTTATCTGTGCAATCCCACCCAATATCGCCTGCGAGCCCAAGCCACCCTCACTCCAGCCATCAGCCATGCGGGATAACGGATCATGGACATCGAAACCGTCAATAACCAGCTCTCGCAAATGGTCGAAAAGGCCGGCAATGAGGTTCAGTCAAAACTGACCGCCGCCGACATGAACGACCCGGCGCGGATGCTCCAGGCGCAGTTTGCGATTCAGCAATATTCAACCTTCGTCACGTATCAAAGTGCGGTGATGAAAGCGGTCAAGGACATGCTTTCAGGGATCATTCAAAAAATATGAAGGTCCTTGAGCGCGATGTGTGTCGCATTGTCTGCGAGACCGGCCTGGCGGCGGTCAATCACGGTTTCGTCGAACAGGTCGAAACCATTCGCAGCGCCCTGCCCCACCTGGTGAGCGACCCCGCGGACCTGCGGATTCTGCAAGCGACCTTACTGATCGGCCTGTCACGCAGACATGAAGCGCTGGCGTTGTTGGCCGGCGACGCCTCGGACGAAGCCAACACGCTTCGGCGCTTGATCGAAAGCGCCTCCCAGGACGCGCTAACCATCCCTGCGCAGCCCACCCCACCCCCTCAACTTGCCTGAGACCTCTCCCATGGAAATCGAAGCTGTGCGCATGGCCGCACTTCACGTGCCGAAAGATTCCGCGCCCTCGCCCCCCACGCCGACCGATATTGCCGCGTTCAACCAGGCGTTGTTCGGCCAGGTGGACAGCCCTGCGGAGATATCGGCCCTCAGCCAGTTGCAGAATCAATCCCGTACCCTGAGTAGCGCCGTGGCAACGGCCCGTGAAAGCGTGCTCGACAGTCCGTTGAAAATGCTCTCTGCACAGTCGAACATGTTGCACGCCATCGTCGAAGTCGACCTGATCGCCAAGACCGCCGGATCCCTTGCCCAAGGGGTGAACAAGCTGGTGAGCATGCAATGACCAGGGACTGGTTGCGCCTGGGCTGCATCGGCGTGCTGGTGCTGATGCTCAGCGGCTGCAAGGTCGAGTTGTACAGTGAGTTGTCCGAAGCCGACGCCAACCAGATGCTGGCGCTGTTGCTACTGCGCAATATCGATGCCAGCAAGGAAATCGCCAAGGGTGGACTTGTCACGATCAAGGTCGATAAGACGCAGTTCATCAATGCCGTCGAACTGTTGCGCCAGGAAGGGCTGCCACGTGAAAAGGTAGCGACCCTGGAGGACCTGTTTCCCTCCGGCCAGCTGGTGACTTCACCGGTGCAGGAACACGCGAAGATCCTCTATCTGAAAGAACAGCAGCTGGAAAAAATGCTGCAGGCCATGGATGGCGTGATCAGCGCCCATGTGTCGATTGGCGAAGGGATCAGCCAGAACCCGCGCGAGACCGCAAAGCCTTCGGCCTCGGTCTTCATCAAATACAGCCCCGAGCGCAATTTGCTCAATCGCGAAACCGCGATCAAGAGCCTGATCTTCAACAGCGTGCCCAACCTGCTGACCGAGAACATCAGCATCGTCCTGCAGGCCGCCGATTACCGCTATCAGCCGCTCCCCGAGCAGCCCGGGCCAAACCCTGCGCCGCTCACATGGCTGGAGCGCAATCGTCTGCCGCTCATGCTCCTGCTGGCAGCATTGGCGGTACTGATCCTCGCGATCACGCTTGGCAAATGGTTGCGGTCCAGAAGCCAATGACCCAGGTAGCCATCGACCAGAGCGTACAACACTTGCATCAATGGGGCTGGCAACCAGGCGCCTGGATGCATGAAGGCTGGTGGCCCCACCTCGGACTCGCTCCCTGGCGCACGGTCTACCGCAGTCGCCCGGCCTGTCGTCCGAGTATCGACCGCTTGATCCTGCGACACCGCGGCATCACCTGGACGTCGTTGCCCGCCGGCCTCGACGCCAGGCAGCGCGCCATGCTCGCGCTGGAGCCACGCTTGCCCCAACTGGTCATCGCCCTCGGGGTCGTGGCGCTGAACTGTCCCGATCACCTGTTGATCAAGGACCATCGCCAGGCACTTGAGCCCTACCTGGATGAACGACACTGCGACCATCTGCTGGCCTTGCACCGAGGCTGGAGCCACACCGAGCCGGCCCTGCCCGCTGACACTCTGAGCCAGGCGGCCTTGCACGCCGGCACTCGTTGGTGGCTACGCGATGTCGAACAAGCCCCGCTCAATGATCTGCTCACCCTGCGCTTGCCGCCGGTTGCCGATGCCCTGCTCGCGGTCCGGGAAAACGCGACCCAGTGGCTGACCAAGCTCGGTCGTTTTTTATGAACCCACTCAACATTCCCTGTATTGCCCTGCATGGCCGTACGCCCCACGCGGTGGTCATTCCTGCCGCAGAACTGGCGCAATATTTCAATGCCACCTCGGTGCTTGCCCATGCCCGCGCAGAAGCCGAAGCACTGCAACGGCAGGCCCGTGAATGCCTGGCCCAGGCCGAGGAGGAAGCCCAGCAGATGCGCATTCGGGCCCGGGATCAAGGTATTGCCGAGGCGGCCAGCGAACGTGAAGCTTTGCGCCAACGCCTCATCGAGGAAACCCTGGACTGGCATGTCGCTGAAACCGCTCTGGAAGCCACCCTGGCCCAACACCTCGACACACGGCTACGCGCCCTCGTTGCCCAGGTCCTGGAGGAGTTCATCGGTGAACAGGATGGCGTCGAGCTGATGGTTCGACGTGTGCAGCAGCGGCTCCTGACGTTTCTTGCCCAGGGCGCTCTGACTGTCCGGGTCTGCGCCGATTGCGAGCAGCACGTCCGACACACCTTTGCCGACTACCCTCAGGTCCGGGTACTCGGCAGCTCTTCGCTGGCGACGACTCAGGCCTTGCTGGAAACGCACCTGTTCACCCTGCGCATCGATCTCGACGCCCACCTTCAATCGCTCCTGTCGCGTTTGCGGCAGGTCCCGCATGAGTCCCCTGCCAATGATTACCAAGACCGACTCCGCCAGCATCAAGCCGACTCCGCTGATTCAGAACCCGGCGCCTCGCCCCCTGCCCGGCGCCACACAAGTCTTCCCAGCGCAATCTGCCCTTGAACTGGCGCGCACCGAATTCGATATGCAGGCCACGGGTCTTGATTTCATGCCCACCGAGGTGTCAGGCGATGCATTGTCCGAAACCCTGGAAAACATGGGGTTTGCCCTTGGCTCCTATAAGCAGGCCACAGGTCGCGGGACAAGTGATGGCAAGTCTGAACGCCCGCGTAGCCGCGCCATGCTCCAGCAACTGGTCAAGCACGTCACGGCAACCGCCTCGGCGCAAATGGAAGACCTGCATAAACACACATTGGCCATTGATGAAGCGTCGGATCTTCTAGGGTGCATGGGTGACAAAGGGCTCGATGCGGGAGAAATGGCCCTGCTGCTGGGATCGCTGCTCGGGCGGAAAAACCTGGGTGGCGCACAGCGTAAACGTCTGGAAGATGCTCTGTGCGCAGTGATGGACGATGACGAATGGACATTGAAGCTCTTCAATCGCCTGGAGTTCGGCAGCACCGGCAAAAACAGCTTTCTCGCCCTCAAGCAGCTCTACCAGCGTGCCACTTCACGTCGTACGCGCCTGGTGCAATGGTTCGAAGAGTTCCGCCAACTGCACGATCGCCAGCGCAAACTGAAAACGCTGATCCGGACCCTGGCTTTCGAACTCTCGGCTGAAGGTCCGGCCATGGATGCCCAATTGGGCTCGGTGATCACCGACCTGAAACGCATCATGCTGTTTTTCGGCATGGAAGATCATTGTCACCGCGTTGCCCGCACACTGGCTATCGACGGCCTGGATGGCGATGGAGTCATCGGCACATTACTGGAAATCGTCCAGCAGTCGTGGATGCATGTGGACTGGCTCGAACAACAGACCTCACGCCAGGTGCCCGACGCACGCGGGCAATACGCCTATGTGCGACACATGGGGGAGTTGGTGAAATTAATGACGGATGAGTGCTTCGAGGATGATGAGCAACGAAAAATGATTACCGAGGTGTTTTCCGAGTATCAGGAAAAACTGTCGGACGAAGGCCTGTGAAAACCGGCCGGACCGACCATGGATCGGCCCGGGCCCTTTATCAGGCGCGATCGAGCAGCGCTTGAGCCTGTGTAAAGTCTGCACGCCTGACGCTGGTCACCTCGGGTTCCCATAACGGGTTCATTGGTATGTGGTAGCCGCTATTCTTCGCTTGCAGGATCAGTTCGGCCATTTGCCGACTGTTCTCGATCACACAGATTTCATCAAATGCTCCGAGTCTGGCCGGCAAGAAAAACGTCGCCGGATAGTTGGTGGCGCTATCGCTGGCCGGGCTGCCCGAGTCCGCGTTGTGGTGAACCACCCGCTCGCCCATGCCCACCAGGGCCGTATTGATCACTGGAATCATCTCGGCGATACGGCTCGTGGCGTTGCCGATATCCGGATCTTCCTTGCTGTAAAAGCTGCCGGCGCTTGCATAATCCTGGCGCAGCTCCTGCGCCAGGTTTCTGGGGCGCGAATCCGCTGTCCTGGCGCTGTATCCGTCGATGCGAGCCTTGAACACGTCGTGCGCGACATCCGGGACCGGAAGATTGTCTTGCGGCCCCAGATCGCTGATATGAGGTCCGATCAGATGCAAGTCATAGTCGGCCGTCAGCGCCTTACCCCCCGGCGCTTTCGCCAGGACTTCCAGCGGCTGTCCTTGCTGGCTGATCTGGTACAGGCCCTCGACCGCACCGGTTACCGCTTCAAACTTGTACAGTCTACCGCCGGGTGCTTTCGCGCTGAACCTGATGCAGCCCTCGGCATCCGCAGGTTGCATGTCCGTGATGAGATCAGCGGCCAGCAGCGTGCCCATGCGTTCCCTGGAAATCACTAGAGGAATGGCAACGGCGTGACCCTCCTCGATGCATTGGCGAGTCTGCCCGTTGAATTTATCAATACGCACCGGATCCGACGCCAGGCAGCCTTCGAGCTTGCTGAAAGCCTGATCGACACAGATCATTCCGGCCTGGGGCCCCCAGTTGGCGCTCTTGCCTTTGATATGGAAGTCTTTGGTGGGATGGCCCTCCTCAATCAGCCCGGTCGCCACAGTTTCAACTGGACGGATACCAATAATGCAGTTGTGCTCTTTCGCTACGCTCTGCAAGGGTGCTAAGTGACTGGCCACAATCCCTGTCCGATGCTGAACTTTTTCCATGACCTGCAATAGGTCGGACGCACTGTTTTTGGCCGAGCCCGGAGCCATTTGGCCTTCTATAGCCTTGTTCAGCGATGCAAGGCTGGCACCACTGGGTTGGATATGACTGAGCGGCAAACCGTTCATGCCTCTACTCCCGAAATTGAAGAAATACCCATGCAAGGATTCGCCAGGGGCACTTTTTCAGGTCAGGAAAAAGTCCCCGTCGCCCCCATTAAAACAAGCGGAAATGCCCCGCCGTCATGCCGGACGAGTCCAGATGAATATCGGGAGTCACGCTCTCTCCAAGTTGGCTCATCGCCTGTTGGAAGGTCTCATACTGGCGTTTATCCTCGGCGATCCTTACTTGCGCCGGGATCGATGCATCATGCCCACGACCAGCCCGGCGTTTGACGGTTTCATCAAACTCGCAATCCAGGCGCACCAAAACATGGGTGGCATCCTTGACCAGATGGGGGGTGGAAATGCCTTCAATCAAATAGGTTTCGCTCACCGGTACCTGGACTTGTTTGTGGGGGCCGCTGGTGTCGCGCTCTCCCCGTGGAAACCCACCAATCATCACCCCTTCGCGATAGGTGCTGGGCAACGGATAGCTGAACTCGCGCCCTGTTGAGAGGGCCTCTAAAAGCTGTTCTGTCAGTGGGCGATTGAACGAGTCGGCATGCCCGTGAACGACAGGCCAGTCTGCCACTGGCAACCCCTGGTTGGCGGGAATGGCACTCAGCTCCGAGAACGATTTCAGGAAGTGGTCGGTCTTGACCGACTCGAACTGCAATGCTTTCTCCTGTAGCGCGCCCGTCAACACCGACTTGCCGGATGCAGAAGGACCGGCGATGAAGATGATCATGGGTTTGCCGGGCTGCTGCTTCTCGTTGATTTTTTCCAGAATGAGCGCCGCGACTTTCTCGGTGCTTACCACCGTACCTGGACGCATAGGCGCGCCAATCCCGGCCGCGCCTTCAGACTTTTTTACAGTCGTGCCCTCAAGGGGTGCGGATGCGGTTGACGGTGCGACGCCCCCCATGGCTTTGGTCGCGCTTTTTTGTTGCTCTTCGGTTTCGAAATTCACGTAATCGTCCGGGAACTTGAAGTGCGATTCCATCGAGGACCAGAAGTCCTGGTTCTGCTGCTGGCTCTTGTCCCAGATCCGCTCTGAAAGCGACAACACATCGTTGCGCATCAGATCCGGTTGTTCCTGAGCCTGGCGCACCACGCTATCGACGTGCCCGCGTAATCCGTTGGGGCCGGTCGCTTCGATCGTGCTCTTGTTCGGGCGGCTGAAATAGCGATCGCCACGGAACTCGTTGCCCTTCAGCGTCTGGTAATCCTCACCGATCTTGTCAATGAAGTCGGCAAGCATCTGGCTACCCGGGTGGCTGGCCAGCAACGCATTGGCAAAATAAGGCGTCGCGCTGCCACTGGCTTCGTTCTTGCCTTCGGCCAGCCCCACCAGCATCAGGTTCGGATGCGCCTGCAGTACGCCATTGAGTGGCTGCATGCATTCCAGATCGATGTCTGCGTATACGCCACCATGCTCGTGCAGGATCTCATAGCGGGCAATGTCGGATGCGGCCGGGTACGCGCCATTGCGGCCGATGATTTCATGTTGATAGGCATCCTTGTTCTTGAGCTGGATATCACTGCGATTGCTCAAGTCACGGATCTCGATGTTTTTGACATCACTGAATTTTTCCTGCAACGCGCTCAGTTTCGCAGTATCGCGTTGGGGATTGCTCGCGCAGCGGTCCCAGGACTTGACGGTCTGGTCCAGGATCAAACGTTCGGCTTGCAGGAATTTGTCGTCATTGCCGCGCGTGTGCTGCTGAAATGCCGCCAGCACTTGACCCGCATTCTGCGGAGTCACCTTGGCGGCACCCGACAACAACTTCTCTTTCCAGGACTCGTTACCCTTGGCCGACAGCTCTTTGTTCAGTTCGCTCAGTGCCTGTTTTTGTGCCCCCAGGTTCAGCAACGCATCGGTGTTACCCAGGGTGGTCTTGAGCTGGCTGAACAAGCCGCGCAAAGGCTTCTCGGCCTGGTAGTCCGGAAATACCTTCTCGGCCTCTTGTCGGGCGGTCTTGTTGGTGGCGTAAGCATCGAACTGTTGCGAGTCCACCCATAACATGACCGTACTGCCCGGATTCTTTTCCGCCCATTGCCTCAGGTATTTTTCCTGGTCGCCACCCGGTTGGGAGCCAACCCAAACCATATGGATATTGGACGGGACCGTCTTGAATTCACTCTTTGGATAAACTTCGGAAAAGGCCTTTGGGGCCTGAACGCCATCAACTCCGGAAGTAGACGACAGCGGCTGTTGTGACAAGACAGAGGCATTCTGGATGTGCATAGGAACTCCTTGGCAACAAGATTAAGCACGCAAAAGGCATGAATAGACGTTGAACGCCCCAAATTTGGAATTTATTCAATAACGACCAACGATGAGTGGCTACCGAGGTTCAGATCAGAGAATAAGAGTCTTCAGTTTTCATGCACTTTCGCAGCAAGTATCAGTGTCACCAGATTGCTCCCCGACAACTTACGACTTTATCGGTTTTATACCGGTTTTCACCGCGCGCCCCTGATGTCTTGCATAGGTGAGTGATACCGCCCCCACAATATCTCGATAACCTGCACGGCACTGGCGCAGGCATTGGCGCATTGTTCCAGCGCCTGGAACTGCGCGGCAGGTTGTGGCTGACGCAATTGTCCGCGCACCCGGTGTTCGGCCTGTCGAAGTCTGTCCAGCAAGTGCCGGCGCAATGTGCCCTGGGTATCGGCGAACAAGGCATCTTCCAGATAGGTGATACGGGCCATTCAACTTCCTTTTTCAATCTGCTGATTCAGAGTGGCAGTGGCAGCGATATCAGCTCTTGGTCCTTGAGCAAGGCCATCGACAAGCGATCGAGCGCATAAATGCGGTAGCCACTTGGTAAAACACTGCCTTGCTGCAAGCGCATGCCATTGGCCAGTTGCACATAGGGGGAATCCACATTGCCGCCAATGCCGACAATCGATGAGGGTAAGTAGCGTTCGGCCGAGGCCATTCCCGGAATGCTCTGGAAAACCGCCGACAGGCGTGGGGCACCGTCGCGATTGAAGGCATCGAGCACTTCGGTCACCGTGGCCATGCGCTGGGCATCCAGTTGGCCGCTGACCCGCAAGGCCTTGTCCGACACCCTGACACTCAAGCCGCCCAACACTTGGCGCGCCGTCAGCCGGGATAGTAAATCATCGAACAGCAGCGCCTGGTCATTGACCACCCGCCACCCCTCCAGCGCCTGAATCGCCCGCAGTTGGGCGCTGGTGCGCTGCCATGTCGTGTCCGCGACGATATTGCCGAAAATCACCACGCGATCCAGTCGCGTCCCGCTCTTGACCTCGACATCCCGATAACCGTTCAAGCTCAGCACCGAGCGCACACTGTCGAGCAAGCTGTCGGCGCAAACGCTCTCGTCATACACCAGCAGCCCCCTTGCGCGCAGCTTGGCGCGCAAGCCTGCGACGCTGGGCGAGGAATGACACAGGCCCTTGAGGACGAGGCTACCCTGGTTGCCCCGCTGGACACTCAAGCCGGCGAGCTGCGGATCCTTCAATTGCGTGGCCAGCCATTCATCCTGGTCAAGGACCGGTACCCTGAGTGTCGGTTGCCAGGCCAGCAGCCCCACGGCCAACACCAGCCCACAGACCGCGGCCAGGGCTCCCCAATGCCACACGGACGCGCGCGCCGGGCTACGCCGCGTCAGTCGCGCGGGCACCCCTGGCGTGGACAGCTCATCGCCGGATCGACCCAGTACAAAAGCCTGTCCGGCAAGATCGATCACCCGGCCCAGCGGCAGTGCCTGTTCCAGCTCCCAGGGTTGCCCTTCGACCCAGGCAGGCGTCGCGCACGCCAGCCGGATGGCCTCCTCATCGATCGACAAGGTCGCCTGGGCATCTTGCTCAAGGCACAGGGCAATGTCCGAGTCCGAGCCGCCGATCCGCAGTTCGCCCACGGGCAATGCCAGCTCACGGCCACTTAACGGCCCGTTCAGCCACTTGAGTTTGTAGGTACAGTCCATCAGTGGCCTATCAGGGTTGATGCCAGGGATCAGCTTTGATCAGAAACAGACGGACCGTTTGGCGGTTGATCTTCTGCGTCGATCTGAAGAACCGGCCAATGAAGGGGATGTCGCCCAGCAATGGGATCTTGCGCACGCTTTCGCTTTCCTCATCCTGGACGAAGCCGCCCAGCAACAAGGCTTGCCCGGCCTTGAGCAAGGCATGGGTGGAAATTTCCGAATTCAACGTCTGGGGCAAAGGCTCTCTCTGGCTGATCGGGTCGGTTTGCCGCCCATCCTGGATAATCAGGCTCAACATGACTTCCTGCCTGCTCCCTTCCCCGATCACGCGCGGAGTCACGCGCAGCAGCGATCCGGCCGATATGGACTCCAGCTTGGCGACATTTTCCGCCACCAGTTTGGTGTAGAACGTGATGTTGCGATCAAGTACGGCCTGCATGTTGTTCAGCGTGACCACCGAGGGACGCGACAAAATGCGCGCCTTGGCGTTTTGCTCCAGGGCATTGAGGCGGATCATGAAGTTGCCGGTGTTGGCGATCACCGTGGAGAAATTGCCGGAATCAAAGCCTTCACCCGTGTTCAAGCTGACCCCTACGCCACCGATGCGCGCCCCCCCCGACCAATCGATCCCCAAGGCGCCGAGGTCCTGGGAGTTGACGTCGATGATCGCTACCGAGATCTCGACCAGCGATGGTTTGTGATCCAGCCGGGCAATCAGGTCGGTATACAGCGACAGGTTGAGCTTGCGATCGCGCACCAGTACCGCATTCTGTCGCGGATCGGCGGAAAACATCGGCAAGCTGCGATCGTCCGCCGACGGCTCTCCCTGGTTTTCCTTGAGCGGCAAGGTGCGTCCCTGCGCCATGTCCTTGAGCACCGAAACAACACCGGGCACCACCACTTGCTGGTTGCGATAGGTGTACTGGGTGTCGGCGGCGGCGGCGTACTTCAAGGCAAACAGCTCGATGGCCTCCTGGTTACGCTCGCGATTGAATTTCTGCTGATCGAGCCCTTCGGCCAGGCGCGACACCCGCTCCATGCAGGCGGGGACACCCTGCACTTCCAGCGCATTGGAGCTTGGGACACTGCGCACCCGGCAGTAACGCTTATCCAGAATGCCGGTGGACTGCAACTGGGTCATCAAGGTCTGTACCGGCAGATACGCCGGTGTCAGCAATTGGCTGCCCACCTCCTGCGCCTTGTAGACATGAATCGTCTGCCCGTCGTAGTACCAGGCAAGCTGATAGAGCTGCGCCAGGTGTTCGAGCGTCTGTTCGGGCGTACCGCCGTCCAGGCGGCCGATAAAGGACTCGCCAATCTGCGGGCTGACGATCACCGGAACACGATAGTTGGCCCCCAGATCGCGCAAGACATCGGCCAGCTTGGCGCCACGGGTGTTCAAGAAGAAGGCTGGCGCGTCCTGGGGCGCAATCGCGCCACTTGCACCCAGGGTTACGCCCAAGACCGCCACTCCCGCCAGGCAGCCTCTCAGCCACTTCATGCCAGGCGTCCCACGGTACGAGTCTCGGTGGGTGCGGGGGGTGACGCGTCATGGGTGGCGAACCAACAGGCGACGGACAACTGTTGTTGCACGCGCGCCTCCAGTTCCCGGGGAGGGCACTGGCTGTCATGGCGGCGAATCAGGAAAATATCCTCACCGTCCAGTAACAGACTGTCGTCCAGACTCTCTGGTATCGATGCCAGCCACAAACTGGTGCGAACCAGCCATTCGTCATCGATGGATGTGCGTTCGATGGCCAAGGCAACGCACAACCCCAACGGGTATTCCCAGCACCATCCGCGGACACCGGACAGGGTCATGTGCCAACGCTGCCCCACTCTCGAATGCACGCGAATGGTTTCAAGTCCAGCCAGGGAAGATGGAAAATTCATAGCGTTGTCGATGAAGGGAATTACACGATTTTGTCAGTTTTGGGGAAAATCTAAATCCGGTAATGACCTGAACCCTATAGCCTTCGCGCCCCAGCCCCTAAAAAAAATCAGGTTTTTGATCATGCTGTCATATCTGCAAACTACGCCTGCCCCACAACGGATCCTGATCGTCGAAGATCATTATTTGCTCATCTACGGCATCAAGATTCTGCTTTCGGCGATGCCTGGCTACGAGGTCGTCGGTGAAATCGTCGACGGCCTGAACGTGTACGCGGCCTGCCAGGAGCTCAAGCCCGACGTGGTACTGCTCGACCTCGGCCTGCCCGGCATGGATGGCATCGATGTCATCCGCCAGCTGAAACGACGCCGACCCGAGCTGACCATCGTGGTGGTCACCGCTGACGCCTCCGAGCACCGCGCCCGCGATGCATTGGCCGCGGGCGCGCTCGGCTACATCTTGAAGAAGAGCTCCCAACAGGTACTGTTGGCCGGCTTGCAAACCGCCATCGCCGGCCAGGTCTTCCTCGATCCCGCGCTCAACCTGGCGCACGTGACCAGCGCCCCGAATGTCGGCGGGCAGGGCAACCTGACCACCCGGGAACGCCAGATACTCAAGCTCATCGCCGAAGGCGACCGTAACCGGGATATCTCCGAAAAACTCTCAATTACCATCAAGACGGTCGAAACCCACCGCCTGAACCTCATGCGCAAGCTCGATGCGCATAACATTGCGGACCTGGTCAACTGGGCGTGCCGCCTGGGTATCCACTGAAGGTGCGTGACGGGCCTAATGGGTCTTCTGCAAAATCAACCCGCGCAGGTAGCCGACTTCTTCACAGCTCAGCCACTCGCCGTGGCTGACCCGGGTCTCCTGGTCCTGCGCCCATGTGTACACCCGATCAAGACCACCCTGACCGGCACACCCCTTGAGCGTATGCAGTAGCATCAGCAGGCCTGCGCGATCCTGTTTGCGGCACGCGGCTTCGATATCCCGGTGCACGATCTCGAGCGTTTCATAGAACCTGGCGCGCAGCGAGGTGTCCGCAAGGTTGAAAAGCGGTTGCTGCAACTTGCGGTTAGGTGCCAGGTCGATTCCCCGCGCCAACTGCAGCGAAACGACCTGCTCGACCCCGCTCGCCAGTTGCTCCAGGCTGACGGGCTTGGCGAGATAGCCATTCATCCCCGCGGCCCGGGCTCGATAGCGCTCGTCGGGCAGTGCATTCGCCGTGAGCGCCATGATGGGGGTGTCCGGGTCCAGCATCCCGCTGGCCATGTCGCGCCAGAGCCGGGTGACTTGCAGGCCGTCCATGTCCGGCATGCGAATATCCATCAGCACCCAATCGAAGACATGGGTTCTTCCGCAGCGCAACGCCTCTTCCCCCGAGGAGGCCGAATAGGCCAGGTGCCCAAGCTCCTGGAGCATCTTGCCGACGATATCGCGATTGACTTGCATGTCATCGACCACCAGGACCTTGAGCGCCCAGGCACAGGGGGCAATCGAGGCCGGTTCATCGCCCGGTAACTTCTCCTCGAACAGAATGGCGCTGACCTTCTGCCATAACCGGCCAGGCAGATAGACCAGCTCAGGCATATCGAGCAAGGGCGAATCTCCCGGCTGGGCTTCGATGCCCCAAATGGCCAACTGCGTCTGCAATGCCGCCGGGGCCGGCAGCCGGGCTGAAAAGGCCAAGGAGGGTTCACTGGGATCGCATATCGGCAGCAACAGGGTGAAGGTCGATCCTACGCCAACCTGACTGTCGAGCAGGATTTCCCCGCCCATCAGGTTCGCCAGCCGCGACGCAATGGCCAATCCCAGGCCGCTGCCGTTGTCATGGGCGCGCACCTGGATGAAAGGCATGAAGATATCGAGCTGATTCTCTTCCGATATGCCTTTACCGGTGTCGCGCACTGCGATGACCAGCATCTCCGCCCGCCGTTCCAGCCGGACGCAGACCTCGCCCTGCGCGGTGAATTTCACGGCATTGGCCAAGAGGTTGATCAGGATCTGTTGCACCCGCACGCCGTCGAGGGACATCGAGCGAGGCACATTGGCCGCCACCAGGGTACGCAGCGACAAGTGTTTTTCCTGTGCCCGCAAATTGATCGTCAGCAACACCTGATCGAGCATTGGCAGGATCGCCGTCTGCTCGTAGGACAATTCCAGCTGTCCGGCTTCGATTCGAGAGAAGTCCAGCAGGTTGTTGATGATGCTCAACAAAAAGCCGGAGGACTGACGCGCGGTGCCGATCAGTTCCTGCTGTTGCTCGGACAGGCTACTGCGCTCGAGCAGGCTGAGCGCGCCGACAATGCCGTTGAGCGGCGTGCGTATCTCATGGCTGATGCTCGTCAGGTGTTCGCTCTTGCGGTGGCTGGCCCGCTCGGCGATACGCTTGGCCGCATCCAGTTCGCGGGTTCGCCTCCTGACCTTGTCTTCCAGTGTCTGGTGATAGGCATTGAGGGTCTTGAGCAACGTGTTATAGGCACTGGCAATGCGACCCAGCTCATCCTTGCGCCCTTCCGGCAAGCGATAGCTCAGGTCGGTGAGCTGTTTCTGGCGATGGATGAGCTCGACGATATGACTCAGGGGCCGACCCAGCTGGCGCTGGAGGATCAGCGCGATAAACACCAGTAACAACAACTGGGCCAGCAGCGTCCAGGGCGCTGTCGACCCCAGCAACGGCAGTACCCGGTCCATCGCGACATCACCGCGCGCGATGGCGAACAACTGCCATGGCGGCCCCTTGAGCCGTGTACAGTCGACAATAAAACCCGCCATTTCCATAGCCTTGCGCTGGCAGTCCGGTTGCACGCCCTGGGCGGCAAGCATTGCGCTCTCCTCCCTGTTGTCGCTCCATAACAGGCTGCCGCCGGCATCACGCAGGATGTACGAAAAGTCATATTTGCGCGCGTTCAGGTCGTCGATCCGCAACAACTGCCCGGCGGTGATCCCCGAATGCGCGTCAACCGCGGTCACGGCACTGCGCAGGTGCCCCTGACCATCCTCGAACACGCTGCCCCAGCAGTTGTCGCTGGTGGTCGATCGGTACTGACGCGACAGCAGCGCGTGCATCTTGGCCTGCATGTCGGCAGCCGTCTGGCCCTCGGGGCGGTAGAAAAACACGCCCTGCCCCGGCACCAACAGAAAGGTTTCCGTCCGGTTGACCGAGTCCGAGTTGCCAAAGATCTCAATGACCTGGCCGGCAACGGCAATGCGTTCCTGGTCCACATCGACCCCGTCGAAGGGGACGAACACCGTGTGTTTCAGTTCGTTGCTCTGGGTACCCGACAGGCTCGCATTCCTGAGCAGCTCGCTCCACAGGCGCAACAAGGTGTTGACCCTGACCTGGGACAACTCATAACGACGATTCTCTTCCTCGGCCACCCTGTTCAGTTCCCAGGCCAGGTCTTCCCTGACTTCGACCTCGGCCTTGCTGTAGCGGTAATAAAAACTGATGGTCTCGGACAGCAGCCAGAATGCGCTCATGGCGCAGGTCAGGGTGACGATGACACTACGGGTCAGTGAGGCTTGCCAAAGTTTATGCATGTGGATAACGGTCTCGACAGGCTGCACAACGCACAGCACACAAAACGATACGCCACGAGACAGGCTTGATAAATCAGGTGAAGGCCCGATAGCTCGAAGGCCCGCCTACTCGGGATCATTGCCACCGGATGACGTAGCCACCACAGACCCGCTCCATAAGGCCGTGGAGCGGAGCGCCCGCTAGCCCATTGTGTACAAAATAAGGATGCAGATGGACCTACAAACGCAACGCAGCCTTGAAGAGTTCCTGCGTTTGTCGGACCTTTGCCCTGGCCGTGTCGAGGCGCGGATGGAGTTTTCCCTGCCGCCCTTTCGGTTATACATCGAATACACCCAGGACCGGGTGCTGCTTTCACTGGCGCACCCGGTCGAAGCCTGTCGGCGTTTCAGTACGCTCAAAGCCCTGCTGGGGCACTGCCACCCGGCATCCACCCAGGGGGTCGCGCTGCGCGCTTATATCGTGGGCGACCAGCAAATGCTCAGTGGCGCACTGGTACCCGACAGTAACGTCACACAATGGATCGAGTGCCTGAAATGCATGCGGCGGCTGCTCGAACGCCACGCCGGGGATCGTCAATGAACCGCCTCGGTCACTGGCTTTCGCTGGCCGCGGGCCGCCAGGACATCGTGCTGGCGGTGCTTCTGCTGCTTGCGGTGTTCATGATGATCGTTCCGTTGCCCACTGGACTGGTGGACCTGCTGATTGCCATCAACCTCACGATTTCCATCGTGCTGTTGATGATGGCCCTGTATATCCGCGAGCCGCTGGAGTTCTCGACCTTCCCGGCCGTCTTGCTGATCACTACCCTGTTCCGCCTGGCGCTGACCATCAGCACCACCCGCTTGATTCTGCTGCAGGCGGACGCCGGTGAAATCGTCTACACCTTTGGCAACTTCGCCGTCGGGGGCAACCTCGGTGTCGGCCTGATTGTGTTCATGATCATCACCATCGTGCAGTTCATCGTGATCACCAAAGGCTCCGAACGGGTCGCCGAAGTGGGCGCGCGCTTTTCCCTCGATGCGATGCCAGGCAAGCAGATGAGTATCGATGGCGACATGCGCGCCGGGATCATCGACGCCAATGAAGCCCGCCGCCAACGCGGCCTGGTCCAGAAGGAAAGCCAGCTGTACGGCGCAATGGATGGGGCGATGAAGTTCGTCAAGGGCGACGCGATTGCGGGCATCATCATTATCCTGGTCAACATCCTCGGCGGCACCGCGGTCGGCGTGTTCATCCATGGCATGAGCGCGGGCACCGCCATGTCCACCTACGCCATCCTGTCCATCGGCGATGGCCTGATCAGCCAGATTCCGGCGCTGCTGATCTCCATCACCGCCGGCATTATCGTGACCCGTGTCCCGGGGGAGCAGCGCAAGAACCTGGCCAGCGACCTGAGCGAGCAAATCACCCGCCAACCCCAGGCCTTGAGCCTGGCCGCCGGGGTGTTGCTGGTGTTCGCCCTGATCCCCGGTTTCCCGGTCATTTACTTTGTCGGCCTGGCCGGGGCGGTCTACGGCGGCGCCTGGTGGATCAGGAAACGTCAACCCCGTGCCGCCTCGAACGGCACCTCGGCCGATGCGCCGCCAGGCTTGATCGGCGACGACAGCCAGCCAGCGATGACGCCGGGGGCGATTCCACTGATGGTGCTCATGGCCAGCGACCTCGGGCGTTCAAGGGGGCTCGACGAGGCTTTCCAGCAGCTTCGGCAGAGGAAATTCGAACAGCTGGGCATTCCGCTACCCGACATCCACCTGCAGATCGATGCCTCGCTCGAAGCCGGGACCTTGCGCATTCTTTTGTACCAGGAGCCAGTCCTGACCCTGAAGGTGCCGGAGGGGTTGCTGCTGGCCGATGCGCACTCGATGCCCCTGGCGCAAGCACGACACCACGACAAATTGCCCTTTGGCGGCCATACCCTGCAATGGCTCGACCCCGAGCAGCATGAGACGCTGGCCGCCCTCGGCGTGGTGCTGCATCGGGACCAGGCCCGCATCACTCACTGCCTGTCCCTGGTCATGGACCGTTATGCCGCCGATTTCATCGGCGTCCAGGAAACCCGTTTCCTCATGGACTCCATGGAAAACAGCCATGCCGAACTGGTCAAGGAAGTGCAGCGGCAAATGCCCATCGGGCGCATTGCCGATGTATTGCAACGCCTGGTAGGTGAAGGCGTTTCCATCCGCGACCTGCGCAGTATTCTCGAAGCCTTGACAGAATGGTCACCGCGGGAGAAAGACCCGATCATGCTCACTGAATACGTACGGGTGGCCCTGCGTCGCCACATTGCCACGCGCTACCGTGGCAACCAGGCGTGGATCAGTGGCTGGATGATCGGCGACGGCATCGAGGGGCTGGTGCGTGAATCGATCCGGCAGACAGCCGCCGGCTCTTACTCGACGCTGGAAGCCACCCAGAACCAAGCCATTATCGAAGGCATCCGCGAACGCGTCGGCGACGGCGACCCACGTCGCGCCGTGCTGATTACCGCCATCGATGTCCGGCGGTTTGTACGCAAGATTGTCGAGCGTGAATACTCGGGCCTGCACGTCCTGTCATTCCAGGAACTGGGTGATGAAGTCGAGTTGCGTGTCATTGGCAACATCGACCTGATCGAGCAGGCTTGATATGCGCGCGCCGGAACTCACCACCCTGCGCGACTTGCTCGAGCAAAGGCCCGGCTTCGAGCGGGCGGGAGCCACGACAGCCGAGGTCGGCGAGCACTTCAACGGTCGAATCACCGAAGTCGGCCCGACCCTGTTGCGGGCGTCCCTGCCTGGCGTCGGGCTCGGCGAACGGTGTCGACTGGAACCGTCCGGGATCGAGGCCGAGATCGTCGCCGTGGAGGGTGATTACGCGGTGTTATCGCCCTTCAGTGAACCCCTTGGCGTGACCACCGGCAGCCATGTGCACGCACTGGGCAAACCCCATGAAATCGCCCTGGGGGACTTCCTGCTTGGCTGCGTCGTCGATGGCCTGGGGCGCCCGCTGGACGGCAGCGCTGCCCCGGCCGATTGCCTCTGGCGCGGCGTCGAGCGCGAGGCCCCCGAAGCCCTCACCCGCCCGATCATCGACACGCCCCTGCCGCTGGGCGTGCGTGCGATCGATGCACTGCTGACCTGCGGGGTCGGCCAGCGGGTCGGCATTTTTGCGGCGGCGGGAGGCGGTAAAAGCACACTGCTGGGGATGGTGTGCGATGGCAGCCTGGCTGACGTGATCGTGCTTGCCCTGATTGGCGAACGGGGACGCGAAGTCCGTGAGTTTCTTGAACATACGCTGTCCCCGGCCGCCCGCGAACGCACCATTGTGGTGGTGTCGACCTCCGATCGCCCGGCACTCGAACGGTTGAAGGCCGCCTACACGGCGACCACCATTGCCGAGTATTTTCGCGACCAGGGCAAGAATGTCCTGCTAATGATGGACTCATTGACCCGGTTTGCCCGCGCCGCCCGGGAAATTGGCCTGGCCGCCGGAGAACTGTGCGCTGCCGGCGGTTATCCGCCCAGTTTCTTTGCCCGCCTGCCCCGCTTGCTCGAACGCGCGGGCCCCGCCGCCATCGGCAGCATCACGGGGATCTACACGGTGCTGGTCGAGGGCGACAACATGAATGAACCGGTGGCCGACGAGGTGCGCTCGATTCTCGACGGCCATATCGTGCTGTCACGCAAGCTCGCCGAAGCCAACCATTATCCAGCCATCGATATCGGGGCCAGCGTCAGTCGGGTGATGAGCCAGATCGTCGATCCCGAGCATCGGCAGATGGCCGGCAAAGTGCGGCGCCTGATGGCGGCCTACAAGGACATCGAGTTGCTGGTCAGGGTCGGTGAATACCAGGCCGGCCAAGACAGCGAAGCCGATGAGGCCCTCGCCCGTCGTGACGCGATCCGGGGATTGCTGTGCCAATCCACCACGCAAAAGAACAGCTTCCAGGAAACCATCCAGCACCTATGCCAGACACTGACAGCCTGACCCTGCGGCGCCTGCTGTCACTCAAGCAGCGGCGCGAACAAAGCCTGCGTGCCGCACTGAGCGCGCTGGCCCGACAGGAAAGCCAACTGCAGGACAGCATCGCCCAGCTACTGCAGCAGCGCCGCCAACTGTGGCGCCAGTGGCGCGAATGCTGCGAGGTTTCACAAGTCCTCGATCACCGGGCGCTGCGGGACCTGAAGATCGAACTCGCCCAATACCACCAGCAAGACCATGCCATGACCGAACGGCTGGAAGCGTTGCACGCCGAACAGCAGCGGATCCGCGGTGAACAGGCGCAGGGGCAGATACAACTGCGCAAGCTGCTGGTGGAACAAGAAAAACTGAACTGGCTTCTGGAATGACCATGCCTTGCCTGAAAGCACTCTCCAGCCCATCGAGGCGCGACACATCGCACATTGCATGCGACCCGCGCCCGGACCACCAACAGCAACGAGACTTCGACGCACTGTTGAACCCGGCGACTCCCAGGAGCATTCCTTCGACACCGTCGGCCCTCGAGGCTGCGTGGCCACGACACCCGCGTTCGGCCCTGGCGCAAGCCTTCGCTCCCGCCATCGCCCAGTTGCGCGGTCTGGGCCGACGCCATCCCGGTACCCTCGACCTGCGGCTGACCAACGGCCCGCTGGCGGGACTGGAGATACAGGCCAGCGCCCAGGCCAGCCTGTTGAGCCTGAACATCAAGGTCGCCGACCGCGACAGCTTTGAACGCATCGTCGGCACCCGCGGGTCACTCGAAAACCAATTGGCGACGATCTTCAATCGTCCGGTGGCACTGACGCTGCAACAGCTGAACGGAGAGCCCTGGTGAAATTGCCGAAACTGAGTCAGGCCGAGGGCCGATTGCTGCGCAAACTCGGTCGTGGACGGCGGCTGGAACTGCTCGAGGGGGGCATGACCCTCACCTACGGCATGGCCGGGGGCGACGGACTGATCGTGCACGCCCAGGTCTTGAACCAACCGGTTCGTCTCTGGGTCGCTGCCCCTGCCTGGTGCCGCTGGATCCGCCCGCTGCTCGACGTACCGGACTGGTCGGCAGTCCCGACTGAACTGCACGAGGTCCTGGCGAGCTGGACCCTCGCCTCGGCGGGAGCCGGGCTGGCGGACAGCACGGTTGCCTGGCCCACGGCCAGCCACCTGGAGGCGGCAACGGTCGAGACAACCCCCAGCTGGTGCCTGTGCTTCGAGCATGAGGGCCGGTCGCTGGCCGCCTCGGTCCTGGAAGCCCCCGTGCAATGGCTCGATAGCCTCAGTGAACTGTTCCAGCCGATGGACACCCAGGACGACAGCGACCATCGCACGCTCCCCGCGGCCCTGATCGCCGGCTGGAGCCATGTCGATCGAGACACTCTTGAACGCTTGCGGCCCGGTGACGGATTGCTGTTACACCACGCCTACCGGACGACCGAGGGCCAGCTGGGGCTGTTCCTGTCTCGCCCGCTGGCCACCCTCTCGGTTCACGATGCCGCGCCCCTTGCCCTGGAGACTGTCTTGCACGATTTCAACGACTGGATGGACATCGCCCCAGGGCCCGGCGCCCCCGGTTCCCCCCTCGGCAGCGACCTGCTGGTGACCGTTGTCGTTCAAGTCGGCTCGCTTGAAGTACCGCTGCACCAACTGGCCCATCTACAGGTGGGAGAGGTACTGCAAGGTCCGGCCTGTATCGACGACTTCGTCACCCTGAAGGTCGCCGGCAAAACCATTGCCCATGGCCTGCTGCTGGAGATCGATGGAAGGCTGGCTGTGCGGATCGACCGGCTTTTCTGACCCGGCGGAAATCTCAGGTATGCGCCGGATGGGCGCTGTGCGGTCCTCGCTCGATAATGGAAAAACAGCCCCCGGAGCGAATCGATGAACCTGCTGGACCAGCCGCTGCACCTGATTCTTCTGCTGTCCGCGGTCTCCATATTGCCGTTGCTGCTGATCCTTGGAACGTCCTTCCTGAAACTGGCGGTGGTGTTCTCGCTCCTGCGCAACGCCCTGGGCATCCAGCAGATTCCACCGAACATTGCCCTGTACGGCCTGGCGTTGATCCTGACGATGTTCATCATGGCGCCCATCGGCCTGGAGATTCAGGACAACCTGGCGGCCAATCCCATTCAAAGCGAGTCCGACGATTTCATCAGGCAGGTCGACAGTGGAATACTCGCGCCGTATCGAGTGTTTCTTGAACGCAATACCGCGCCGGACCAGGCGCACTTCTTCTCAAGTATCGGCCGCGACATCTGGCCACAGAAGTACCACGATCGCCTCCCCGACAGCTCCTTGCTGGTGCTGATGCCCGCCTTCACCGTCAGCCAGTTGATCGAAGCGTTCAAGATCGGCCTGCTGCTGTACCTGCCCTTTATCGCGATCGACCTGATCGTCTCCAACGTCCTGCTCGCCATGGGCATGATGATGGTCTCGCCGATGACCATCTCGATGCCCCTCAAGCTGCTGGTGTTTGTCTTGATGAATGGTTGGGAAAAGCTGCTGGGCCAACTGATGTTGTCGTTCAACTGAGGGCATGGCGGATGAGTGAAGCGCTGATTACTCAACTGGCCATGCAGATGATGTGGTTGGTCCTGCTGCTGTCGTTGCCGGTGGTGGTGGTCGCCTCCGTGGTCGGGGTGCTGGTCAGCCTGGTGCAGGCCCTGACCCAGGTGCAGGACCAGACCATTCAATTCCTGATCAAACTGGTGGCTGTGGCCATTACCCTGGCGATGACCTTCAACTGGATGGGCGACATCCTGCTGGCCTATGCCAACCGGTCGTTCGAGCTGATCAACCAGATGAGGGCCTGAGCGTGGATACCCTGGCTCAATGGCTACCCGTGATCGGTCTGTGCATGCTGCGCCCCCTGGGGGTGATGCTGATGGTGCCGCTGTTCAACCAGGCCACCCTCGGCGGCACGCTGGTGCGCAATGCCCTGGTGCTGATGATTGCCCTGCCGCTGATTCCTCTTCATGACACCTGGCCAACCCTGGAAAGCGCTCGCCAGAACGCCACGGCCGGACGCTACCTGATGCTGATCTGCGGTGAGTTGAGCATCGGCCTGATGATGGGTTTTTGCGCCGCCATCCCGTTCTGGGCCATGGATATGGCCGGATTTCTGATCGACACCTTGCGGGGCGCCTCCATGGCCAGCGTGCTCAACCCCCTGCTGGGCCAGCAATCGTCACTGTTCGGCATCCTGTTTACCCAGGTATTTGGCGTGTTGTTCCTGGTGACCGGCGGTTTCAACCAGTTGATCGCGGGGATCTATCACTCCTACAGCGTCTTGCCCCCTGGCGAAGTCTTTCATTTCGGCCCGGGTTTTCTGGCGTTCCTGTCCCGTCAGTGGCAACTGGCCTATGAGTTGTGCCTGCGTTTCTCGATGCCGGCGATTGTCGCCATTCTTCTGGTGGATATGGCCCTTGGCCTGGTCAACCGCTCGGCCCAGCAACTGAACGTGTTTTTTCTGTCGATGCCGATCAAAAGCGCCTTCGCCCTGCTGATGCTGATCATGAGCCTGGGCTTCGCGTTCAAGGCGCCCCTTGAACAGAGCAGCCAATGGGTGCGGCAGGTACTCACCTTGATGGACCACCTGCGATGAGCGAAAAAACCGAGCAACCCACGGCGAAAAAAATCCGCGAAGCTCGCGCCAAGGGCCAGGTCGCCAAAAGCACGGAGGTCACCAGCGGCGTGCAACTGGCGGTGATGCTCGGTTATTTCATGTTCGAAGGCGACTACCTGCTCGACAGCTTCACGGCACTGCTCGACACCACGATCAACGCCATCAACCTGGACCTGGCCTCCGCGCTCAAGCAGCTGGGCGAGCTGTTCGCGGCGATCGTTGTGCGGGTGGCAGGAGGCATCGCGGCCATGCTCATCCTCTCCACCCTGGTGGCCATCGTTGCCCAGACCGGACCGTTACTCGCGCCCGAGGCGCTCAAACCCTCACTGGAAAAACTCAACCCGCTGGCCAACGCCAAGCAGATGTTTTCCATGCACAGCCTGTTCGAGTTCGGCAAATCCCTGGCCAAGGTCGGGGTCCTGTCGCTGATATTTTTCTACCTGATCCGACAGTACGCGCCGTCCATCCAGTTCCTTCCCCTATGCAGCGTGGCGTGCGGCCTGGAGGTCAGCACACAGTTGCTGTACTGGATGTGGTCGGTGCTGATCGGGTTCTACGTGATGGTCGGCATCGCCGATTTCGCCTTCCAGCGCTACAACACCAACCAGCAATTGATGATGTCGCTGGAGGACATCAAGCAGGAGTACAAGAACGCCGAAGGCGATCCGCACATGAAGCAAAAACGCAAGGAAGCGCACCGGGAAGTGCAAAGCGGCAGCCTGGCGGCGAATGTCGCCAAATCCACAGCGGTAGTGCGCAACCCCACCCACATTGCGGTCTGCCTGTACTTCAAGCCCGGCGAAACCCCCTTGCCACGGGTGATCGAAATCGGTCACGACCATGTGGCATTGAACATCGTCGCCCTTGCCGAAAAGGCGGGTATCCCGGTGGTCGAGAACATCGCCACCGCCCGCGCCCTGGCTGCCCAGTGCGACGTGGGTCGCTACATTCCCGCCGAGCTGTTCGAACCGGTGGCGCATATTCTGCGAATCGCGATGCAGCTGGACTACGAGCAGCAAGCACCATGATCCGCTGGCGAAGGTTAGTGGTCGGCATGGGGCTGCTCCTGGCCTGTGGCCCGGTTGCCCTGGTCTGTGCCCAGAACATCGAGTTGGACGCGCCCCTGACCTGGACCCGAGGCGACCTTCAAAGCGATATTTCTCCTGCGCCGGCCACCCTTGTCCCGCCCTCTTCGCCTCCTCCTTCTGCGATCAGCGTAGCGCCATCCCCGCCCCTCCTCCCCTACGGCCCACTGATTGACAGCGTGGCCAGGGAGTACCACCTCGACCCACGTTTGCTGCACGCCATGATTCACGTGGAATCCCGGTATCAACAGGACGTTGTTTCAAATAAAGGCGCGATCGGCCTGATGCAAGTCATGCCCCTCACAGGCGCACGATTTGGCTACACCGACCTGAGCAACGCACCCGACAACCTGCGCGCCGGCGCGGCCTACCTGAGATGGCTGCTCGATCATTTCGATCACAACCTGGAACTGTCCATCGCCGCCTACAACGCAGGAGAAGGTGCGGTAAAAAAGTACGGCCGGGAAATTCCGCCTTACCCCGAAACCCAGACTTATGTCACTCGCGTCATGGCCCGCTACCGGGGAACCCCCATGGGGGGGGCTGCTCCTGACCAGGCGCGCCAATCCGAAGTCCGCGCAACGGAAAATCCATCGACAGCACTGCGCAGTGCCGCGGTGTTCCTACACACCCTGGGCTCGCTGCTGTTGGCTTCGCCGGAACACCAGGATGGGTAAAGCAGTAAACAACATGGCTGGTATTGAGTTGGGAGCAGCGCCTCGTACCACAGTGAAACTGAATGACCAGCCTCCACGAGCAGTCGAAAGCAACAACTAACCCAAGAGGAAATCCCCCCATGCTGACGCCGAGTCATTCGCTACCCAACCTGCACGCCGCCAGTCGTCCCCATGAACTCTCCGAGAACGAAAACACCGCTGAAAAAAAATGCAACTCAGCCAACACCGGCATATTTGCGTACAACACATCAGCGGCAATGCTGTGCAAGGTCGATGATGCCTCCCATCGACTTGC
The DNA here is from genome assembly GCF_059421865.1 of Pseudomonas sp. GW821-FHT02B10. NCBI lineage: Bacteria > Pseudomonadati > Pseudomonadota > Gammaproteobacteria > Pseudomonadales > Pseudomonadaceae > Pseudomonas > Pseudomonas sp. GW821-FHT02B10. The sequence continues at coordinate 16,952 of NZ_JBWKVU010000012.1, read as the reverse complement.
CCAAGATGCGCCTTGCTCGCTGAACGGCAGCACCTTGGAGTTATTGAGTTTGACGCTGGTCAAGGACAAGGACTGGCCCGTCGATGTGCCCCTGGTCTGGAAACATGATGCTGATACCCGGCCCTATACGGCATTTGTCCCTGGGGAGGGGAAATGCTGGGTGGATGTCGGGATGTTATCCGCGGACCAACAAAAACAAAGTATTGAGATATGCCACGACGGCAAGGACAACTACTTGGCAAGCAAATCCGGAGAGGTCTGGGCAGCCTGCGGCGAAGATGCTTTTTTTAAAACGATGCTGGCCGTCAGGGGGGATGTCTCTGTAGATGCGATCAGTGACAAACAAGCCGCCGAGTTTCGCAAACAGTTGGCTAGCAATGCCCTTGAACAGCGCACCGTGCTGGGAGCACTGTGGCAAAAGGGACTCCAGGAGCCTGTGAAACTGGAGGGTGCAGGCGCTGTCACTGCTGCAAAAAACATCAAGAACCCTGTGAATGCCGTGCCTATCAATCTGGAGCGCAATCCGCGCTGGATCAATCCCGAGACCAGGCCGGCTTGTAAATACTCCCCGGTCAAAGTAGGCGATCTGCCGCATAAAGACGCCATTAAAAACACTCGGGAAGACGCCATTAAAAGTATGCAGGCGGTTCTTGATAAGCGCATTGATACCTGCCGGGAGCTTGCCATGGACCGCGCAATACCCAGTGCTGGCAGTTGGTTTTCATTTGTCAGGGGCCCGCAGTTACATGAGCCGCACCTGAACAAAGGCACTGTTCCGGCACTGGTCATCAGTGGTGGAAGTGCCAGCAAGCTGAGTGCAGACCTCAGTAAGGACTACGGCCTGGCATGGCACCCGAAAAACATGACGAATGAGCGTGGCATGCATGCCGAGCCTGTCTATCTCCTTGTCCACAAGCTCGATTACCCGACCTATGCCTCGACGATGAAAGAGCTGCTTGAACAGTACCCGAATCTGCATCTGGTCGGTTGGGATGGTGGAAAGTTGACAGGGTTTGGCGCTGCGCGAGCATCGGCCCTGGCCTTTGCCGATTCGCTTTCGTATCGCCCTGAAAGAGTCATGATGATCGATCAGGATGTTGTAAAGACGGAACAGACCAGACATACCAACCCAAGGGTGCGAGCTGCAGTGGAAGGTCTGCACCAGACAAGCCATCAGCCGATTGCCGGCTACGGTATTGGTTACCCGGCGCGACAGTCGCCTCCCACACCTTTCGGAGAAACACTCCCGCCCACGCCAGCAGATCTTAACGGACCAGCGGAACAGTTCGTTTCAATCAAGGCACCGTTTCGCAAGCAATGGGAGGATGGCATTTACCCTCCTTACATGGTTGCAGGTGGCGAAGACATGTTGATGAGCAAGGAGCTAGGCCTGAGCAAAGATGGGCGCAATACGGTTTTGCCAGAAGAAAGAATCATCAAGAAGGAGCTGCAGGGGCCAGCGGACACCCCGAATGTCTACTGGAACGAAGGCCGTACCCAGACCCTCAAGGCGCTCTTCGAAGCGGAAAAGAATACCTGGGTGGAATTCGAAGAGCAGAAAATGAGCCTGGATGATCTGCTGCATAAGTTCAAAGACAATGGGTGGATCGCTTCACACCCGAGCGTTGAGTCTTACAACGTTTCGGCCTGTGTTATTGAACGTATTATTTTGCGGCTGAACAATGAATTAACTAAGGATGCACAGCAAAAGTAATCAATCGCTCCCAATACCAATCAAGCGCAATCCACACAGGAGCGGGCCTGTTTACGGTATATCGGTAACCATTGATAGCCACCGGTACTCCCTCTTCGCGAGCAGGCTCGCGTGTATGGCAGGCGTTGCAGGACGAAGAGCCAAGGTCACGACTTGGCCCGGTAATACTCGGCCATGAAATCGACAAATGCCCTGACCTTGGCGGGCAGGTTCCGGGCATGGGGGTACAGCGCATAGTAATGACGCACGCCGAGGGTGTAGTCAGGAAGAATCCGCACCAGCCTGCCGGCCAGCAGGTCGTCCTGCACGGTGGCCAGGGTAAAGGCGGCAATACCCCCGCCGGCCAGGGCACAGGCGTGCAGCGCGGTGATGGTGTCGGTGTGAAAATGGCTGTCGGCGGTCACGGTGACCGGCTCAGCCCTTTCACTCACCAGGGACCACTGCGTGGCCGAGGCAAAGGTCAGCAACCGATGCTCGCTGAGTTCGCCGACGCTGCGTGGCAGGCCGCACCTGAAGATGTAGGCCGATGAAGCGACCATCACCATGGGCGAGACCGTGAGCAAGCGCGCGACCAGGCTGCTGTCGGCCAAGGGCCCGCAGATGCGGATGGCCACATCGAAGCCATCGGCCACCAGATCGACAAAAGGGTCCGAGCAGGACAGGTCGACCTGGATGTCCGGATACCGCTGCTGGAACGCCGGCAGCCAATGGGCCAGCTCCAGGGTGCCGACCACCAGCGGAGTACTGATGCGCAGCAACCCGGAGGGGCGTTCCTGCTCTAGAGCGACGGCCTGGGACGCGGCATCGACGCGATCCAGGATGTCCACGCAGGCGGTGTAATAACGCTCGCCCGCCGCGGTGAGGCTCATGCGCCGGGTATTGCGATTGATCAGGCGCACGCCGAGCGTGGACTCCAGTTGCTGCAAGTGTCGCGACACCGAGGAGTGCGTGGTGTCCAGCCGCTCGGCGGCGGCGGAAAACCCCTGGGCTTCGACGATGCAGCGGAACACACGCATGGCGAGCATCTGATTCATAGCGAGTTAGCGCACCGGCAATTTGAGGATCTGGGCCGTGGTCATCACGTCACCGAAGGTGTCCTCGACCTCGGCCAGCGCGGCCTTGTGCAAGGCGTCCTTGTCGATCGTGTCGCCGTTGACCCGGGTAATGTCGCGAGTGGCCGAGGCGTCGGAGGCGACTATGACCTTGTAGCCCAGGGGCGCGGCATCACGGGCGGCACCGGCGACACAGGCATGGGTCATGAGGCCGGAGATGATCAGGTTCTCGATCCCGGCGCTCTTCAGGCGCTTATCCAGATCGGTACTGGCGAAGACGCTGACCGTGCTTTTCTGCAGCACCTTGTCCTTGGCCCGCGGCTGCATGTCGGGGTGGAACTTCACGGTTTCGCCATCGATGGCGAACACTGCCGAACCGGCCGGTGCAACGTGCTGGACGTGATAGACCGGCAGGTTGTGGCTGTCGGCGAACTTGATCAGCTCACGGGTATTGGCCAGGGCCCTGGCACCGTCCGGGATCGGCATCTTGCCGGTGAAGTATTCGTTCTGGAAGTCGATCACCAGCAATGCGGACTTGCCGGCCGGCAACTCACTGACCGGCATGGCGCCCGACATGGCGCGAATGGTCGGATGGCCTTCAGCCAAGGCAGCGGTACTGGCCACAATGCCGGAAAATGCACAGGCGGCGAGGAAACGACGGGTAAAACGTTGCATGGGTATTTCCTTCTTCGGTCGAGTGAATAAGCAAATGCTAGGGAAATACCTCAAGCTCGAACACAGCGCAGGCAGCACAGGGTCTGTGCGGTTTTCGCACAAATTGGGGTGTTCGGCAATCTGCAATATGCGTGGTTCACCGCTCAGCGGATGTCTGCCGAAGCACCGCCCATGAAGGGCAAGCCGCGCGTTATCGTTGACCTCCATCGCGGGCAAGCCTCGCTCCTACGGACGGCGACGCCTGTGCTTGCGTAGGAGCGAGGCTTGCCCGCGATGCGATCTGACAGACATCGCGCTCAGAGCGTCCAGGCCCCAGCTTCGCCAAAGAATGCCCGTGCGTTGTCTTCGAGGCTTTCCAGGTGGTAGCCGCCTTCCTGCACGATCAGGCACGGCAGGCCGAGGCTGCGGATGCGTTCGCCGAGGCGGGCGAAACCTGCGCGGGTTACTGCCACTTTGCTTTGCGGATCGAGCTCGTAGATGTCGAAGCCCAGGGACAGCACCAGCACTTGCGCGTCGAAGCTTTTCACCGCCGCCAGGGCGGTTTCCAGTTGGCCGAGGAATTCGGCTTCGCTGGCGCCGTGGGCCATTGGCAGGTTGAGGTTGTAGCCCTGCCCCGCGCCGCTGCCGCGCTCGTCGGCAAAGCCGGCGACGCCCGGGTAGAAGTTGGTCGGGTCGCCGTGCACCGAGACGTACAGCACGTCGTCGCGTTCGTAGAAGATTTCCTGGATGCCCTGGCCGTGGTGCATGTCGGTGTCCAGCACCGCGACCCGCTCGAATTTTTCGCGCAGTACCTGGGCGGCGATCGCCGCGTTGTTCAGGTAGCAGAAACCGCCGGCGGCTTCGGCCCGGGCGTGATGGCCCGGCGGGCGGCACAGGGCGTAGGCCGCCGGTTCGCCGTCGAGCAAGGCGCGGGCGCCGGCAATCGCGCTTTGCGCCGACCAGTAGGCCGAACGCCAGGTCAGTTCGCCCACCGGGCAACTGCCATCGGCCAGGTAACGCGCGGCCTGGGCGAGGATGCCGCGCAGGGCGTTGGGCTCGCGGACGAAGATGTTCGACATCACCTCGTCGCCCCAGTCCTCGGGAATCTCCTTCCAGCGCTGGTGGGCTTCCTTGAGAAATTGCAGGTACGCCGCGCCGTGCACCGCCAGCAGCGGCTCCAGGCCGGCATCCTCCGGTTGCAGCACCTCAAAGCCCAGGGAGTGCGCGGCCTGGACCAGGCGCTGGGCGCGCTCGGGCACCTCCTGCGGGGTGCGCATCTGGCCGCGGGAGTAATAGCTGCGCGGATGGTGCAACAGCTGTTCGGGGTGGAAAAAACTGCGCATGACCTTCTCCTTATTCGACCTGGCCGGCGCGGGCCAGCACGGCGTTGAGCAATACGTCGGTACCCTGGCGCACGTCCTCGGGCAAGACGTCTTCGGCTTCGTTGTGGCTCAGGCCGCCAACGCACGGGATGAAGACCATGGCCGTTGGGCAGAACCGCGCCAGATGAATCGCGTCATGGCCGGCGCCGCTGACGATCGATTGCTGAGCGTAGCCCAGGCCGTCCACCGCCTGCTGCACGGCCGCCACGCAGTCGGCATCGAAGGGCGTGGCCGGGCTGATCCAGTGCGGGCTGATGGTCACCTTCAGCTGACGTTGTCCGGCGATGGCGCCAAGCCGCGCGCGGACCTCCTGCTCCATCGCGGCGATGGCGCTGTCGCGGTGGTGCCGCAGATCGACGGTGAACTGCAACAAGCCGGGAATGGTGTTGCGCGAAGACTTGGCGATGCTCAGCTCGCCAACGGTGGTCAGGCCCTCGGGGGCAAAATCCGTGGCCAGGGTTTCGATCGCCAGGATCATCTGCGCGGCGCCGTAGAGCGCATCCTTGCGCAGCGGCATCGGCGTGGTGCCGGCGTGAGCCGCCAGGCCTTCGACCTGCACGTCGAGCCAGCGGATTGCCTGGCCGCCGCTGACCACGCCGATGCTCTTGGCGTTGTCTTCGAGGATCGGCCCTTGTTCGATATGCGCCTCGAAGTAGGCATCCACCGCCCCGCCCAGGGGCCGCGTACCGGCGTAGCCGGTGGCGTGCAGAGCCTCGGCGACGCTGATGCCGTCGGCGTCGCGCACCGCCAGGGCGCTCTCCAGGTCCATGATCCCGGTGAACACCGCCGAGCCGAACATGGCCGGGGTGAAACGCGCGCCCTCCTCGTTGGTCCACACCGCCACTTCCAGCGGCTTGCGGGTCTGGATTTGCTGATCGTTGAGGCAGCGCACCACCTCCAGGCCGGCGAGCACGCCGTACACGCCATCGAAGCGCCCGCCTTCGGGCTGGGTGTCGAGGTGGCTGCCCATCATCACCGGGGCGGCGTCGGGGTCGCTGCCCGGACGGCGGGCAAACAGGTTGCCGATGGGGTCGACGCTCAGGCTCATACCGGCCTCACGGCACCAGCTTGCAAACAGCTCGCGCCCGGCCTTGTCCTCCTCGCTCAGGGCCAGACGGCAGCTGCCGCCACGGGCAGTCGCACCGATTTCGGCCATGGCCATCAGGCTCGCCCACAGGCGTTCACCGTTGATCTTCAACATGCTTCGGTTCTCCGGATTCGATTAGGGTCTGTACGAAAAGTCGGCGAGCGAAGGTCAGGCAAGGCAAAAACAGGCGAGGAAGCGGAGTTTAGGGGCCTAAATGAGCATTCCGAGCCTGTTTTTAACGCAGCATGACCGAGCGCAGCCACTTTTCGTACAGAGCCGGGGCTCAAGCCATTTCCAGGCGGTGGACGGCTGCATGGCGACGGGCCAGGGCCAGCACGCAGAGCAGCGAGATAGTCGCGATCAGGCTGTAGAACAGCGCCATCGGCCACCACTGGCCGGCGAATTGATGGGCCAGCCAGGTGCCGATCAGCGGCGTCAGGCCACCGGCCACGGCACCGCAGATCTGATAGGCCAGGGAGATCGCGGTGTAGCGCACGCGGGTCTCGAACATGCCGCTGACGTAGCCGGCGATCACCGCATAGAAAGACGCCATGCACACCACCGCCAGGGCGAGGCCGAGGATGATCAGCGGCGCCTGGCCGCTGCTCACCAGCACGAACATCGGGTAGGGCGAGGCCATGGCCAGCAACGACACCAGGCACAGGAAGCGCGTGGCGCCGATCCTCTCGGCGGTCCAGGCCGCCAGGGGCTGGATGCAGAACTGGATGATCGCCACCACGAACAGGCACTCCAGGATCAGCGAACGCGGCAACCCCAGTTGCTGGGTGCTGTAGGCGATCATGAAGGTGTTGGTGAAATACACCCCGGCAATCCCCAAGGTGTTGGCGCCGATGCACAGCAGCAGTGGACGCCAGGCGCTGTGCAGCACTTCCATCACCGGCGCCTGTTCCTTGCGCAGACTCTTGTGCGCCTGCTCGCGGCTGGCGAGGAATTCCGGCGACTCATTGACCCCCAGGCGAATCGCCAGGCCCACCACCAGCAACAGCGCGCTGGCGAGGAACGGCAGGCGCCAGCCCCAGCTCATCAGGTCTTCTTCGGGCAGGCGGGTGACCGCGCTGAAGGCCAGCAGCGACAGGATCAACCCGGCCGGGCTGCCCAACTGCGCAAAGGAAGCGAAGAAGGTGCGCCGGCCCTTGGGCGCATGCTCGCCGGCCATCAACACCGCCCCGCCCCACTCGCCACCGACGGCGATGCCCTGGACGATGCGCAGCAGGATCAGCAGCACCGGCGCCGCCGCGCCGATCTGTGCATAAGTCGGCAGCAGGCCGATGCACACCGTGACCACGCCCATCATCAGCAGGGTGATCACCAGGGATTTCTTGCGCCCGATGCGATCGCCAATATGGCCGAACACGATGCCGCCCAATGGCCGGGCGAAGAAGCCCACGGCGAAGGTGCCGAAGGCCGCCATAGTGCTGAACAGTTTGTCGTCGGAGGGGAAAAACAAGGCGCCGAACACCAGCGCCGCGGCGGTGGCGTAGATGTAGAAGTCGTACCACTCGATCATGGTGCCGATAAAGGCGGCGGCGGCCGCACGGCGCGGCTGGGGCGAAGCTGAAGGCTTCATGGATCGTGCTCCTTTGATTATTTTTCTGGCAGGAGAGAACGGGAATGCAGAGGCGCTCTGGCGGCGCCTGTCTGGGAGGGATTTATCGTCGCGAGGCTATAATTAGTCAATTTTCTATTTATTATGCTAATTATTACCGCTGCTTATTATCAGCCTGTCCTTCGCCCCAGAGCCCCGCGCCATGTCCAACCGCCTGCCCGACCGCCTGCTCAACGACCGCCTGGACTGGAACCTGCTGCGCACCTTTCGGGTGATCGGCCAGGAGTTGAGCATCAGCCGCGCGGCCGCCCGCCTGCACCTGACCCAACCGGCGGTGAGCCAAGCCCTCAAGCGCCTGGAGGAACAATTGGGCCGCCAGTTGATCGCCCGGCGCGGGCCACGTTTTGCTCTGACCGAAGTCGGCGAGCAGATCTTCCACCTGGCCGGCGAAATCTACGGGCAGATGTCCCAGGTCAGCGGCGTGCTGGAGCAGCCGGCCGACGAAGTGATCGGCAAGGTGCGCCTGCTGATGATCAGCCGGATCTTTTCCGAGCGTTTCGATGATTTCCTCGCCGACTTCCACCGCCAGCATCCGCGGGTCGACCTGGAGATCGAGGTGCTGCGCAGCTCGGACATCGTCAGCGCCCTGCAGGAAAAAACCGCGACCCTCGGCCTGAGCCTCAACCGCCGGCCCCAGCCGCGCCTGGAACAGCGGCTGTTCCTGCGCCAGCGCTATGCGTTTTTCTGCGGCAAGCACCATGGGCTGTTCGGTCAGCAGAAGGTGGCCGAGGGGGATTTGCAGCGGGAGAATTTCGTCAGCTTCACCAGCGACCAGATCGGCGGCATGCTCTCTCCGCTGACCATCTTTCGCGACCAGCAGGGTTTCAGCGGGCGCATCGTCGCCTCGTCGCCGAGCCTGGAAGAAGTGCGGCGCCTGGTGATCGCCGGCTACGGCATCGGCTGCCTGCCCGAGCATGTGGTGGCGGCCGACGTTGAAGCCGGGCTGCTGTGGCGCCTGCCTCCCGACGAAGGCATCGCCGACGTCGACATCCATCTGCTGTGGAACCGCGAACAGCGCATGAGCCGCGCCGAGACAGTCTTTATCGAGGCCTTGCAGGCCGGCCTGGGCGCTCAGTAACCCTGGGCCCTGTCCACCTCGTTCAACAGCGTTTCGCCGGCTTGCAGGCGCCGCAGGTTGTCCGCCACCTGCTCGACAATGCAATCGTGGGAGGCCGCCGAGGCCATGTGCGGGGTAATGGTGACCCCGGGGGTGCTCCACAACGGATCATCGGCCGGCAGCGGCTCCTGTTCGAACACATCGAGCAAGGCGCCACGCAGTTGGCCGCTGGCCAGGGCCTGCTGCAAGTCGTCGAGGTTGAGGTGACCGCCGCGCCCGACATTGACCAACGCCGCGCCATGGGCCAGCCGGGCAAAGCTGTCGCGCCCGAGAATGCCGCGGGTCTCGGCGGTCAGGGGCAGCAGGTTGATCAGCAGTTCCACTTGGTCGAGAAAGGGCTCCAGCTGCCCCGGCCCGACGAAGGTCTGCACCCCCGCCAGGCACTTGGCGCTGCGAGCCCAGCCGCGCACGTCGTAGCCGGCGGCGGCCAGGTCGAGGGCGATGGCGCTGCCCAGGGAACCCAGGCCCATGACCCCGACCTTGAACTGCCGCGCCGGCCGTTGCAGCGGCCGCTCCCAGTGCCGCTCGCGCTGCTGCCCCAGCACCCGGTCGAAGCCGCGGTGATAGTGGATCACCGCCCAGCGCAGGTACTCGGTCATGCCCTGGCGGTGGCCCGGGTCCACCACCCGGCACACCGGCAGGTCCGGGCACGAAGGGTCGTGTTCCAGGTGGTCGATGCCCGCCGCCACCGAATGAATCACTTGCAGGCTGGGCAAGCGCCCCAGGCTGCCGGCGGGGGGAAACCAGCAAGCGGCGACCTGCGCCTGAGCGGCACGCGGATCGTCGGCCAGCACCGCCTGGACCTGTGGCGCGCAGCGGGCGAAGGCGGCCTGCAATTGCTTGAGCAACAGGCTGTCGCGGGACAGCAGCACCACGAGGCTCATGACAGATAGGACTCGCGCTGGGACTCGATCAAGGTCAAGGCGGCCTCCCAGGCCAGCTCGATGATGTGGTCGGCGTCGTCGCGCTCGAACTGTTCGGCGGTGTGGGCGCAGACCTGCGGCGATGGGTAGTTCAGCTCGCAACCGCCGGCCAGCGCCTGGACCTGGGCCTGGCAGGCACGTTCGAGAAAATGAATCTCCTGGAACGCATGGGCGACGCTGGCACCGCCCACCAGCAGGCCGTGGTTACGCAGGATCATCGCCTTGTGCGGGCCAAGGTCGGCGATCAGGCGCTCGCGCTCGTCCAGGGACAGGGCAATGCCTTCATAGGTGTGGTACGCCAGCTTGCCGTAGAACTTCAGCGCATGCTGGCTGATGGGCAACAGCCCCTGCTTCTGCGCGGCCACTGCCATGCCGGCGGCGGTGTGGGTGTGGATCACGCAGTTGAGGTCCGGGCGCGCCATGTGGATCGCCGAATGGATGACGAAGCCGGCGGCGTTGACCCGGTGCCCGGCGTAGTGCGGGTCGACGATGCGCCCCTCCTGGTCGATGCGCACCAGGTCGCTGGCACGCATGCGGTCGAAGATCACCCCGTAGCGGTTGATCAGGAAGTGATGCTCCGGCCCTGGAATGCGCAGGGTGATGTGGGTGTCGATCAGGTCGGTCATGCGAAAGTGCGCGACCAGTCGATACAGGGCCGCCAGCTCGCAGCGGGCCTGCCATTCAATCGGGCTCATGTGTTCGGGTTTGCTCACGAATACACCTCTTTAGGAACGTGGTGGACAGTCGGGTTGGCGCGCAGCCGGGCCAGGCCGCAGACGCCGATCAATGACAGGGCCGACAGCAGGCTGAAGAACACCGCCAGCGGCAGCCACTGTCCGGAAAACTGGCTGGCCAGCAGGGTGCCGATCAGCGGCGTGCTGCCACCGGCGACCGCGCAGGCCAGTTGGTAGGCGATGGAGATCCCCGAATAGCGCAGGTGCACCGGGAAGGCCTGGGTCATGTAGCCGGCGATCACCGCGTACAGCGCCGAGAGAATCACCACCGCCAGGGCGATGCCAAGGGTCATCAGCACAATGTTCTGGGTGCCGACCAACAGGAACATCGGGTACGGCGTGGCCATGCACAGCAGCGCCACCCACTTGAGGAAACGCCCTTCGCCGATACGCTCGGCCAGCAGCGCGGAGACCGGCTGGGACAGCAGCTGGATGATCGTCACCAGGAACAGGCAATCGAGAATAGTCGCCCGGGAAATGCCCTGGTACTGGGTCACGTAGGTGATCATGAAGGTGTTGGTGAAGAAGAAACCGGCCGAGCCGATGGTCACCGCGGCGGCGGCGAACAGGATCTGCTTCCAGCAGCTGCGCAGCACTTCCATGACCGGGTACTGGGCGGTTTCGTTGTTGTCCCGGGCCTTGGCAAACTCCGGCGACTCATGCACGCCAGAGCGGATCATCAGGCCGAACATCATCAGCACACCGCTGGCGAGGAACGGCAGGCGCCAACCCCAGTCGAGGAAGTCCTGCTGGTCCAGGCTGGTCACCAGGCGGAAGGCGATCAACGCCAGCAGCAGGCCGGCCGGGCTGCCGAGCTGGGCGAAGGAGGCGTAGAAGGTCTTGCGTTTGGCCGGGGCATGTTCGCTGGCCATCAGCACCGCCCCGCCCCACTCGCCGCCCACGGAAATGCCCTGGATGATGCGCAGCACGATCAGGCTGATGGGCGCCCAGATGCCGACGCTGGCGTAGCTGGGCAGCAGGCCGATGCCGGTGGTGGCCAGGCCCATCAGCGCCATGGTCACCAGCAGCATTTTCTTGCGCCCGAGGCGATCGCCGAGGTGGCCGAACACCATGCCGGCCATAGGCCGGGCGATGAAGCCCACGGCGAAGCTACCGAAGGCTGCCAGGGTGCTCATCACCGGATCGCTGCTGGGAAAGAACACCTGGCCGAGTACCAGGGCCGCGGCCGTGGCGTAGATGTAGAAATCGTAGAACTCGATGGTCGTGCCGATAAAGGCCGCCGCCGCGGCTCGGCGCGGCTGAGGAGTGCTGTGCATGCAAGGACCCTGTGTATTTGTAGTTTTGGGCAGGTGCGGAAGGCTGATTACGCGGCGCTCTCTGGCGCTTGTGGGCTTTATCGCCGTCATGCCAGGATTAGTCAATTTTCAAATTCTTATCTTTGCTATTAGCACTGCTACTACATGGAGCCGCCATGCCCGCACCGCTCTCCACCTCCAACCCCTGGGTCGGTCGGCGTTTCCTCAACGATCGCCTGGACTGGAACCTGCTGCGCACCTACCTGGTGATCGGCCAGGAAGGCAGCATGAGCCGCGCCGCCGCACGCCTGCACATCACCCAGTCGGCGGTCAGCCAGGCCCTCAAGCGCCTGGAGGAACAGCTCGATTGCGTGTTGATCGCGCGCAGCGGACGGCGCTTCGAACTGACGGAAACCGGGGAGGAAGTGCTGCGCATCGCCACCGATATCTACGGCGATATCTCACGCCTGGGCACGGTGCTGGAGAGCCGCAACGACGACGTGGTGGGCAAGATCCGCATCCTTACCGTCAGCGGTGTGCAAGCGCCGCATTACGACGAGTTCCTCGCCGATTTCCATGAGGCCCACCCGAAAATCGAGCTGGAAGTCGAGGTGATGGGCAGCTCGGACATCATCAGTTCGCTGCTGCAAAAGACCGCGACCCTGGGGGTCGGGCTGTGCCGCCTGCCACAACCCAGGCTGGAACAGCGGGTGCTGTTTCGCGAGCGGTATGCCTACTTCTGCGGCCAGCGCCACCGGCTGTTCGGCCAGCAGGACCTGAGCCTGCAACAGCTGGCCAACGAGAACTTCGTCAGCTTCACCAGCGACCAGTTGGGGGGCAACCTGTCACCGCTGACGCTGTTTCGCGACCAGCAGGGCTTTACCGGCAAGATCGTCGCTTCCTCCACCAGCTTTGAAGAGATCTATCGCCTGATCTGCGCAGGGTTCGGTATCGGCTGCCTGCCGATCCACCTGGTCAGGCGGGATGTCGAGCAAGGGCTGCTCTGGCGTTTGCCGCCGGACGAGGGCGTGGTGGATTTCGATATCCAGCTGCTGTGGCACCGGGAACAGAAGATGAGCCAGGCCGAAACCCTGTTCCTGGACAGCATCCAGCACATGCTCAGTATTCGTGAGCAGGTGCCGGACAGCCTGATGTTCAAATGACTCAGGCGTGGGGAACGTCCGGCCCCTTGCCAGGGCTGGCGTACTGCGGCTTCAGGTGGCCTTGCTGATCGAGCAGCCAGGCATCCATGACCTGACGAACCACGGGGCCCGCGACCCGGCCGCCGGCCTCGCCGTTCTCGATCATCACCGCCACCACGATCTGCGGGTGCTCGGCCGGCGCGAAGCCGACGAACAAGGCATTGTCACGATGGCGCTCGCGGGTCTTGAGACGGTCGTAACGCTCACCCTGCTTGATCGCCACCACCTGCGCCGTACCGCTCTTGCCGGCGATGCGGTATTGCGCGCCGGCCGCCGCGTCGCGTGCGGTGCCCCGAGGCGCGTGCATCACCATCTGCATGCCATGGCTGACCAGGTCCCAGTCGACCGGGTCCTTGAGCCGGATGTTCGGCATCGGGTGTTCGTCCACCGGCGCCACGCCATCGACGGTCTTGGCCAGATGAGGGCGATTCCACACGCCCTTGTTGGCGATCAGCGCCGTCGCCTGGGCCAGCTGCAGCGGCGTGACCTGCATATACCCTTGGCCAATGCCGAGAATTACCGTCTCACCAGGGAACCACGGCTGACGCCGGGTGGCGCGCTTCCAGGCCTGGGACGGCATCAGTCCCGACGCCTCCTCGAACATGTCCAGGGAGACTTTCTCGCCCAGGCCGAACATCGCCAGGTAATCGTGCAGGCGGTCGATACCGAGCTTGTGCGCCAGGTCATAGAAGTAGGTGTCGTTGGAACGCATGATCGCCGCGTCCAGGTCCACCCAGCCATCGCCGCTGTGGTTCCAGTTACGGTATTTGTGGTCGACGTCCGGCAGTTGGTAGTAACCCGGATCGAACACTCGGGTCGAGGCGTTGACCACCCCGGAGTCCAGTCCGGCGATCGCCACCTCCGGCTTGATGGTCGAACCCGGCGCATACAGGCCGCGCAGCACCCGGTTGAACAGCGGCCTGTCGATGGAGTCGCGTAACGCGCTGTACTCCTTGAAGCTGATGCCGGTGACGAACAGGTTCGGGTCGAAGCTCGGCTTGCTGACCATGGCCAGTACTTCGCCGGTCTGCGGATCGAGGGCCACCACCGATCCGCGACGGTCGCCCAGGGCCGCCTCGGCCGCCTCCTGCAACTTCACGTCGAGGCTGAGCACGATGTTTTTCCCAGGGATCGGATCGGTGTGCTTGAGCACCCGCATGACCCGGCCCTGGGCGTTGGTTTCCACCTCTTCGTAGCCGACATGGCCATGCAGTTCGGACTCGTAGAAGCGCTCGATCCCGGTCTTGCCGATCGACTGGGTGCCGCGGTACTCCACCGAGTCCAGGACCTTGGCTTCCTTCTCGTTGATGCGCCCGACATAGCCGATGGAATGGGCGAAGTGCGCGCCCATCGGATAGTGCCGCACGAACTGGGCCTCGACCTCCAGCCCCGGCAAGCGGTACTCGTTGACCGCCAGCACGGCGATCTGCTCTTCGGTCAGCTCATAGAACAGGGTGACCGGCACGAACGGGTGGCGTGACTGCTTCAGCGCCTTGTCGAACAGCGCACGGTCTTCGGTGGGCAGGTGCAGCAGGCTGACCACCTGGTCCAGCTCGCCTTTCAGATCGGTGGTGCGCTCGCGGGTGATGGTCAGGTTGAAGCTGGGGCGGTTGTCGGCCAGCAGCACGCCGTTGCGGTCGTAGATCAGGCCGCGAGTCGGGGTGATGGGCAGCACGTGCACACGATTGTTTTCGGAGATGGTCGAGTGATAGTCGAATTCGACCACCTGCAGGAAGTACAGGCGCCCGATCAGGGTGCAGGTGATGGCGACCACCAGGAGCGCGCAGGCCAACAGTCTTTTGTTGACCAGCCGCGTCTCTTTTTCGTGGTCCTTGATCGGTATCGGTTCAGGCATTGCTACAGCTTCTCGTGGAATAGTGAACGCTGATCCGTGCGGGTGAATGTCGGTCCCTTGAAAAGCGAGCTGCACCATACCAAAAACCGTCCCGGCGCTTTCATGAAGAATTCGGCCGATTCGTGATGCCCGCTCAAGATTGTTGTTCCGATTCATGCATTTTTCTGTGGGCCGGGCCTGGGGATACTGCTGCGCTGTGATCCCTATGACCGTCTTGCCACGGGCGAGACGCTGGAGCCCTTCATGCATCCTCGTTTTCAACGCCTGCTTGGCAGGAACAACTTTTCCGTCGGCCTGGAACTGCCGCTCGATAACGACTGGTCCAGCGATGGCCAACGCCTGCGCCAGGCCGAAGATCGCCCCTTCGGCGTGCCGGACCTCAAGCAGCACGCAACCCTCGCCCGCCTGGCGGACCAGGCCGGCTTTCGCGCGCTATGGGTACGTGACGTACCGGTGTACGACCCGAATTTCGGCGATGCCGCTCAGGTCTTCGAAACCTTTTCCTACCTCGGCTATCTGGCTGGCATCACGCAGAACATCATGCTCGGAACCGCCGCGGTGGTCCTGCCGTTGCGTCAGCCGTGGCTGACCCTCAAGGCCGCCAACAGCATCGACGAGTTGAGCGATGGTCGATTGCTGCTGGGGGTCGCCAGTGGTGACCGGCCGATGGAGTATCCGCTGTTCGGTGTCGATTACGCCCAGCGCGCAGAACTCTTTCGCGATGCTGTCGAGCTGTTGCACAGCCAGGGGCAGGATCGTTTACCCGAGGGTGCGCATCTGCTGCCACAGCGTCCTGAAGCCGCACCGCTGCTGGTGGCCGGGCTGGGCCAGCAATCGCCGGCCTGGATCGGTGAACACATGGACGGCTGGCTCGCCTACCCGGGCACCCCGGACGAACATCGCCGACGCATCGCGCTCTGGCGTGAGGTCGGTGGCGACAAACCCTATATCAGTTTCGTCCACCTGGACCTTGCCGCTGACCCGCATGCACCCATGCAGCGCCTGCGCTTTGGTGGCCGCTGTGGGCGCCTGGCACTGATCGAGGAACTGCAGGCCCTGCGTGAGGCAGGCGTGCAGCATGTCGGCCTGCATCTGCGCCGCAGTGAACGCCCGGTGGCCGAGGCCATCGAGGAAATTGCCGAATTCGTACTGCCGAGGTTTCACCATGCCAACTGAATACAACGCCTGGGGCTGGACCGCAGGAGCCGGCCTGGAAGGCCTTCAACTGATCCGCAAGACATTGCCGCAACCGGGAGCGAATGAAGTGCTGATCGCCAATACCGCGATCGCCCTCAACCCGGTGGACTGGAAGATCATCGAGTGGGGACATGCCGATTGGCATACCGGCCGCGTGCCTGGTGTCGATGGCGTTGGCGTGGTGGTGGCCGCGGGTTCCGCGGTGACGCTGAAGATCGGTACGCGGGTGGCTTATCACCAGTCGTTGAGCCGTGATGGCAGCTTCGCCGAGTATTGCCTGCTCGATGCCGATGCGGCGCTGCCGGTTCCTGAGTCACTGGATGACGCAGTTGCCGCCAGCCTGCCCTGCCCCGGCCTGACCGCCTTGCAGGCGCTGGATAAGGTCCCCGTTGTGGGGGCAAGTGATGTGCTGGTGGTGGGGGCCGGAGGCGCGGTGGGTTCGTTGCTGGTCCAATTGGCGGTGCAACGCGGTTTGCGGGTGTGGGCGACGGCGTCTGCCCAGCACCATGCGCGGTTGCTGGCGCAAGGCGCGGTCGGGGTCTTCGACTATCAGGCAGACACTTGGCAAACCGAGCTGCAATCACAGTTGGGGGAACGTCGCCTGCATGCACTGTACGATACCGTCAGCGGCGCTCACGCGCGCAGCCTGGCAGCACTGCTGGGTTACAACGGGCATCTGGTGTGTATTCAGGATCGTCAGGAGGCAGCGCCATTGCCGGCGTTCAGCACCGCGATCTCACTCCACGAGGTGGCCCTCAACAGTATTCACGCTTACGGCAGCCGGGCCGACTGGCAACAGCTACGTCAGTACGCCGAGCAACTGATGAGCGGGGCTGTATCGGGTCTGCTGCAACCTGCACCGCTGATTGAGTTCGACTTCAACCAGTTGCCGGAGAAACTGCAGGCATTGAAGAATGGCGAGCAGCATGGCAAGTGGGTAGCCCGGCTAACGCACAACAGCCAGGGACGTTAACACCCGCCAAGGTGCCTTCGGCTTGAGGTAGTTCTTGAGTCGAGGGGCGCTGCTCTCCGTTGACTGGAAAGGTTTTTCCGCGCGCAAAAACAAAACCCCAACTGCTTTCGCAATTGGGGTTTCGGAATTTAATCTTGACGATGACCTACTCTCACATGGGGAAACCCCACACTACCATC